>DASPGT010000110.1:0-8087 GCA_035620475.1 Gaiellaceae bacterium | reverse complement strand
GCCGTTCCCGAAGACGTCCCCGGCCATGTCGCCGATGCCGACGGCGGTGAAGTCGGTGGATCCGACGTCGACGCCGAGCTCGCGGAAGTGGCGCTTCACGGACTCCCACCCGCCGCGGGCGGTGATCCCCATCGCCTTGTGGTCGTAGCCGGCGGAGCCGCCCGAGGCGAAGGCGTCCCCGAGCCAGAACCCGTACTCCTCGGCGATCCCGTTCGCGATGTCCGAGAACGTGGCCGTGCCCTTGTCGGCCGCGACGACGAGGTACGGGTCGTCCCCGTCGTAGCGGACGACGTCAGGCGGGGGCACGGTCTCCCCGCCGGCGATGTTGTCCGTCAGGTCGAGGAGGCCGCGCATGAGCGTCCGGTAGGACTCGACGACTTCCTCCCGCAGCGCCTCGCCGTCGGCGGGGGGCTGCTTCACGACGAAGCCGCCCTTGGCGCCGACCGGGACGATCACGGCGTTCTTCACCATCTGTGCCTTCATCAGCCCGAGCACCTCCGTCCGGAAGTCCTCACGCCGGTCCGACCAGCGGATGCCGCCGCGGGCGACGGCGCCGCCGCGCAGGTGCACGCCCTCGGTCCGCGGCGAGTACACCCAAACCTCGTAGCGCGGGCGCGGGAGCGGCAGGTCGGGGACGCGGGCGGGATCGAGCTTGAAGGAGATGTACGGCTTCGAGCGCCCGTCCGGGCCCCGCTGGAACCAGTTCGTCCGCAGCGTCGCCTCGACGAGCCGGAGGAAGCCCCGGAGGATACGGTCTTCGTCCAGGCTCGGCACCGCGTCGATCTCCGCCTCGATCCGGCCGGCGAGCGACTCGGCCGCCTCGCCCCGCTCGCCGCTGCGTGCCGGGTCGAAGCGCAGGCGGAAGAGGTCGACGAGCTTGCGGGTGACGGCCGCGTGGTCGGCGAGCGTCTCCTCCATGTAGGTCTGGCTGAAGGTGCTCCCGGTCTGGCGGAGGTAGCGGGCGAGCGCGCGCAGCATGGCGACCTCCCGCGCGCTCAGCTCGGCGCGCAGGACGAGGCGGTTGAACCCGTCCACCTCGATCTCGCCGCGCCAGGCCTGCGCGAAGGCCTCCTTGAAGGCCTCCCCGACGACGTCCAGGTCGATGGGGCCGTCCTCGTTCGTGAGGCCGAAGTCGTAGATCCAGGCCGTCCCCGAGCCCGGGCACGTGACCTCGTACGGGCGCTCGTCGTAGACCTTGACGCCCAGGTCCTCGAGGAGGGGGAGGACGTCTGACAGGAGGATCGGCCGGCCCGAGCGGAGGAGCTTCAAGACGAAGAAGTCGTCCGCGGCCTCGAGCGGGCGGTAGAGGGTGAGGGCGAGGTCGCCCTCCGGGTCGAGCCGCTCCATGCGCTCGATGTCGAGGACGGCCGCCAGCGCCGAGAAGTCGTCGCGGTAGGCGGCCGGGAAGGCGTCGCGGTAGCGGGCGAAGAGCTCGGTCCCGCGTTCCTCGCCGAGCTGGTCGACGAGGGCGTCGTAGAGGTCGTCCGTCCACGACCGGGTCGCCTCGACGATCCTGGCCTCGACGTCGCGCACGTCGAAGTCCGGCACCGGCGCGCCGGCGCGCGTGTGGATCACGTAGTGGAGCCGGGCGAGGACGGACTCCGAGAGCCGGACGTTGTAGTCCACGCTCGTGCCGTCGAACTCCTCCACGAGGATCGCCTCGATTCCCTGGCGCACCTGCGTGTTGAAGCGGTCGCGCGGCACGAAGGCGAGGCAGGAGAGGAAGCGCCCGAACGTGTCGCGCCGCAGGAAGAGGCGGACGCGGGGCCGCTCGCCGAGGTGGAGGATGCCCAGTGCCATCTCGTAGAGGTCGTCGTCCGAGATCTGGAAGAGCTCGTCCCGCGGGAAGGTCTCGAGGAGCTCGACGAGCGCCTTGTCGGCGTGGCTCCCGGGCGGGAGGCCCGAGCGCTCGCGGACGCGCCGCGCCTTGCGGCGGAGGAGCGGGATCTCGTCGGGCCGGGCGCTGTAGGCGGTCGAGGTGTAGAGGCCCAGGAACCGGCGCTCGCCGACGACCTCGCCCGCCTCGTCGAACCGCTTCACGCCGACGTAGTCGAGGTAGGCCGGCCGGTGAACGGTCGCGCGCGAGTTCGCCTTCGTCAGCACCAGCGGGTCCTTCGCCCTGGCGATCTCCCGCGCCTCGCGCGGCAGCTTGACGACGCCGTGGTCGCCGCTCTCGTCGCGCAGGATGCCGAGCCCGGTTCCGGGCACGCGGCGGAGCGCGTCCTCGTCGTTCTCCTCGATCAGGTCGTATTCGTGGTAGCCGAGGAACGTGAAGTGGTTGTCCACGACCCACTCGAGGAGGGCCTTCGACTCCGCGAGCTCCTCCTCGCCGACCGGCGGCGGGTTCGCGTCCAGGTCGGCGATCACCTCGCGCGCGCGTGTCACCATCGGCTTCCAGTCCTCGACCGCGGCGCGCACGTCCGCGAGGACCCGCTCGAGCCCGGCCCTCACGCGCGCCAGGTGCTCGGGGTCGGTCTCGCGGACGATCTCCGCGTGGATGAACGACTCCAGGGCGCAGTCGGCCGCCTCGGCGTCGTGCCGCAGGACCTCGACGAGCCGCCCGTCGGCCTCGCGCCGCACCCTGACCACCGGGTGGATGATCAGGTGGATGCCGCTCCCGAGCCGGTTCAGCTCCATGCCCACCGAGTCGACGAGGAACGGCATGTCGTCGTGGACGATCTCGACGACCGTGTGCGTGGACGCCCACCCGTGCTCCTCGAGCTGCGGCGTGTACACGCGCACCTTCGACTCGCCCGGAGCGCGGCGCATGCCGAAGTTCAGATGGGCGAGCGCGGCGCCGTAGAGGTCGGAGACGGTGCGCTCCAGCAGGTCCTCCGCCGCGACGGCGCCGTAGTAGATGCGGATGAAGGCTTCGAGACGCGCCGCCTGCTCGCCCGGCAGCTTCGCGTGGGCGTGCTCGACGGTTTTCTCGATCAGACCGGCCTTTGCCTCGTCGGGCTTCGAGCTCATGGTCTCTCACCCGACAGTCTGTCCGACCGCACCCGCCCTGTCGACTCCGAGCCTCAGCCCTCGACGACCACCGTCCCCTTCATGCCGGGGTGGAGCGCGCAGATGTAGCGGTACTCGCCCGGCGCGTCGAAGGTCGTCTCGTAGCGTGCGCCGCGGGCCATCGTGCCGGAGTCGAACGACCCGTCCTCGGCGGTGACGGTGTGCCCGGCCGGGTCGTGGTTCTCCCACGTGACGGGCTGCCCGACCTGGGCGGTGACCTCCGCGGGCGAGAAGGCGAACGCCTCGACGGCGACCGCCGTCCCGGCCTTGGCCGCCGGCGCCTTCGCGGCCACCGGCGCGTCCGGTCTCACCTCGAGCAGCATCTCCATGCCCATGTCGTCGTGTCCTTCGACGTTGCACTCGAGCTTGTAGACACCGGCCGCGAGGTCGAGCTCGACCTCGACGCTCTCGCCGGGCTGGAGCACGCGGGTCTCGACCTTGCTCGCGTCGTCCTCGACGTCCTCGCGCTCGAGCTCGAAGCCGTGCGGCATCGTGCCGCGGTTCACGATCAGGAAGGTCGCGCGGCCCGGGCGGATCGCCGTCGCCTCCGGCGTCACGGCCCACTCGCCGAGGGCGACCTCGAAGCCGCCGTCGCGCGGGTCGCCGCCGTCGGCCTCCTGGGCGGGAGCCGGGGCGGTCTCCGTCGCGGAGGGCGTGGCGGGAGGAGGCGAGGAGGCCCGGTCGGCCTCCCTGCCGCCGCAGGCCGCGGCCGCGAGCGCGACCGCGGCCAGGGGAGCGAGCAGCCCGAGGCGCCTCACCGGTCGTCCCCGCCGCGGCCGTGGCCGCCCGAGTCGTCGTCGTGGCGATCGTCGTCGCCGCCGCGATGGCCGCCCCGGTCGTCGTCGTGGTCGTCATCGTCGTCGCCGTCGTGGCCCGGGCCGGAGCTCTGCGAGCCGGGGCCCGAGTTGTCGTCGTCGCGGCCGTCGCCGTCGCCGCGGTCGCCGCGGTCGTCGTCGGCCGGGGCGGCGCCGGTGCAGCGCGGGTCGTTCGCGTGCTCGGCCTCGTCGCACGGGCCGCTGACGTCCTCGGCCTCCGGGGTCGTGGTGCCGAGGGTGGTGGTCACGTCCTCGACGGTCGAGGTCGTCGGGGCGACCTGGGCGAGCGGGCTCGCGTCGTCGCCGCCGCCGCTCGCCGCCAGCGCGACGCCGACGCTCAGGGCGACGACGAGCGCGGGCACGAGCATGATCTTCATGAAGGTGGACATCGAGTCCCTCCCTGCGTCGGTGTTCCACTACGCCACCGAGGCTAGGAAAACCCGGGAAAAGCGCGCCCCCGGGCGCGGTGAAGACTCCCCAGGGGCGGGTAAAGAATCGGTTCGGCCGAGGAGGGGCTAGTCGTCGTCGCCCGAGCCGTGGCCGCTCGAGTCGTCGTCGGAGCGGTCGTCACCGCCCGAGCCGCCGCCGCTCGAGTCGTCGTCGGCGGCGCGCGGGTCGCAGTCCGGGTCGAGGGAGTGCTTCGGGTCGTCGCACTTGCCCGGGAGGTCGTCGTCTTCGCCGCGGGTCGTCGTCGGGCGCGTCGTCGTCTGCTGGGTGGAGACGGGCGCGGTCGTCTGCGGGCTCGCGATCGTCACCGGCGCCTGGACGACCGTCGGCACCGCTGCCAGCGAGCTCTCCGAGGCGGCGTAGACGCCCAGCGCAAGGCCGGCCGGGAGGGCGAGGCCGGCGAGGGCGAGGAGGAGCACGCGCGCGCGGTTCACCGTCTCGACGCTAGCAGCCCGATCCTTCAGGAACGGTCAAGGGACGGTGAGGAGTCGGCAGCCGGCGGGAAGCTCGCCCGCACCCGCGTGCCGGGGCCGTCCAGGAGCTCGACGCTCCCGTTCCAGCGCTCGGCGAGCTCGGCCACGATCGCCAGGCCCAGACCCGTGCCCGGGCCCGCGCTCGTACCCCGCGCGCCCCGGTAGAAGCGCTCGAAGACCCTCGCGCGCTCCTCGGGAGGGATGCCCGGGCCGGTGTCGGCGACGACGAAGCCCGGCCTGCCGCCGTTTCGGTCGAGCCCCACCTCGATGCGGGATCCTGCGGGCGAGTAGCGGACGGCGTTCTCCAGGAGGTTGTCGAGGATGTCAGCGACGTCGCGCGGGGCGGCCCAGATCTGCCCGCCCTGCCCCCCGGCGACCGCGAGCTCGTGGCCGGCCTCGGCAGCGGGCTCGGCCCAGCGCCGTGCGGCCGCGCGCACGGCCTCGCCCAGGTCGACCGCCTCCCCGGGCGCCTGGTCGGCGGCGGCCCGGGCGAGCGCCAGCAGGTCGCCGACGAGCCCGCTCAGGCGGTCGAGCTCGGCCTCGGCCTTCGCCGCCTGCTCGGCGGCGGTGCCGCCCTCGGCCCGGATCGCCTCGAGGCGCAGCTTGATGCCGGTGAGCGGGGTGCGGAGCTGGTGGGATGCGTTGGCGACGAAGTCCCGCTGGGCGGCCAGGTTCGAGGAGAGCTCCCCCGCCATGCGGTTGAACGAGCGGCCGAGCTCGTCGATCTCCCTCGGCCCCTCCGGCTCGACCCGGGCGTCGAGGTCGCCGCGCCCCAGCCGTCCGGCGGCGGCGCGCAGCTTCTCCACCGGCTTGGCGATGGAGCCGGCGAGGATCCAGGCGAGCACGAGGCCGGCGCCCACCACGGCGAGGCCGATCAGCGCGAGCGCGAGCCAGCTCGAGCGGACGCTCGACTCCACCTCGCCCATCGGCGCCGAGACCCGGAGCGCGCCGATCACGTCGCCCCGGTCGGTCACCGGGACGGTGACGAGGAGCAGCTCCTCGCCGAGGGTGTCGCTGTGCCGCTGGCGGACGTCGACGCTGCCGCCGAGGGCCGCCCCGAGCTCGGGCCGCTCGGCGGTCGCGAACGGAACGCCGGCCGGCGCGGCCCCGTCGCTGTCGGCGAGGACGATCCCGTTGCCGTTGACGATCACCGTCCGGGCACCGTCCCCGACCGTCGCCTCGCCGGCGACGGCGGCGAGCCGGTCCGTCGCGCCGATGCGGACGAGGTTCGCCACCCGCCCGGAGAGGAGGGTCGCGTCGGCGACCACGTCCGACTCGAGCTCGGAGGTCGCGCGCCGGTCGACGTTCAGCGCGAGCGGCACCGTGAGCGCGATCACGACGGCGGCGAGGAGGTAGGCCGCCGCGAGGACGAGGCGGGCCCTGAAGCTCACGGCGCCTCGAAGCGAAAGCCCACGCCGCGCACCGTGTGGATGTAGCGCGGCGCGGCCGGGTCGTCGCCGAGCTTCCTCCTGAGCGCGCTGACGTGGACGTCGAGCGTCTTCGTCGAGCCGAACCAGGCCGGGTCCCAGACCTCGTGCACGAGCTTGTCGCGGCGGACGACCTTGCCGGCGTTCTCGAGGAGGACGCGCAGGAGCTCGAACTCCTTCACGGTCAGGTGGAGCGGCTCGCCCGCCCTGGTGGCGACGTGCGTGTCGATGTCCACGCGGACGCCGGCGGCCTGGAGCACCGTTCCGCCCGTCTCGGCCGGCTCGCCGCCACGGCGGAGGACGGCGCGGATTCGCGCGGCGAGCTCGGCGGCGCTGAACGGCTTCGTCACGTAGTCGTCGGCGCCGAGCTCGAGCCCCAGCACCCTGTCCATCTCCTCGCCGCGGGCGGTGAGCATGATCACGGGCGTTCGCGACACCTCGCGGAGCCGGCGCAGCACGTCGCGCCCGTCGCCGTCGGGGAGCATGACGTCGAGGAGGACGAGGTCGGGCGGACGGCTCCCGAAGAGCTCGAGCGCTTGCGCGGCCGTCCCCGCCACGAGCACGGCGAAGCCTTCGCGTCCCAGCGCGGCGGCGAGCGGCTCGGAGATCGCCTCCTCGTCCTCGACCAGCAGGATCGTCCGTTTCGTCATCTTCCCTGGAAAGGGTAGGCCACGGCCGGGCGGAGGACGCTACACTCACGCCGCCCATGGAGCGACTCAAGCGCGGGTGGCGCCTCGCCAAGGAGAGCCTGGTCGTGGTTCGGAGCGACCCGGCGCTGGTCGTTCTCGTGGTGCTCGGGCTCGTGTTCGCGGCGCTCGTCGCGCTCCCGGCCCTGCTCGCAGCCGCGGTCGTGAGCGAGGGGGACGAGCCCTCGGCGCTCGCGTGGATCCTGCTCGGCGTCGGGCTCTATCTCGGCTACGCGGTGACGATCTTCTTCGGGGTCGCCGTGGTGCACGCCGCCGGGCGCGTCCTCGACGGGGAGGACGCGACGGTCGGGGACGCCGTCCGCTTCGCGCTGGGCCGCCTCGGCCCGATCCTCGGCTGGGCGCTCGTGGGCGCCGTCGTCAACCTCCTGTTCGCGCTGCTGCGAAGCCGCGGCGGGCTGGCCGGCCAGATCCTCGCCGGCGTCGGCGGCGCGGCCTGGTCGCTCGTCACCTTCCTGGCCGTGCCGGTGATCGCCTTCGAGGGGCTGGGCCCCTTCGCCACCCTGAAGCGCTCCGCCTCGCTCTTCCGGGAGCGCTGGGGGGAGCAGATCACCGGCACCATCGGGATCGGTCTCGTCTTCTTCCTGCTCTCCCTCCCGGGCCTCCTGCTCGCGGGCATCGGCTTCGCCGTCGCCTCGAGCCGGGCGGCAGCGGCCGGCTGGGTCCTGGCGGTGATCGGCATCCTCTTCGTTGCGGTCGTCAGCATCGTCGGACGCGCGGCCTCCGCCACCTTCGGCGCCGTTCTCTACCGCTACGCGGCCACCGGCGAGACGGCGGGCCCGTTCGCCGAGGGCGACCTCAGGTCGGTCGCGCAGAAGGCCTGAGCGGCCTGCTGCTGGTCCGAAACTAGACCATTCCTCGACTCCTGACCGGTCCTTGCCCGCGCGTTCGCGGCTACGGTCGGGTTTGGCCGAGTTTTTTCCTGCGGCGAGGAAGGGGTTCACCGTGCGTGCTCGTAGGAGCTGGCGGCGGTTCACGACCGGGGCGACGCTCGTCGCCGTGCTCGCCGGTGCGCTGGTCGGGCCGGTGGGCCAGGCCGGTGCAGCTGTTGAGTCGTGTGCGTACGACCCGGGGTCGAAGCAGGTCACCGCTGAGATCACCTCCGGGTCCCAGGCGACCGTGAAGGTGAGGTCTTCCGGCGAGCTGTGGTTCGGGCTGGTGCCCGCCGCCTGCGGCGGTGCGACGACGACGAATACCGACCTGATCGTGGTC
>DASPGT010000109.1:0-24436 GCA_035620475.1 Gaiellaceae bacterium | reverse complement strand
AGCCGACGCCTCTCTCGACGCGAAGCTCAATCCAGTGGAGCTCAGCTCCAAGGAGATCGTGTCGTGGGGCGTGGCGTTTCCGAGGCCCGGATAAGGTGCGTCACGTCGCTAGTGCATCGAAAAGCCCCGATTACGGGGCTTTTTCAATGGAGCTAGCCGGGCTCGAACCGGCGACCTCCTGGGTGCGATCCAGGCGCTCTCCCAGCTGAGCTATAGCCCCGTGCGGGTCATAGTGTAGCGGGAGCGCCTGTTCATTCCCCTGTAAGGGATGTGCCGCACAATAACCAGATGAGCACCACCGTCCTCGTCGTCGACGACGAGCCGATCGTCCGCGAGGTCGTGCTCCGCTACCTGGAGCGCGACGGCTTCCGCACGCTCGAGGCCGGGGACGGGGACACGGCCCGGCGGCTGCTCGAGACCGAGAGCCCGGGGCTCGTGATCCTCGACATCATGCTGCCTGGGATCGACGGCCTGGAGCTCTGCCGCTGGATCCGGGCGCGCTCGGAGCTGCCGGTGATCCTCCTGACCGCGCGGGGCGAGGAGGCCGACCGGATCGTCGGGCTCGAGCTGGGCGCGGACGACTACGTGACGAAGCCGTTCTCCCCGCGGGAGCTGGCGGCGCGCGTGCGGACCGTGCTGCGGCGCTCGACGCCGGACATCGGCAAGGCCGAGCGGCTGAGCTTCGACGAGCTCGACCTCGACGCACGCACGCGCGAGGTCGTCTGTCGCGGGGAGACGCTCCGCCTGACGGCGCGGGAGTTCGACCTCCTCTGGTTCCTGGCGAGCCACCCGAAGCAGGTGTTCTCGCGCGACCAGCTCATGGACCGGGTGTGGGGCTACGCCGCGGCGCTCGACACCGGCACCGTCACCGTCCACATCCGCCGGCTCCGGGAGAAGATCGAGGCCGACCCGGCGCGGCCCGAGCGCCTGCAGACGGTCTGGGGCGTCGGCTACCGGTTCTCGCCGTGATCGTCTTCGCGCTCCTCGTCGCGCTCGGGACCCTCGTCGTCGGCGTGATCGCCGCGCTCGTGCTCAGGCGGCTGCCGAGCATCCGCCTGCAGCTCGCCGGCCTCGGCCTGCTCGCGGTCGCGCTCCCGCTGGCGGCGGTCCTCGTCTCCGGCGTCGTCATGTTCGACTCGGAGCACGACCTGACGATCCTGCTCGTCGCGGCCGCCTGCTCGACCGCTGCCCTGGCTGCCGCCGGCCTGCTCGGCGGCTCGATCCTGCGCGCGCTGGAGCGCGTCCGCACGGCTTCCGCCGCGATCGCGGGCGGCGACCTCGCGGCGCGCGCGCCCGAGGACGGCCCTTCCGAGCTCGCCGAGCTGGGCGCGTCCTTCAACGAGATGGCCGCGAGCGTCGAGGAGCTCTTCGACGCCCGCCGGCAGCTGGTGGCCTGGGCGAGCCACGACCTGCGGACGCCGCTCGCCTCGATGAAGGCGATGCTGGAGGCGGTCGAGGACGGGCTCGTCGAGCCGGAGCGCTACGTCCCGGCCCTGAAGCAGCAGGTGGACGCGCTCGGCCTCCTCGTCGACGACCTCTTCGAGCTGGCGCGGCTCGACGCGGGCGTCCTCTCGCTGGAGCTGCGGGAGGCGCCGCTCGCCGGCGTCGTCCGCTCGGCGCTCGGCGGCCTCGAGGCCGAGGCCGAGGCGCGGCGCGTGGCCCTCGCGGCCCGCATCGACGGCGACCCGACCGCGCTCTGCGCGCCCGACAAGGTCGAGCGCGTGCTCCTGAACCTGCTGACGAACGCGATCCGGCACACGCCCTCCGACGGCTCCGTCGCCGTGGTCGTCGAGCCGTTCGAGCGGGAGGTGCGCGTCAGCGTCGAGGACACGGGCGAGGGGATCCCCGCGGACTCGGCGAAGCGCGTCTTCGAGCACTTCTGGCGGGGCGACCGCTCGCGGACGAGCGAGACGGGCGGCGCGGGCCTGGGCCTGGCGATCGCCCACGGCCTCGTCGAGGCGCAGGGAGGCCGCATCTGGGCCGAGAACGTTGCGGGCGGCGGCGCCCGGGTCTCGTTCACGCTTCCCCGCCGTTAAGCAACTCCTAAGGACGGCGCAACAGGAGCGCAAGCTTTGAGCCGTAGCGTCGCGCTGGCTCCAACCGAAAGGAGAACCAGCGATGCACAGACTCAGAACGCTCGTCGTCACCGCCGCCCTGACCGCCGCCCTCCTCGTCCTGGCCGCACCGGCCATGGCCTCCGGCGGGAAGGGAGCGATCTTCACGCTCACGAACGCGGCGTCCGGCAACGCGGTCGCCGTCTTCGACCGGGCGAACGACGGCTCGCTCACGGCGGCGGGGACCGTCGCGACCGGCGGGAACGGGACCGGCGCCGGGCTCGGCTCGCAGGGCGCCATCGTCCTCGACGGGAACCGGCTTCTCGCGGTCAACGCCGGCAGCAACACCCTCTCGCTCCTCCACGTCAACCGGCACGGAAACGTGAGCCTGGCCGATGTCGAGCCCTCCGGCGGCGTCGGGCCGATCAGTGTCACCGTCCACGGCAAGATCGTCTACGTCGTGAACCAGGGCGACGCGACCCATGCCGCGAACATCCACGGGTTCCTCGCGCTCTGGGGCAACCTCGTCCCGCTGCCCGGGTCGAGCCGGCCGCTCAGCGCCGACCAGCCCGGCCCGGCGCAGGTCGAGTTCAGCCCGAACGGCAGGTTCCTCGCCGTCACCGAGAAGGCGACGAACATGATCGTCACCTACAAGGTGCGGCACGGCTACGCGGGCGCGCCGAACGCCCAGCCGTCGGCCGGCGTCACGCCCTTCGGGTTCGCGTTCGACAGGAAGGGGCGCCTAATCGTCTCGGAGGCCTACGGCGGCGCCCCGGACGCCAGCGTCCTCTCCTCCTACGACCTGGCCGGGAACGGCACGATCACGCCGATCACGGCCAACGTGGCCACGACCGAGACGGCCGCCTGCTGGGTCGTCGTGACGAAGAACGGCCGCTACACGTACACGACGAACACCGGCAGCAACTCCATCTCCGGCTTCCGGATCGCGTCCAACGGCGCGCTGACGCTCCTCGACGCGGACGGGAAGACCGCGAACACCGGCGCGGGCCCGCTCGACCTGGCCCTCGCCAGGAACAGCAAGCTCCTCTACTCGCTGAACAGCGGCGTCCCCGAGATCCAGGGCTTCGCCGTCAACGGCGACGGCAGCCTCGACCCGCTCGGGTCGATCGGCGGCCTCCCCGCCGGCACGACCGGCCTCGCCGCTCGCTAGAGCTGCGGCCGACCAGGCGCGGGGGCGGTCGCCCGCCCCCGCGCCCTACCATGGCGCCATGCGAGCGGTCGTGCTCGACGCCGCCGGGCAGCCGGCGCTCGGGGAGGTGCCGGAGCCGGACGGCCCCGGGGAGCTCGTCCGCGTCCGCGCCTGCGGGCTGTGCGGGACCGACGTGCAGAAGCTCGGGCGCGCGGCGGCCGGCACGGTGCTCGGGCACGAGGTCGTCGCCCAGGACGCCGGCGGGAGGCGCGTCGCGCTCGTCCACCACCTCCCCTGCGGCGAGTGCGCCCGCTGCCTGGCCGGGCACGAGACGACGTGCGAGCGCTTCCCCGCGCCGACGATCGTCCCCGGCGGCTTCGCCGAGCGCGCCCTGGCCGCCGAGACCGTCCCGCTCCCGGACGAGGTCGACGACGCGGCGGGGACGTTCGCCGAGCCGCTCGCCTGCGTCCTCCGCGCGCTCGAGCGGGTGCCGCGCGGGCGCGTCCTCGTCGTCGGCTGCGGCTTCGCCGGGCTCCTCTTCGTGCAGACGCTGGTGCGCCGCGGCGACGAGGTGCTGGCCGCCGACCCGCTGCCGCACCGGCTCGAGCTCGCGCTCGGCTACGGGGCGGAGCCGGCGGACGGGCCGGTGGACGCCGCCGTCCTCTGCGCCCACGCCGGGCTCGACGGCGCGCTGGCCGCGCTCGAGCCGGGCGGGACGCTGCTCGTCTTCTCCTGGCTCGTCGACCCGGCGCCGCTCGACTTCGAGCTGATCCTGCGCCGGGAGCTGACGCTGGCCGGCTCCTGCTCGGCCACGCCGGCCGCGCTGCGCGACGCCGTGGCCCTCCTCCCCGGCCTCGACCCGATCCCGGCGGTGACGCTTCCGCTCGAGCGCTTCGCCGAGGGCCTAGAGCTCTACCGCTCCCGCGAGGCCGTCAAGGTCGTCTTCACGCCGTGAGAGCGCTGCTCTACCACGGCCCCGGCGACCTGCGGGTCGAGGAGGTGCCGCGGCCCGAGCCGGGGCCGGGCGACGTGCTCGTCCAGGTCGAGGTGGCCCTTACCGACGGCACGGACGCCAAGGCCTTCCGCCGCGGCCACCCGCTCCTGCTGACGGAGCTGCCGAGCCCGTTCGGGCACGAGTTCTGCGGGATCGACGTCGCCTCTGGCCGTCGCCTCGTCGCCGCCAACTCGGCGCCGTGCGGCGGGTGCGCGCCGTGCCTCCGGGGCGAGGAGACGCTCTGCGAGAACCTGCAGCCCTTCCTGAACGGCGCCTACGCCGAGTACCTGCTCGTCCCGGAGCGCATCGCCTCCCGGAACCTCCTCCCCGTGCCCCCGCGGCTCGCTCCCGAGGTCGCGGCCATGGTGGAGCCGCTCGCCTGCTGCCTGCGCGGGATCGAGCGGGCCGGGATCGAGGGCGCGGAGACGGTCGCCGTGCTCGGCCCCGGCCCGATCGGGCTGATGCTCTGCGCCGCCGCCCGCGATGCGGGCGCGCAGGTCGTCGCCGTCGGGGGCCGGCCGGAGCGCCGCGAGCTCGCGCGTGAGTTCGGCGCCGAGCCCGGGGACGGCCGCGGCGCGGACGTCGTGATCGAGGCGGTCGGCTCGGCCGAGGCCTGGCACGACGCGGTCGAGCTGGTCCGCCCCGGCGGGACGGTCGTCTTCTTCGGGGGCCGCGAGCTCGCCGTGGACACGTTCCGCCTCCACTACGAGGAGCTGACCCTGCGCGGCGCCTTCCACCACACGCCGCGCCACGTCCGCGCCGCGCTCGCCTTCCTCGCCAGCGGCGCCTACCCGTGGGAGCGCCTGGTCACGCACCGGGTCGGGCTGGAGGGGGTTGCCGGGCTCTTCGCCGACCCGCCGCCCGGCCTGCTGAAGGCGGCCGTCCTACCCTGAAGCGCCGCGGCGCTCGGCCGCCTCGCGGGCGAGCGTCGTGAAGTCGATCTTCCCCACCTTCGTCTTGGGAAGCTCGTCGACGAAGTCGACGTCGCGCGGGCACGACCACTTGATCAGGGTGCCGCGGCAGTGGCCGATGAGCTCCTGCGACAGCTCGTCCCCGGGCGCCGCGCCCTCCGCCGGCACGACGACGGCGACGACCCGCTCGCCCTGCGACGCGTCGGGGACGCCGACGACGCAGACCTCGGCGACGGCGGGGTGCTCGTGCAGCGCGGCCTCCACCTGCGAGGGGAAGACGTTGAACCCCGACGACTTGATCATCCGCTTGAGCCGCGAGGTGAAGTAGAAGAAGCCGTCCTCGTCCATCCGCCCGATGTCGCCGGTGTGCAGCCACGTGCGGCCGTCCGGGTGCACCTGAAGCGCGGCCGCGGTCGCCCCGGGATCGTCGAGGTAGCCGAGCATGACCGCCGGGCCCGAGACGCAGATCTCGCCCTCCTCGCCGACCGGCGCCTCCTCGAGCTCGCCGGGCCGGAAGATGGCGACGAGCGTGTCCGGGAAGGGGACGCCGATGCTCCCGGGCCGCGACTCGTCGATCGGCATGCCGACGATCCCGGTCACCGCCTCCGTGAGGCCGTAGCCTTCGAGCAGCTTCACCGTGCCCCCGCGCTCCGCGACGAGCTTCTCGAAGCCGAGGCGCACGGGCTCCGGCAGGGAGTCCGCCCCGGAGAACGCCGCGCGGAGCGAGGAGAGGTCGGCCTTCTGGAGCGCCGGATTGCGCACGAGCGCCTCGTAGAGCGTGGGCACGCCGGCGATCAGCGTCGGTTTCTTCGTCTGCATCAGCTCGGCGGTCGTCTCCGGCGTGAACGTCGGCACGAGCAGGAGGCGGCAGCCGCTCAGGAGGCCCGCGTTGACGAGAGCCGCGAGCCCGAAGCCGTGGAAGATCGGGAGTGCCGCCAGGATCGTGTCGTCCGGGCCGAGCCCGATCCAGGCGCGCACCTGCAGGCCCTCGCTGACGAAGTTGTAGTGCGAGAGGAGGATGCCCTTGGGCGTCCCCGTCGTCCCGCCGGAGTAGAGGATCGCCGCCGGCTCGTGCACGCCCGCCTCGGCCGCCGGGACGGACGGGTGCGGCTCCTTCATCAGCTGCGACCACCAGCGCACGCGCGGGTCGGGCGGCACCTTCTCGATCTTCCGTCCCTTCTTCAGCCAGAAGCCGGCGCGCTTGACCGGCGAGAGGTAGTCGCCGATCCGCGTGAGGACCAGCGTCTCGAGCGGCGTCTCGCCCTCGATGTCGCCGAAGCTCTTGTAGAAGGCGTCGAGCCCGAGCGCCACGCGCGAGCCGCTGCGGTTCAGGAAGCCCTCCACCTCGGCCGGGGCGGAAAGCGGGTGGATCATCGACGCGGCCGCGCCGAGCTTGATCGCGGCGTAGAAGGCGATCACGCCCTGCGGGCACGTCGGCATGGAGATCGTCATGCGGTCGCCGGAGCCGAGGCCGAGCGAGGCGAGCGCGTCCGCGAGACGGTCGATCTCCTCGCCGAGCTCGCGGTAGGTCGCGGTCGTGCCGAAGAAGTCGTAGGCGACGGCATCCGGCGTTCGGCGCACCGAGGCCATGACCGCCTCGTACAGGGTGATCTCCGGGTACTCCAGGCTCTCCGGCACGTCGCCGTAGAAGCGCAGCCAGGGCCGCTCGGCGGCGGTGACCGGGCTCACGACTCCACCCCGCTCGCCAGCGGCTGGCGCGGGAGCGGGGGCTCGAAGGCGCGCGGATCCTCCAGGTACGCCCGCACGCTGCGCGCAAGCCGGGCCGCGTGGGCGCCGTCGAGGTGGCGGTGGTCCATCGTGGCCGAGATCGTCAGGATCGGGAGCGCGACGACCTCGCCGTCGCGGACGACCGGCTTGGGCGCCACCTCGGAGACGAGCGCGAGGAACGGCACCCGGTAGAACGACGAGAGCGGCGCGTAGGCGTGCTGCACGCCGAACATCCCCACCGAGGTGACGAGGGCGCTGCCGAAGGGCTCGGCGCGCAGGCCGAGCCGGCGCAGGTCGACGCCGACGTCCGAGGTCAGCCAGGTCGCGAGCCGCAGCAGCGGACGGAGCACCGGTACCGGGGTCCGCGCGAGCACCGCCCTGGAGCCGCCGACGCCTGCGTCGTCGCCCGTCCGGATCCGCCCGGCGCGCTCCGCGAGCTCGCGCGCGACGTCGACGGCGCACTTCCTATCGGCCTGCCGTACCTTGACGCCGGAGAGGTCTCTGCCGCCGTCCACGGCGACGACGAAGAAGATCGAGACGTCGTCCCGCGGGCTGAAGCGGCCGCCGCGCTTGCGAACGTTCAGGTCGGGGTTCTCGGCCAGTCCGTGCGCGAGCGCGCGGCCGACGAGGTGCGTGACGGTGAGGCGAACGCCGGTGGCCGCCCGCGCGTCCTCGACGAAGGAGAGCAGGGCCGTGGCGTCGATCTCCAGGTCACCGTAGATCTGCGGGTCGAGCGGCCCACGCCACGTGGCGGAGGCAACCTTGCGCCAGCCCTCTGCTCGCATCGTGGACGCCTCGCTCCCTACCTCGCGACGCCCCCCGCGATTCGTCGCAGGAGTTACAAGTCAAGCGGCACCGTACTCCACCCGGCAGGCCGAATCAACCCGCTCTCAGGCCCGGCGGAGGAGGGTGATCCCGTCGCGGACGGTGAGGACGACCGCGACCACCCGCGGGTCCGCGGCGATCCGTCGGTTCAGCTCGACGAACATGCGCGTCTCGTCCGATCCGTCGGGGTCGTCCACGACCCGTCCCGACCAGAGCGTGTTGTCGAGAACCATGATCCCGCGGGCCGAGAGCCGCGGAAGCAGCGCGTCGTAGTACGCCGGGTAGCTCACCTTGTCGGCGTCGACGAAGATCAGGTCGAACCCGCCCTCCAGCCGTTCGATCGTCTCGAGCGCCGGGCCGAGATGGATCGTGACCCGGTCGCCGAGGCCCGCCTCGTCGAGGTAGCGCCGGGCGACGGCCGCGTGGGCCTCGTCGACCTCGCAGGTGTCGATGTGCCCGTCCGGCGGGAGCACGGAGGCCATCGAGATCGACGAGTAGCCGCTGTAGGTGCCGAGCTCGAGCACGCGCCGCGGCCGCAGGGCGAAGACCAGGAGATCGAGGAGCCGCCCGGCCACCGGGCCTGACATCATCGTCGGGGAGCGCAGCTCCGCCCGCGTCTCCTCGGCGAGCCGGAGGAGCAGGTCGGAGGGCGGCGTCGTGTGCGCCTCGGCGTAGCGCTCGACGTCCTCGCGGGCGATCTCGACCATCAGCGCCTGACGATCCGGGAGCCGCCGACGATCAGGTCGCGGCCGTCGGCCAGGCGCACCCAGCCCTTGCCGCCGCCGTCGTAGTCGTTGCTCCAGACGACGAGCGTCGCCTCCGAGCCGCCGACGTGGCAGCGCTCCGTTCCCTCCGGCTCGACTCCGCGCCAGACGCGGACGAAAGGGTTCTCGTCCCACTCGCGCCCGATGGTCGTCTCCTCGCTGTGGCCGGGGTAGACGACGAGCTCGTGCGGCAGCCCCATGAGCACGTCCATGACCGAGCGGCGGAGGTCCTCGAAGGCGTCCTGCGTGCCGCCGACGGAGCCCGTGAAGAGCGTGTCGCCCGTGAAGACGGCCTCGCCGTCGACGACGAAGGAGAGCATCCCGCGCGTGTGCCCGGGCGTCCGCAGCGCCTCGATGCGGAGGTCGCCGGCCTCCACGACCTCGCCGTGGCCGAGCGGCTCGGCGCCCTCGATCCCCTCCTCCGGGGAGGCGAAGACGCGCAGCTCGTAGCGGTCCTCGAGGAGCGCGTGGTTGGCCACGTGGTCGGCGTGCGCGTGGGTGGTGAGCAGGTGCGTCGGCTGCGCGTCCAGGCGGTCGACGGCGGCGAGGAGCGGCTCGACCGGCGCCCCGGAGTCGATGAAGACCGCCGTCCCGCCCGAGCGGTCGACGACCACGTAGGCGTTCGAGAGCCACCGGGGATCCATGCTGCGCTCGACGATCATGGGGCGGGAAGCATGCCAGCGGCGGGCTCCTCCCGGTCGCGGCGAGCCGCCAGGTCGAGGTAGAGCAGGGTCAGCGCGGTCGACACGAACGGGAGCACGACGGCGAACAGGAGCGCGGCGAACAGGTTGATCGTGGCGAGCGGCGTGTCGGTCACGAGGATGACGAGGACGCCCACGAACGGCCCGGTCAGAGCCAGGAGGAGGAGCAGCACGAAGCAGATCACGGCCGCCCGCCACCAGTGCCCGCGGACGAGCCGCGTGCTCCCGGAGAACGCCGCGCGGCCCCGCCGGCCCTCGAAGCCGGCCGCCTGCTGCACGAACGCCCAGTCCACGGCCTTCTTGACCGCGAAGGGGATGCCGATCACGGTGAGGACGAGGAGGAACACGAGGAGCAGGGCCGCGAGCCCGAGCCCGACGAGCCGCCAGAGCTCCCCCCGCAGGCCGCGCGCGACGGCGCCCAGGCCGGCCTCGCCGCCGCGGTCGACCTCCCGCAGGACGAGCGTCGCGGCGGCGCCGACGAGGATCGGCGCGAGGCCGTGGGTGAGGACGCCCACGAGCAGCGCGACGAACCCCTCGACCTTGTCGTCCTCGAGCGCGTCGAAGGCCCGGCGCAGCCCGGTCGTGTGGAAGAGGAGGGCCTGCGCGCCGACGGCCGCCGCCCCGAGCGGGACGGCGACGAGGCCGACAGGCAGCAGCACGCGCCGGTGCTCCCAGTAGACGCGGCCGGCCGCGTCGACGATCTGGCCGCCCGCGCGCCGCTCCCGAAGCGGGGTCGCCACGACCGGGCGCCACCGCGTCCGCAGGGCCGGGATCGCGAGCGTCGCCGCGATCGCCGCGAAGCCGAGCAGGAGCGCGAGCGGGCTCGAGGACGTGTCGTTCAGGAAGCTCGAGAGCGTGCTGACGGTGCCGCAGAACGCTCCCGTCACGGGCGCGCCGATCGCGTCGCTCGTGGGCACCGTGGGCGTGGAGGTGCGGAGGCTCGCCATCCAGCGGAACGGCTCCAGCCACTGGCGCTTCGTGTTCGGCCCGGTCGGCCCGTTCGAGACGCCGGGCTCGTGCTGGCCCCAGTGGCCGCGGTAGGTGAGCCAGGCGTCACGCGAGTCGAAGGCGGGGTAGGTGCTGACGAGGATCGGCGTGGGCCGGATCGCGCGCGAGGGCCCGCGCGTGTCGTCGCAGCCGAGCCCGGAGCCGCGCCGGCCGTTGCCGAGGAAGAGCGCCGACCAGTACTGGCTCGCATGGGAGCCGGAGGAGACGTAGACGACCGGGTGCGTCCCCTCCTTCTCGACCCGCGGGTCGTCCCAGTCGCGCCGCTCGCCGCCCTCGTGCTGGGCGTAGGCGAGTTGCGAGGGGCCGCGCGCGAGGGCCTCTTCCGGCGTGGCGGCGTCGAAGGCGACCTGGATCATCTCCCAGTCGCTCTCGTGCAGGTCGTTGAACTGGTTGAACCAGTAGTAGAACCAGTACTGCAAGGCCAGCCCGCGAACCCCGGGCTCCCTGGCGACGTGGGCGTAGATGACCGACCGGCGCCCGTCCATCAGCCGGGCCGAGGCCCGGGCATAGGTGCAGCCCGGGCGGCGCGGATGGCCCGGCAGGTTCAGGTAGTAGTCGGGCCCGCGGCCGGCGAGGGCCGTCGCCGCCGGAGCGGTCGCGAGCCTGGTCGTCTGCTCGTAGCCGCCGCGGCTCCGGGGCCGCAGCAGGTGCACCTCCGGGTTCCCGAGGGTGATCGTCACGGGCGAGGGGACGTACTGCTCGCCCCTCCGGGAGCAGGGCGGCTCCGGGTTGACCTTCAGCATCATCACCGGCGCGTAGCGGCGCACCAGCTCGCGCTCGGCCTGCGGCTGCGCTCCCGCGGCTGCGGGGCCCGCAAGCAGGGCGACGGCGAGCGCGGCGACGAGGCTGGGCCTCATGCGCGGTAGCATGGCGGACGCACCCGGACCGGGAGGTTGATTCCGCACATGGCCGGCCTGATGAGCCGAACCTCGAACGTCGTCAAGGCATGGATCTCGAAGCTGCTCGACCGCGCCGAGGATCCCTCCGTGACGCTCGACTACTCCTACGAGAAGCAGCTCGAGATGCTGCAGGACGTCAAGCGCGGCGTCGCCGACGTCGTCACCGCGAAGAAGCGGCTCGAGCTGCAGACGCAGAAGCTCGAGCAGGAGCTCCCCAAGCTCGACGACCAGGCCCGCAAGGCGCTCGCCGCAGGCCGCGAGGACCTCGCCCGCGCCGCCCTCGAGCGCAAGACGGTGGCCCAGCAGCAGCTCCAGGGGCTCGACACGCAGATCGCCGGTCTCGAGGCCCAGCAGGAGAAGCTGATCGCCAACGAGAAGCGCCTCTCGGCCAAGGTCGAGGCCTTCCGCAGCCAGAAGGAGGTCATCAAGGCGCAGTACTCGGCCGCGGAGGCCCAGGTGAAGATCGGCGAGGCGGCGACCGGGATCGGCGAGGAGATGGCCGACACGGGCCTCGCCATCCAGCGCGCACAGGACAAGACGGAGCAGATGCAGGCGCGCGCGTCCGCCGTCGACGAGCTGGTCGAGTCCGGGACGCTGGAGGACTTCACCTCCGGCGAGACCTCGCTCGACCGCGAGCTCGCGCAGATCTCCGCGCAGAGCCAGGTCGACGAGGAGCTGGCGAAGCTGAAGGGCGAGCTGGCCGCCGGCGGCGCCCAAAAGGAGCTGGAGGAGAAGCCGTGATCGTCAGGCTGATGGGCGAGGGGCAGTTCCGGGCGAGCGACGATCTGCTCGCGCAGCTGAACGCGCTCGACGAGCGGGCCCAGGCCGCCGCCGACGCCGGCGACGAGCCCGAGCTCGACCGCGTCCTCGACCAGATGTGGCAGCTGGTCCAGGCGCAGGGAGAGCGGCTGGCGGACGACGACCTGAGCGCATCGGACGTCGTCATCCCCCCGAGCGACCTGACGCTGGAGGAGACGCGTCGCCTCTTCTCCGACGAGGGCCTCATCCCCGACCTGCCGGGCTAGAGCGGGCCTCCTCCAGCATTCCCCGGAGCGCGCCGATACCGGGGGGGCATGGAGCTCGCCACTGTGCTGATCGGCGGAGGCATCGTCCTCGGCGTCCTCGTCGGCCGCTGGTGGGCCCTCGCTCCCGCGGCTGCGCCCGGCGTCCGGATCTCGCAGGCTGCCGAGATCGAAGCCGTCCCAGGCTGGTACCTGGGGCTCGTCTACTCGGCGCTCGGCGGCCTCGGCGTCGTGGCAGGAATCCTGCTCGGGCGGCGCCTGCGCAGAGCGGCGTAGGCGGAGTTCCCGAGGAGATTGGTTTCGGAGCCCTGCGGGGGGGCGACCCTGTCCCTTCAGGCCACGCCCAGGGGTCTGACCCCGGGACACGTCCGCCGGAGACAGGGTGTCTGTCAGGAAACTGTCACAGCCCCTGGGGTCAGATCTTGCATTCGCGCACGTGCTTCGCTGCAAGATCTGACCCCAGGACATGTCCCGCCGTCAGCGCGCAGTGTCACGGCCGGCCCAGGATCCTGATGAACCCGGACGTTCCCGTGGGGTCGGATCTTGCAAGCGAGCATCAGCCCCGCTGATGCTGCGATGCAAGATCTGACCCCAGGACATGGCCTAGCTCGAGCCTCGGGGGCACTCGCTCGTCCTTTCCGGCCACGGCCAGGGGTCTGACCCCGGGACACGTTCGCCGGGGACAGGATGTATCACACAGAAGTGTGACTTCCAGGGCGCTTTCGGGCAGGGGGCGGTGCCGGGCCGACCGCTCGTGCGCCGCGGCGTCTAGCCGTTCCTCAATGAACTGCGGATCGGGGCGCGCCGGACGAGCGGCCGTCCTGGATGGTCACGACCGCGACGAGGTCGTCGGTCTCGAGGTAGGCGTAGACAACGAGCATCCAGCGCCACGGGCCGAGGACAAAGCGCAGTCCTGACCATCGCCCTTCGAGCTCCGGACCGAGCAGTGGGAAGCGCTCGAGGTGACGCAGCGAGCGAGCGAGTCGCTCTCTCGTATCCGCCGGAAGGCTGTGCGTCCAGACGAGCCGATCGAGATCTTCGACCGCGGCCTCGCTCAGCTCGACTCGCGCCACGCGCTAGAGATCGTCCAGCGAGATCGTGCGGCCGCTCTTCGCCTGCTCCAGTCCGAGCTGGGCGCGCTCGAACGCCCCGGGGATACCGTCGAGAAGCTCGACGACGTGACGAGCGTCGAGGTCTGCCTCGTCGATGGCCTGTGACAGGAGCGAGCGGGCCAACGTGCCTTCCTGCGTATGCGTCCGCTCGGCCAGCCGGGAGAGCTTGGCCGCGCGCTCACCGTCCAAGGTCACGTTCAACCGATGCCCGGAGCGTGCAGCCACGACCGAACTGTAGCACCATGTGGCACGGATCGTGTACCCCCGGGCGTCGTCCTCTAGTCGAGGGGCGCGTCGAAGAGGCCGAGCCAGCGGCTCAGGTCCTCCTCGATCGGCAGCTCGCCCTGGAGCTCGTTCTTCAGGCGCAGCTCCTGCGCGTTGTCCCGCTCCTTGTCGTCGCCCGTCGGGACGAACGGCCAGAAGGCGCCCCGCTTGAAGCCGTAGATGAGGTACTCGGAGCGCTCCACGTCGCGGCGCTCGAAGGCGAAGAGCGCGGCGAGGAGCTGCTCGCCGAAGCCGTGGGCGACGAGCTCGCTGGCGACGAGGTGGACGCCCGTGACGAGATCCTCGAAGTCGCGGTCGCGGACGACGAGCCACTGGTAGCCCAGCGCGTCCTGGCGGCGGCGGACCTCCGAGCCGGAGGTCTGCGCGACGACGGCCAGGAGCTCCTCGATCTCCTGCTCCGCCCGCATGAACTCCCCGGCAGAGAGCGACTTGAAGATGACCCCCGCGGCCCCCGCCGGCCGCAGGCCGAGCTCGGCCTCGAGCGTCACCTGCGCGGTCGAGAGGGCGAAGAGCCGGTCGAGCTTGGCGCCCTTGAGCTTCTTCCGCCCGAAGAGGACGTCGCCTAGACCCAAGACGCCCTAGGCGGCGACGGGCCTGCCCATCTCGGCGGCGATCTCGGCCAGGCGGGCGAGGCGCTTCTCGAGCGGCGGGTGGGTCATGAAGAGCTCGGCGGCGTGCCTCTTCACGTTCGTCGGGATGATGAAGAACGCGTTCATGCCCTCGAGCTCACGCAGGTCGCGCTGCGGGATGCGGGTCATGTCGCTGGCGATCTTCTGCAGCGCGCTCATGAGGTTCTCGGGCGCGCCGGTGATGAGCGCCGCGCCGCGGTCGGCGGCGAACTCCCGGTAGCGCGAGATCAGCAGGATCAGCATGTAGCTCAGCACGTACGTGACGAGCGAGACGGCGATCATGATCAGGATCGCGGGGGCGCCGCCCGAGTCGCGGTTGCGGCCGCCGCCCATCATCCCCGTCCACATGCCCATGCGCATGAGGAACGCGGCGAGCATGGAGAAGAAGCTGGCGATCGTCATCACGGCCACGTCGCGGTTGGCGATATGGGAGAGCTCGTGCGCGAGCACCCCCTCGACCTCGCGCGGCTCGAGCCGGTTCCAGAGGCCCCGCGTGACGGCGACGGCCGAGTGCTTCGGGCTCCGCCCGGTCGCGAACGCGTTGGGAACGTCGGTCGGGATGATCGCCACGCGCGGCTTCGGCAGGTCCGACATGGCGCAGAGCCGGTCGACCATGGCATGCAGCTCGGGCGCCTCGTCCGGCTGGACGACCTTGGCGCCCGCCGCGGCGAGGGCGATCCTGTCGGACGTGTAGTACTGGAAGAAGGCCAGGGCTCCCAGCAGGATCACCATCGGGACGATGCCGAACTGGAAGACGTTGACCATGACGACGAAGAACACGACGTAGAGCGCGCCCAGGAGGAACATCGTGAGGAACAGGCGGGTGGAGAGCCCGCGGTCGCGGCCGAAAGCCTTGCGTCTCATGGCCCAAGTCTAGCCAGGGGGTCACCGGCAACCGGGCGCCCTGGGGATCGCCGACACCCCCAGCGCGAACGGCCCGGCCGCGCGCGCGACGACCTCCGTCATCCCGTCCGGCCCCTCCCGCACGCAGACGTCGCCGGCCTCGACCCGCCAGGTCGGCGTCCAGCGCAGGGCCAGCCGGTACGTCCCCGGCGCCCCGACCTCGCCCTCGACCCGGTCCTGCCCGAGCGCCCCGAGCCGCGCCTCGCCGGGCCCGGTCAGGATCGGCGCCGCGTCCGGCACCTCGTAGACCGTCACGTCCCCGGCGCGGGCGACCTCCTCGAGCCCCGCCCGCCCCGAGCGCAGGAGCCCGGCCTCCCGCTCCTCCCCGACCCGGCCGAGCTGCGTGTCCGGGAGGAGCACGAAGCGAACGCCCAGCGCGTCCAGCCACGCGCGGTACTCCACGGGGTCGAGCGGCTCCTCGTAGAAGAGCGGGTTCTGGGCGATGTCGAGCTGGCGGTACCAGCCGCGCGCGAGCGGGAAGCCGGCCCGGGGGAGCCAGTAGGACTCCCAGTGGTCGGCCGTCGGCACCACCTCGACGCGGTGGTCCGGCGTCGCCCGCGCGGCGACGATATCGAGCGCCGGCTGCCAGAACTCCTCCTCGGCCGAGCGCGTGTCGCCCTTGTGGAGCCCGGGGCCGATGTACGGGACGACCGTGTAGGTCAGGGCCGAGGCGATCGCCAGCCCGGCGAGCCAGCGCGGCCGGTAGGCGGCGGCCGCGGCGGCGAGGAGAGCCAGCGGGAGCACGATCCCGCGCAGGCGCGTGACGTTCTCGCCGATCGGCGAGGGGACGAGGAACGCGATGACGGCGCCCAGCGCCCAGAGCCCGAACACCGCCGCCAGGAGGCGCCCGCGCTCCGCCCGGAGCGCGAGGGCGACGCAGAGCCCCGAGAGGAAGAGGACGCCGAGCAGCTCCTCGGCGCGGAACCACGGATACTCCGCCTCCTCCGGGTAGAGGAGCAGGAGGGCGCCCTGGAGGAGCCCGAGCGCGAGCAGCGCCCCGCCGACGGCGACGGCGCCTCGATCCAGCCGCGGGCGGCGGGCGAGAAACGCGGCGGCGACGGCCAGGCAGAGGTAGAGGAAGGCGAGCGGCGAGAGGCCCAGGGTGAGCGCGGCGAGCGCGACCGCGGTCCACTTCCGCCCCACCTGCAGCGCCTTCAGCGCTCCGAGCCCGGCGGCGAGGCCGGCCGCGTACGGATACGTCCCGGTGAAGAGCGGCCCGCAGGCGACGACCGCGAAGACGCGGGAGGGCCAGCGCGCCGCCTCGCCCCACTCGCGCTCGGCCAGCGAGGCGAAGAGCGCGGCCGCCGCGACGACCGAGACGAGCGCGACGACGTCGTTCCCGACGAGGGCCGCCGGGAAGTAGTACAGGGGGCTGTAGCCGAGCAGCGGGTAGTG
This sequence comes from Gaiellaceae bacterium, assembly GCA_035620475.1. GTDB lineage: Bacteria > Actinomycetota > Thermoleophilia > Gaiellales > Gaiellaceae > JAIBJN01. The sequence continues at coordinate 8,056 of DASPGT010000109.1, read as the reverse complement.
CCCCCCGTACCAGAAGGTGTCCCAGACGAGGACGCCGTCGCGCACGAGCTCCGTGCGGTAGAGGTGCGCCGGGAGGTCGCCGGGCGGCGGGCCGAAGAGGACGAGCACGAGCCCGACGGCGAGCGCAAGCGCGGCCGCGCTTACAGTTCCCGGCATGGCCCGGACGGCGATGCTGGCTTTCGCGGTGATGGCGCTCATGGCCGGCCCGGCGCAGGGTAGTGCCCCGGCCGGCACCGCCGCCTACGAGGTGATCGTGGTGCCGGGCCTCACGCTCGACCGCCTGCAGGCGGTGCAGGGCGAGGGCGCCGTCGGCCTCCTCAACCCGGGAGCCGGCCCGGAGACGAGCGCTGATCTCGCCCTGGCCTCGCTCCGCCGCGGCGAGGTGCGGAACTCGCTGCGCGGCGGCGCGCCCTCGGGGCCCGAGCTGGTCGACACGAGGTACGGGCCGCTCCTGAGCGGGGAGGGCCCCGCGATCTACGTGGGGCTGCCCGACGGAGGCCTCGAGCCGAACGACGAGCGCTACCCGATCCTCGTGGTCGGGCCGGGGTACGGGGGCCTCCTCACCTCCGACTCGACGAGGATCCCGGGGCTCGTCTCGATCGCCGACGTCGCGCCGACGGCGCTGGGGCAGGACGGGGCGCTCGGCTCGGAGCCGGCCGGCGACGCCGTCGCGGAGCTCCGCGACCTGAACGCGCGGATCAACGACAACAACGCCACGCGCCTCCCGGCGACGATCGTCGTCTGCGCGCTCGTGCTCGCGCTCGTCTGGCTGGCGCCCGCGGCGGCCGTCCCCGGCTTCGCGGCCGCTCTCCTCGCCAACCTCGCGCTCGGGGTCGCGGGAGTCTCCGGCTTCTGGGCCGTGGTCACCGCGCTCGTGGTCGCCGTCGCCGTGGGAGGCCCCCTGCTGGCCTGGGCGCTGCGCCCGCCGCTCGCGCTCGGCCTCTTCCTCGCCGGCGTTCTGGGGGCCTACCTCGTCGCGCTCGGGCTCGACGGGCCGTCGGTCGCCCTGTCGCCGTTCGGGCCGACGCAGAACTCCCGCTACTTCGGGCTCTCGAACCTCCTCGAGACGATGCTGCTCGTGCCGGCGCTCGCCGGTGCCGCGCTCCTCTACGCCGCGCTCGGCTGGGCGGCCTTCGCGGGAACCGGGCTCCTCGCCTTCGTCGCCGTGGCGGGGAACCGCTTCGGCGCGGACGGCGGCGGCGCGATCGTGCTCGCCGCCGGGCTCGCCGTGCTCGCCGTCCTCCTGGCGGGACGCGGGAGGCGGGCGCTCGCGGTCGCGGTCGGCGCCTCGCTCGCCCTCGCGCTCGGGCTGATCGGGCTGGACGCGGCGACCGGCGGCTCGAGCCACGTCACCTCCGCCCTGGAGGGCGGCCCCGTCGGGCTCGGCGGCGATCTCGTCGAGCGCGTGGAGCTCTCCTGGGAGCGCGCGACGGCGTCGGTGTGGGCCGGCCTCGCGGTTCTCGTCCTGCTCGCGGCCTTCGCCTTCCTCGTGGTGCAGATCCTGCGCCGGCCGGAGCCGCTCGCGGAGCTCGCCGTCCCGCTCTCCCTCGCCGCCGCGCTCGCCGTCTCGCTCGTCGTCAACGACTCCCCGACCGACGTTCTGCTCGTCGGTACCACCGGTTTGGCCGCCGCGGGGGCGGGTATGCTTCGCGCTCCATGGCCCGGCTCGCCGCGCTCGTCCTCGCTCTCGCCGCTCTGGTCGCCGTTGCAGGGTGCGGCGGATCCGAGGACGCTACGCCGACGCCCGAGACCGTGATCGGCGAGGTACCCACCGGCAGCGAGGACGGCGGTGGCGGCGACGTCGAGGGCGACCCGGCCGCCGGCGCGGAGGTGTTCGCCTCGGCGGGCTGCGGGAGCTGCCACACGCTCGCCGACGCCGGCGCCACCGGCACCGTCGGCCCGAGCCTGGACGATTCGAGCGTCGACTACGCCGCCGCGGTCGACCAGATCGCCAACGGCGGCGGCGGCATGCAGGCCTACAGCGGCACGCTGAGCGAAGAGGAGATCGCCAACGTGGCCGCCTACGTCGTCACCGCACGCGGCTGATCCTCCCAGCCGAGTTTCCCCGCGAGGTCGACGTCCTCGCCTGCGACCTCGACCGGACGCTGATCTGGGAGGACGGGCTCCTGCACGCTCGCACGAAGGCCGCGATCGGCCGCGCGCATGCCGCTGGCATCCGCGTGATCGTCGTCACCGGCCGCATGTTCCGCTCGGTCCTGCCGTACCTGGAGGAGGCCGGCATCGACGACCCGGTGATCTGCTACCAGGGCGCGGTCGTCGCCGACCCGCGCACCGGCGAGTTCCTGCGGCACGAGCCGATCCCCCTCGAGCTCGCGCGCGAGACGATCGCCGCCCTCGGCGAGGAGGGGTTCCAGCCCAACGTCTACGTGGACGACGAGCTCTTCGTCGCGGAGGCGACGCCGGAGGCCGAGCGCTACGCCGGGTTCCAGAACCTCCCGCTCCACCAGGTCGGCGACCTCGCCGACTGGCTCGCCGCGCCGCCGACGAAGCTCGTGACGATCGACGACCCCGACGTCCTCGACGGGCTGGAGGCGCGCATGAAGGAGCGTTTCGGCGGCCGGCTCTACATCTCGAAGTCGCTGCCGTTCTTCCTCGAGTTCGCGAGCCCGGAGGTGACGAAGGGCTCCGGGCTCGGGTTCCTCGCCGAGCACCTCGGGTTCACGCGCGACCGGACGGTCGCCTTCGGGGACGGGGAGAACGACGTGGAGCTCCTCGAGTGGGCCGGCTTCGGCGTCGCCGTGGCGAACGCGCACCCGCGCGTGCTCGCCGTCGCCGACTGGGTCTGCCCCTCGGCCGGCGAGGAGGGAGTCGCCCAGGTCGTGGAAAGCTTCCTAGACTCCCGCGCATGATCGACATCCGTGCCGCCCGCGCCGAGCCCGACGCCTACCGCGCCGCCCTGGCGCGCAAGGGCGCGGCCGACGACTTCGACGCCCTCATGGAGGCCGACCGCGCCTGGCTCGCGCTCGTCCCGCAGGTCGACGAGCTGCGGGCGAGGACGAAGCTCAAGGGCAAGCCGACGCCCGAGCAGATCGAGGAGCTGAAGGGCGTCAAGACCGAGCTTCAGCGCGTCGAGGAGGAGCTGGCCGCCGCGGAAGCACGCCGCGCCGAGCTCCTCGACCGCGTGCCCTCGCCGCCGGACGCGAGTGCACCCGACGGCTTCACCGAGGAGGACGCGGTCGAGCTCCGCCGGGTCGGAGACCCGCCCTCGTTCCCGTTCGAGCCGCGCGACCACCTGGAGCTGGCCCGGATCGACACCGAGCGCGGCGCCAAGGTCTCGGGCTCCCGCTTCGTCTACCGTGTCGGGGCCGCTGCGCTGCTCGAGCTGGCGCTCTACCGCTTCGCGCTCGACCGGCTCGCCGCGGCGGGGTTCACGCCCGTCCTCCCGCCCGTGCTCGTGCGCGAGGGCGCCATGTACGGCACCGGCTTCCTCCCGACCGACGAGGTGAACATCTACAGCGTCGAGCGCGACGAGCTCTACCTCACCGGCACCTCCGAGGTCGCGCTCGCGGCCCTGCACGGCGGCGAGGTGCTCGACGCAGCCGAGCTGCCCCTCCGCTACGCGGGCTACTCGACGTGCTTCCGGCGCGAGGCCGGCGCCGCCGGCAAGGACACGCGCGGGATGTTCCGCGTGCACCAGTTCGACAAGGTGGAGATGTTCGTCTTCACGCTCCCGGAGAGCTCCCCGGAGGAGCACGACCGGCTGCTCGCCATCGAGGAGAAGCTCGTCGGCGAGCTCGGCCTCCCGTACCGCGTCGTCAACATCGCGGCGGGCGACCTGGGCGCCGCCGCCGCCAAGAAGTACGACATCGAGGCGTGGTTCCCGGGCCAGGGCCGCTACCGTGAGATCACGTCGACGTCGAACACGACCGACTACCAGTCGCGCCGCCTCGACGTGCGCTTCCGCTCGGACGCCGGGCTCGAGTTCGCCCACACCCTGAACGGCACGGCCGTCACGGCGCGGGCGATGATCGCCGTGCTCGAGAACTACCAGGACGAGGGCGGCGCCGTCGCCGTCCCCGAGGTGCTCGTCGGCTTCGGCGCACCGGCCCGGATCGAGCCCGGTGACTAGACCAGCGCGGGTTGCGGCAGAAGCGCGCCGGCCACGGTCTCGAAGATGTCGGTGCCGTTGAGCATGTACTCGCCGTTGAACTCGACGGCGCCGTTCAGCTCGAGCACGATGTAGCCGCCGTCGGTGAGCGGCAGGAGATCCACGCCGACGAAGTCGCCGCCGATCGCGGCGGCCGCGTCGAGGGCGAGAAGCGCCGCCTGCGGCGGCGGGTCCACGGGGACACGGACGGCGCCGAGCGCGACGTTCGTCCGCCACTCGCCGTACCCCGCGAGCCGCTTGACCGCCCCGACGACGCGACCGCCGGCGACGAGCACCCGCAGGTCGTAGCCGACCGGAGGCACGAGCTCCTGGACGAGCACGCCCTGGCGCGCGAACCAGCGCCGGCGCGAGAGCCGCCTGAGCGTCGTCCTGAGCTGGGGGCGGGTGGTGCAGAGGACGACGTCCCGGCCCCAGCTGCCGAAGCGGGGCTTCAGGACGGCGGGGAGCTCGATGTCGGACGGAGAGCTCCCGGGGCCGTGGTGCGAGGTGCGCGGGTGCGGGACGCCGGCCTGGCCGAGCCTGATCGCCGTCGCAAGCTTGTCGTGCGCCGCGAGGAGCGCCTCGGGCCCGTTCAACACGCGCGCGCCGCGGCCGGCAGCCGTCCGGAGCTCCCCCAGTCCGCGCTCGATGCCGTCCAGCGACGGGAGCACGTCCAGCCTGCCGAGGACGGTGCCGCCCGCGGCAACGCGTCGTCCGACCTCGCTCGGAGCCACCAGGCCCGCGTCGTACCCGAGTCTTCCGCAGGCAGACACGAGGCCGAGGTTGGCCGTCGTCGGGCCGCCGGCGACGGAGAACGAGGTCATCGCCGAAAGTCTCCGCGCAGGCCGCCCCGGCGTCCATCGGTGCTCCCCTGTATCCCCTTCGGGGAGGGGCACCCACACGCCGGCCCGGCTAGGGCTCGATCAGCCCCAGGCGGATCGCGTAGCGCGTCAGCTCGACCCGGTCGCGCATGCCGAGCTTCTCGAGGATGTTCGCGCGGTGGCGCTCGACGGTCTTGACGCTGATCACGAGCAGAGCCGCGATCTCCTTGGACGAATGCCCCTCGGCGACGAGCTTCAGGATTTCCGACTCCCGGGGCGTCAGGACGGTCCCCGGGGCGTCCTCGCCCCTGTCGCCGCCCTCCAGGTAGTTCCGGATCAGGGCGGAGACGGCGGCCGGGTAGAGGAAGGGCTCGCCCCGCATCGACGCCCGGCAGGCTTCCACCAGGTCGCGATCGGCGACGGACTTGAGCACGTACCCGGACGCGCCGACCCGGAGCGCCTCGAAGAAGTACTGCTCGTTGTCGTACATCGAGAGGATGAGAATCCTGACCTCGGGCCGGCGGCGCGAGATCTCGCGGGCCGCCTGGAGCCCGGTCATCCGCGGCATGGCGACGTCCAGGACGGCCAGGTCGACGTCCTCCTCGAGCGCCCGCTCGATCGCCTCGGCCCCATCGCCGGCCTCGGCCACGACCTCGAGGTCTTGCTCCCCGTCGAGGACGAGCCGCAGGCCCTTGCGGACGACGGCGTGGTCGTCGGCGAGCAGGATCCGGGTCTTCACGCTCGCGTTCACGCGGGCTGCTCCGGCGCCGCCGGGACGTCCAGGGTGACCTCGACGCCGGAGCGCTCCGGCCGCGACCCCAGGGAGAAGTCGGCGCCGACGAGGATGGCGCGCTCGCGCATCCCGCGCACCCCGCCCCCGTCCGGCCGCAGGCCGTTCAGACCCTTGCCGTCGTCCGCGATCCGCAGGAGAACGCCGGCCGGGCTGCGCTCGAGCGTCAGCTCGACCTCGGTTGCCTCCGAGTGGCGGGCCGCGTTCGTCAGGCTCTCCTGGGCGACACGGAAGACGGCGAGCTCGGCCTCCTTCGTCAACTCCGGGAGGCTCGGCTCGAACCGGCGCGCGACGTGGATCGCCGTACGCCGCTCGAAGCTCGCTGCGTAGGCCGTGAGGGCGCTCACGAGCCCCAGGTCGTCGAGCACGCCGGGCCGCAGGCTCTGCGCGATCCGCCTCACCTCGTCGAGGCTCGAGCGGGCGGCCTCCTGCGCGTCCTCGATCCGCTCCCCCACCTCCTCCGGGTCGCCCTCGAGCGCCTGCTTCAGCTGGAGGAGCACGGCGGTCAGGCTCTGCCCGATCTCGTCGTGGAGCTCCTGCGCGATGCGCCGGCGCTCGGCCTCCTGGCCGGCGAGGACGCGCCTGGCGGCGACGCGGCGCTCCGACTCGAGCCGGTCGAGCATGTCGTTGAAGGTCTTGATCAGCTCCGCGATCTCGCTCGACCCCGAGAGCGCGAGGCGCTCGCCCGGCCGCAGCAGGTCGACGCGCTTCATCAGGCGCGTGAGCCGCTCGAGAGGCGCGAACGACACCCGGAGCAGGATCAGGTTCGCGGCCAGGAGCGCGGCCAGCCCGCCGACGAGCACGATCGCCTCCGCGGGGGTCAGCGGCGAGCTCACGGTGGCGGGCGAGACGGCGAGAACGACGACCCCCGCGATGAACACGGTCGCGTTCATCGCGAACACGCGCCAGTAGAGCGGGATGTTTCTCACAGCCTCCGTTCTTATGGTGCCCGAACCGGCGGCACCTGGACAGGCCCCTTGCGCCCCCACAGCCACCGGAGCCACGGAGGCTCGCGCCGGCAAGCTTCCGCGACCGTCGGGCGCCGGGAGAAGGCAGGACGAGCGCTGCCGGTAAGACGCGGCGGGGCCGCATCCCGGGAGCACCGGGCGCTCGGCCCGACGGTGCCCCGCCCGATGCCCCCTGCAACCGGGGAGGCCGACGGCGCCGCGGGAGCGCAAGGAACCATGCCCCATGCTCGTCCAGCGGGCGCCGCGCGGGTATGGGTAGCACCCTGTATCCCGCGGGGTGGGCGCCCCGCATTTCCCCGCCGGCCGCCGAGGCTAGACTGGCCGCGGGCGGGGTGCCCGAGCGGTCGAAAGGGGCGGTCTTGAAAATCGCCGAGCCGGTGACACGGCTCCGTGGGTTCGAATCCCACCCCCGCCGCTACCGTCATGGCGGGAGGAGCGCCGGCTACGCGCTCGTTGACTGGTCGGCTCAAAGACCGCTCCGGCCAGGGCACCGATGCGCCACGGGCGGGTTTCGAAGCGGCGGCGCGGGACCGCCGGTAGTTTCGCCGCAGAAGGCAGGAACCCGCGGCTGCCATCCCGCACGGAATGACCCCGACGGACCCAAGAGGTCGCAATGGCTAGCACTCAGCGTCGCTGGGGGGGCCGTTGTCGCTCGGCTCTGGGGGAGCAGCCGAGCGAGGTCCTCGGCGAAATGTGTGGCGAGTGGCCCGAGCAGCGCGGTGCCGAGCACGAGCGTCGCCGCCAGCGCCGCGAGGTCCGGGCCGAGGTTGCTGCTGACGGCAAGACCGGCGATCACGATCGAGTACTCGCCGTGGGCGATCAGCGCGGTACCCGCTCGCAGACGCGCCTCGACGTCGAGCCCGGCGGAGACGATCCAGCCGGTGGCGGTCTTCGTGACGCAGGCGATGGCGACGAGAGCGATCGCCGGCACGAGCACGGGCGGCACGTCGCCAAGGTCGATCCGGAGCGCGAAGAAGAAGAAGAAGAACATGGCTGCGAAGAGGTCTCGCATCGGCCAGATGAGCACCCGCGCCCGATCGGCGACGGGTCCGGAGAGCGCGATCCCGAGCAAGAACCCTTCGACAGCGGCGGACACGTGTGCGCGCTCCGTCAGCCCCGCGACGAGGAGCAGGACGCCCACGGTGCTCAGCACCAGCACTTCGTCGGACTGGTGCCAGACCGCCCGGTTGACGAGGTGGCCGTGCCGGAGGGCGAGAAGGAAGATCAAGCCGACGACCGTGAGCGCCACGATGGCGGAGGCGATCGCCGTGGACAGACCCGACCCAATCAGCACGACGCCGACGAGGGGGAGGTAGAGCGCCATCGCCAGGTCCTCGAGGACGAGCAACGAGAGCAGCCCCGGCGTCTC
>DASPGT010000108.1:0-22087 GCA_035620475.1 Gaiellaceae bacterium | reverse complement strand
GACCTGCTCCTGCTCGGCGCCAGCGTCTCCCGCTACCCCCTCGAGGGCTACCGCGAGCGCTGCGACACGAACGTCACGCTCGGGACGCGCTTCGCCGCGAAGCCTCTGGAGCTGAAGATCCCGATCACGATCGCCGGGATGAGCTTCGGCGCGCTCTCGGCGCCGGCGAAGGAGGCGCTGGGCCGGGGCGCGACCGAGGTCGGCACGTCGACGACGACCGGCGACGGCGGCATGACGCCGGAGGAGCGCGAGCACTCGGCCATCCTCGTCTACCAGCTCCTCCCCTCCCGCTACGGCATGAACCCCGACGACCTGCGCAAGGCGGACGCGATCGAGGTCGTCGTCGGACAGGGCGCCAAGCCCGGCGGCGGGGGCATGCTGCTCGGGCACAAGATCTCCGACCGCGTCGCCGAGATGCGCCACCTGCCGAAGGGGATCGACCAGCGCAGCGCCTCGCGGCACCCCGACTGGACGGGCCCGGACGACCTCGAGATCAAGATCGGCGAGCTCCGCGAGATCACCGACTGGCAGAAGCCGGTGTTCGTCAAGGTCGGGGCGACGCGGACGTACTACGACGTCCAGCTCGCGGTGAAGGCGGGCGCCGACGCGATCGTCGTCGACGGGATGCAGGGCGGGACGGCGGCGACGCAGGACGTCTTCATCGAGCACGTCGGCATCCCGACCTTGCCGGCCGTGCGCCTGGCGGTCGACGCGCTCACCGAGCTCGGCATGCACCGGCAGGTGCAGCTGATCGTCTCCGGCGGGATCCGCACGGGCGCCGATGTGGCGAAGGCGCTGGCGCTCGGGGCGGACGCGGTCTCCATCGGCACGGCGGCCCTCGTGGCCATGGGCGACAACGCCCCCGAGCGCGACGCCGAGTACCGGGAGATCGGGAGCGCCGCCGGCTACTACGACGACTGGCACGCGGGGCGCGATCCCGTCGGGATCTCCACGCAGGAGGACGAGCTCGCCGCCCGCTTCGACCCGGAGCTGGGCGGCCGGCGGATCGCCAACTACCTGCGCGTCCTCACGCTGGAGACGCAGACCCTCGCGCGCGCGTGCGGGAAGTCGCACGTCTTGAACCTCGAGCCCGAGGACCTCGTGGCGCTGACCGTGGAGGCCGCCGCCATGGCGCGGGTGCCGCTCGCCGGCACCGACTGGATCCCGGGCCTGAAGGAGGCTTGATCCACGTGCTGCTCTACGACTCGGGCGTCTCGGGCAACTGCTACAAGGTGCGCCTCCTGCTCGCTCACCTGGGGCTCGAGTACGAGCGCTACGAGCTCGACGTCGTCGACCGGTCGAACCGCGCGGAGCTGCTCGGCGGGCTCAACCCGGGGCTGCGGGTGCCGACGCTCGTCCTCGACGACGGCCGGGCGCTGGGGGAGTCGGGCGCGATCCTCTGGTACCTCGGCGACGGCGCCGGGTACGTCCCGGCGGACCCGTGGGACCGCGCCAAGGTGCTGCAGTGGATGTTCTTCGAGCAGTACTCACACGAGCCGTACGTCGCCGTGCCCCGCTTCTGGCTCACGAAGGGCATCGAGGTCGACCCGGAGACGCTGGCGGAGCGCCAGCGTGTCGGCTACCTCGCCTTCGACGCGATGGAGGCCCACCTTTCAGGCCACGACTACCTCGCCGGCGGCGCGTACTCGATCGCCGACATCGCGCTCTACGCCTACACGCACGTGGCCGACGAGGGCGGCTTCGACCTCGCCGGCTACCCGGCGATCCGTGCCTGGCTCGACCGGGTGGCCGCCCAGCCGGGGCACGTCCCGATCACCGCGTAGGTGGGCGAAGGCGGAGAACGGCTCGGGGCCCTGACTCGATGGCGCCATTCGCGAGCGTGATCTCCCGAACGTTCAAGTGCAGGCGGTTCGACTCGGGCCGGCTGACCGCGAACCGGATCCGCAGGCCGCGTGTCGTGCGGTCGAGACCGTACAGGTAGAACCCGAGCGGAGCTCCACCCGGACCGCCGTCGGCGGTGTCGACGTCAACGATCTCCACGTTCTCTGGCCGGTGCGGCAGGGACGTCTGCCATTCGATCACGAAGAACGCTCCGCACGCGACCAAGGAGAGCGCAGACGCTCCCTCCCGCGGGCACGGCGAAGCGGGAGCGGGCGGAAAGCGGATCTGCGCCAGCGCTGCGCCGCGGTCGACGACCCGCACGGGCCCCGGGCCGACGGGCGGGAAGATCAGGTAGTTGCCCCAGCCGCCAGCCCCTTGCACAAGACTGCCGCCCGCGGCGATCAGCCGCCCGCGCGGAGTCTCGAGCTCGGGGAGCTGCTCGGGGAGCTCCCCGCCGACACGGCAGAGGCCAACAAGGGTAACGCTCGCGTCACCCCGTGCGAAGGCGACGAGCGGTCGCTCGCTCAGCGGCTCGACGTCCCCCGCGCCGCCCACGTCGACCGGAGGATCCCCGAGGTCGCACGGCGGGTCGGCGCGCTGCCCCGCCAGCGGCACATCCGCGCCGCCGCAGCCGGACAACGCCAGGGCGCAGCCGAGCGCGAGCACCGCTTCAACTTTGCGGATCAGCAGTATCCGCCGGCGATGTAGGCCTGATTGCACATCCTGCCGACGACGGTTCCGGATCCGTTGCGGACCGTCGACTCGACCCACGCACCGATATGGACGCCCACTCCGGGAACGCCGGGACCGCCAAGATAGCCCCAGGACGGGTGCCAGATGTAGCTCTTCGTCCAGTTCGACGAAGTGGTGTTGCCGCAGGCCCAGCACGCCGTGAACGACTTGATTCCGAGCGCGTAGCTCTGCGGGCCGCTCGTGCAGTGAACGCCGAGCTCGCCGGCGTTCAGCCTCGCATTCACCCTGCGTCCTGTGTTCGACCGGTACCAGCGATACTCGATCGCAATGATCTTGTACTTGTTCGCGTTCTGCCGGTCGCAGTACTGAACGTTGTAGTCGATCACTGCGTACGACGTCACCTGTGCGACGCTCTGGGTTCCCTTGACCGTACCGCCGCCCGCGGTGTTCGCGAGGACGGCGACGAGAACCAAGAACAGACCGGAAAGGACCGACTTCGGCATGGTGTCCCTTCGTCCGGGCGGCGGCTGCCCCGCCGCGATGGGCGATGCTAGCTCGCGCCGCTGTCCCTCGGCAAGTGTCCGAAATCGACATGTCAAGAGGGCGAAATCCCTGTGGCTTGACAGGCCGGGGCGCTGCGAGGGAGACTTCTTTGATCAAAGATCAAATGCTCACGCCGCTCGAGATCTCATCCGTCGAGGACGGGGTCTACCGCGCTCTTCGTAGCGAGATCGGGCGGCTCGAGCTCGCGCCCGGACAGCGGCTGCCGCTCGAGGAGCTGGCCGCGCGCTTCCAGGTGAGCCTGACCCCGGTGCGCCATGCCCTGAGGAGGCTCGAGAGCGAGGGGCTCGTCGTCAGCCTCCCCCGCCGCGGGTCCCGCGTGGCGCCGCTCTCCGTGGAGGAGCTGGAGGAGATCCAGGCGCTCCGGCTCGGGCTCGAGACCTTCCTGGCCCGGCTCGGAGCCGAGCGGGTGACCGGGGGCGCGCTCGCCGAGATGACCGCGGCGCGGGACGAGATGGAGCGCGCCTTCCGGGCCGGGGACCTCGATGCATACCTCGCGTCCTTCTGGTCGCTCCGGGACGCCTGCTACCGGTGCGCCGGCCGCCCGCGGCTCGAGCGGACGCTCCAGGACCAGCGCGTCCGCGTCGAGCGCTACGTCCTCACCCTGTGCCGCGACCCCGAGGCCTTCGCCGACCTCCGCCGCGGGCCCGACACGCTGCTCGAAGCCTGCCGGGCGCGCGACGGAGCGGCGGCCGAGGCCGCGACCCGCGACGCGCTCCAGTGGGTGCTGGCAGAGCTTCAGCGGATGCTCGAAAATGACCTGGCCTCGGCGGAGGCTTCAGCCTGATGTCCTTCCTGCTTCCCTGCCCCAACTGCGGACCCCGGCCGGTGGACGAGTTCACCTGCACCGGTGAGGTGACTGTTCGGCCGAAGGGCGCCCCCAGCCTTCGCGAGCTGACCGACTACCTCTACTTCAGGCGCAACGCGGCCGGCGTCCAGCGCGAGTGGTGGCGCCACCGCCACGGCTGCCAGGTCTGGTTCACGGCCGAGCGCGACACGCGTACCAACGAGGTCCTCTCCGTCGAGGTCCCGGCCGAGCAGTGAGGCTTCCTCCGCAGCCAGGCGAGCGCCTCGACCGGGAGCGCCCGGTCGAGTTCACCTTCCACGGCGCCGCGGCACGCGGCTTCGGGGGCGACACGATCGCCTCCGCGCTCTTCGGCGAGGGCCAGCGCGTCTTCTCCCGCAGCTTCAAGTACCACCGCCCGCGTGGGCTCCTGTGCTGCCAGGGCACGTGCCCGAACTGCATGGTGACCGTGGACGGGACGCCGAACGTGCGCGCGTGCGTGACGCCCCTCGCGGCGGGGATGCGGGTCGAGGCGCAGAACGTCCGCGGCTCGCTCGACTTCGACCTGCTCGCCGTCACGGACAAGATCGGCGGCCCGTTCACGCCGGTCGGCTTCTACTACCGCACGATGATCCGGCCGCGGCGCGCGTGGCCGCTCTACGAGAAGTTCCTGCGCAGCGTCGCCGGGCTCGGGCGGGTGGACGAGCACCGCGGCCGCGAGGGGCGCTACGACGTCGAGCACCGCCGTGCCGAGGTGCTCGTGGTGGGCGCGGGCTCGGCCGGACGCGAGGCCGCCCGGCGTCACGCCGCCGAGGGCCGCCGCGTCGTCGTGGTCGAGTCCGACCCCGCACGCCTCGACGCGGGCGAGGGCTTCGAGGTCGTCCACGGCAGCGCCCTCGGCGTCTACGAGGGCGGGCTCGTCCCGGTCGACGCGGGCAACGTCCTCCTCCGCTACCGGGCGCAGCACGTGGTCGTCGCGGCCGGCGCCGTCGAGCAGCCGCTGGTCTTCCCCGGAAACGACCTGGTGGGCGTCGTCCTGCCCGAGGCGGTCCGCCGGCTCGTCGGCCGCTGGTCGCTCCGGCCCGGCGACCGCGCCGTCGTCGTCGCGGCGGACGAGAGAGCACTGGACGCTGTCGGGTTCCTCGAGCAGGCCGGGACCGAGGTGGCCGAGGTGGTCGACCTCCGCGAGAGGCGCGTGCGCCAGATCGCGGCCAGGGGACGCACGGGGCGCCTGGCCTCGGTCGAGCTCGACGGCCGCAAGGTCGCTTGCGACCTCCTCGTCATGTCCGGCGGCCGGCAGCCGGCCTACGCGCTCCTCGCCCACGCCGGCGCCAGGGTCGAGTACGACCACGGGCGCGGCATCTTCGTCCCTGCCGACCTCCCCGACGGAATGGAGGTCGTGGGCGCCGCCGCCGGCGAGGTCGGCGACACGGCCGTCCTCCCGGCAACGTTCGACGGCGCCGCGAAGAAGGGCAAGTGCTTCGTCTGCATCTGCGAGGACGTCACCGACAAGGACATGAAGCGCGCCATCGCCGAGGGCTTCGACTCGATCGAGCTGGCGAAGCGCTACACGACCGTGACCATGGGTCCGTGCCAGGGAAAGCTCTGCCACGTCCCCTCCATCCGCCTCTACGCGCGGGAGAACGAGACCGACGAGGCGACGATCGGGACGACGACCGCGCGCCCGCCGTGGCAGCCGGTCGAGCTCGGCCTCCTCGCCGGCCGCCCGCACGAGCCGGCGCAGCGGACGTCGATCCACCACCGCCACGAGGAGCTGGGCGCGTCGATGATGTGGACGGGAACCTGGCGGCGCCCGCACTCCTACGGCGACGCGGCCGCCGAGGCCAGGAACGTGCACGAGTCGCTCGGCGTCATCGACGTCTCGACGCTCGGCAAGCTGCTCGTCACCGGCCCCGACGCCGTCGAGTTCCTCGAGCGGCTCTACCCGAACCGCTTCGGCGACATGAAGCCGGGGCGCATCCGCTACGGCGTCCTCAACTCCGACGCCGGCCGGATCATGGACGACGGAACGATCGCCCGCCTCGCCGAGGAGGACTTCTACGTGACGACCACCTCGACCGGCGCGGGCGCCGTCGTCGAGTGGTTCGAGTGGTGGAACGCGATCTGGCAGCTCGACGTCGAGATCGTCGACGTCACGGGCGCGCTCGCCGCGCTGAACGTCGCCGGGCCGAACGCTCGCGAGCTGATGACGCGGCTCACCGACCTCGACGTCTCGCCGGAGGGCTTCACGTACCTCGACGCGAAGCACGCCCAGGTCGCCGGCGTCCCGACGCTGCTCCTCCGCATCGGCTTCGTCGGCGAGGTCGGCTACGAGCTCCATTTCCCGAGCCCGTACGGCGAGCACGTCTGGGACACGATCCTCGAGCGCGGCGCCGACCTCGGCGTCAGGCCGTTCGGGCTCGAGCCGCAGCGGATCCTGCGCCTGGAGAAGATGCACATCCTCGTCGGCCAGGACACGGACTCGGAGTCGAACGTCCTCGAGGCCTCGATGCCCTGGATCGCCAAGCTCGACAAGGAGGACTTCGTCGGCAAGTGGTCGCTCGAGCACGTCCTCGAGCGCGGGTTCCGGGAGCGCCTCGTCGGCTTCGAGACCGAGAACGGGGTCGTGCCGCTCGAGGGCGGCCAGATCGTGATCGACGGGAGGCCCGGCGGACGCGTGACGAGCGCGCGCTGGAGCGACCACCTCGGCCGCTCGATCGGCATGGCCTGGGTCCCGCCCGAGCTCGCCGAGGAGGATGCCGAGCTGACGATCAAGGTGAACGGTTCGGTCGAGAAGGCCCGGGTGCGGCTCCGGCCCTTCTTCGACCCGGACGGGGAGCGGCTGCGCTCGTGACCCGGACGCCGCCTCGCGTGTCTTCCTTCGGGGCACCCCGGCCCACCACCCGCTTTCGAGCCTACAGCGAAAATTCACGCGCGTGGCGCGCGGATCGTGCCGAAAGCGTCACGAGGACGTGAAGATGGAGCACCTCGACTTCCTCAGCCCCGACCTCGCCGCCCCGGAGGCCCGCTGGGCCTCGCCGCTCGCGCGGGCGCTCGCTCACGCCCCGCAAAGCTTCGAGGACCTCTCGCGCACGGGCCTCCTCGAGGTGCGCGGCGAGCTCGACGGGCTCGACGCCGGGGACGCCGAGGTCGTGCGGCTCGCCCCGGGCCGCGCGCTCGTTCTCTGCCCCTTGAAGGAGGCGGGCCGGCTGCGGACGCGCCTCGCCGGCACCCGCCGCCTGGTCGTCGACCTCTCCGCCGGGTGGGCGGGGCTCGGCGTCGAGGGCGAGACGCTGCTGCGTCGCCTCACCGACCTCGACCTCGACACGCTGCCGGCCGCGGGAATCGTCGCCCACGTCCACGCGCTCGTCCTGCGCGACGAGGGCGAGCGGTTCCGGCTCTACTTCCCGCAGGAGTACGGCCACAGCGTCGCCGAGGCCGCGGTCGACGCCGCGGAAGGACTGGGCGCATGAAGGACGTCTTCCGCGTCAGGCGCATGTGGCGCCCGCGGTCCGAGCTCAAGGACCGCTACGACGTCGTCATCGTCGGCGGCGGCTCGCACGGGCTCGCCACCGCGTACTACCTGGCCAAGAACCACGGCATCACCGACGTGGCCATCCTGGAGAAGAGCTACATCGGCTCGGGCGCATCGGGCCGGAACACGACCATCATCCGCGCGAACTACCGGACCCCGGAGGGAGCCGAGTTCTACAAGGAGAGCGTGAAGCTCTACGAGGGGCTCTCGGCCGACCTGGACTTCAACCTCCTCTTCTCCCAGCAGGGCCACCTGACCCTCGCACACTCCGACCGCGGAATCATCACCGCCAACGAGCGCGCCGAGGTGAACCAGCTCCTCGGCATCGACTCGCGCGTGATCTACCGCGACGAGATCGCGAAGCTCTGTCCGGAGATGGACCTCTCCGACGACGTCACCTGGCCGGTGCAGGCGGCGCTCTACCACCCGCCGGGCGGGATCATCCGGCACGACGCGGTCGTCTGGGGATTCGCCCGCGGCGCCGACCGGCGGGGGATCGAGATCCACCCGTACACCGAGGTGACCGGGATCGAGCGCTCGAACGGGCGCGTCACCGGGGTCGAGACGACTCGCGGCCGCGTCGAGACCGACATGGTCGTGAGCGCGACGGCCGGCTGGTCGACCCTCGTCGCCGACCTCGCCGGCGTGCCGCTCCCGATCACGACGCACATCCTGCAGGCCTTCGTGACGGAGCCGGTGAAGCCGTTCCTCGACGTGGTCGTCGTCTCCTCGCAGATGCACGTCTACGTGTCGCAGACCGACCGCGGCGAGTTCCTGATCGGGGCCGAGATCGAGCCCTACACGACCTACACGAGCAAGGGAACGTTCTCGTTCCTCGAGTACTCCGCGCGGCACGTCCTCGAGCTCTTCCCCCAGCTCGAGCGCATTCGCGTCCTCCGCACGTGGACGGGCCTCTGCGACCTCTCGCCCGACTACAGCCCCATCCTCGGCAAGACGGAGCTCGAGGGCTTCCTCGTCTCCACGGGCTGGGGCACCTACGGCTTCAAGGCGGCGCCGATCGTCGGCAAGACGCTCGCGGAGCTCGTCGCCACCGGCGAGACGCCGAAGCTGATCGCCCCGTTCGCGCTCGAGCGGTTCCACACCGACAGCCTCGTGTCGGAGCTGGCCGCCGCGGCGGTCTCCCACTGACCCCTCGACGAAGGAGCCTCATGGCCACGCAGATGCCGAGCAGCCTGGAGATCGCGCAGGAGGCGACCCTCCGCCCGATCGCGGAGGTCGCCGAGGAGCTGGGCCTCCAGCCCGACGAGTACGACCTCTACGGGAAGTACAAGGCCAAGGTCGACCTCTCCGTCGTCGAGCGGCTCGCCGACCGGCCCGACGGGAAGCTCGTCTGCGTCACCGCGATCACGCCCACGAAGGCGGGCGAGGGGAAGACGACGACGTCCGTCTCGCTGACGCAGGGGCTCGGCCACGTCGGCCGGCGCGTGGCGCTCTGCCTGCGCGAGGCCTCGCTCGGCCCGGTCTTCGGCATCAAGGGCGGCGCGGCGGGGGGCGGTTACGCGCAGGTCGTCCCCATGGAGGACCTGAACCTCCACTTCACGGGCGACATCCACGCGATCGGCGCGGCCAACAACCTCCTCGCGGCCATGCTCGAGGCGCACCTCCTGCACGGGAACGCGCTCGGGATCGACCCGCTCTCGATCAGCTGGCGGCGCTGCGTCGACATCAACGACCGCGCCCTCCGGCAGATCGTGCTCGGGCTCGGCGGGCGCGCGAACGGCTACCCGCGCGAGACCGGCTACGACATCACCGCCGCCTCCGAGGTCATGGCCATCCTGGCCGTGGCCCGCGACCTGCACGACCTGCGGAAGCGGCTCGGGGCGATCACGGTCGGCTACACGCACGAAGGCGAGCCCGTCACCGCGGAGCAGCTGAAGGCGGCGGGCGCGATGACCGTCCTCCTGAAGGACGCGATCAAGCCGAACCTCGTCCAGACGCTCGAGGGCCAGGCGGCGTTCGTCCACTGCGGGCCCTTCGCCAACATCGCGCACGGCAACAACTCGCTCGTCGCCGACCTGGTCGGGCTGAAGCTCGGCGAGTACGTCGTGACCGAGTCGGGCTTCGGCTCCGACATGGGCATGGAGAAGTTCCTCGACATCGTCTGCCGGATCGGCGGGCTGCGCCCCAGCGCCGTCTGCGTCGTGGCCACGGTTCGCGCGCTCAAGCACCACGGCGGCGCGCCGGACGGGGGCATCGAGGCGATCGAGCGCGGCGCCGAGAACCTGCGCCGCCACGTCGGGATCGTCAGGGAGTTCGGACTGAACGCGGTCGTCGCGGTCAACCGCTTCCCGACCGACACGGACGAGGAGCTCGAGGTCGTCCGCAAGCTCGCGCTCGAGTTCGGCGCCCATGCCGCCGAGCTGAACGACGCCTTCGAGCGAGGCGGCGAAGGCGCGCAGGCGCTGGCCGAGGCGGTCGTGGACGCGGCCGAGCAGCCGAACGACTTCGACTTCCTCTACCCGCTCGACGCGCCCATCGCCGAGAAGATCGAGGCGGTCTGCAAGCGCGTCTACGGCGCCGACGGGGTCGCATTCCTGCCGGCCGCGCAGGAGAAGCTCCGGGCGTTCACGGAGCAGGGCTACGACACCCTCCCGGTCTGCATGGCGAAGACGCACCTCTCGCTCTCGCACGACCCGACGCTCCTCAACGCGCCGACCGGCTTCACGGTGACGGTGCGCGACATCCGCGCCTACACCGGCTCCGGCTGGCTCGTCCCGCTCCTCGGCGACATGCAGACGATGCCGGGCCTGGGCGTAAAGCCGGCCGCCTTCGACGTCGACATCGACGAGAGCGGGAAGACGGTGGGGCTCTTCTAAGCAGCCCCGGGCCTGCGGCCCGCAAATCGAGGAGAATCGCGCCGTGCCCTACACGGACATGCCGTTCGAGGAGCTCCTCGACACGATCGCGGCGGAGACGCCCGCGCCCGGCGGCGGCTCGGTCGCCGCCTTCGTGACCGAGATGGCCGCCTCCCTCGCGGCCATGGCCGCGCGCTTCGCGCACGACTGGGACGAGGCCGCCGGCGCCGTCGCGCAGGCAGAGACGCTGCGCCACCGGGCGGCGCCGCTGGCCGGCGAGGACGCCGTCGCGTACGAGAACGTCCTCACGGCCATGCGGATGCCGAAGGAGCTCGAGCCCGAGGTCCGGAACACGCTGATCGGGGAGACGCTCTCGCGCGCCGCCGACGTCCCGCTCGAGATCGCCGAGTGCGCCGCCTCCGTCGCGGAGCTCGCCGCCGAGATCGCCGTCTGCGGCAACCCCAACCTGCGCGGGGACGCGGCCGCCGCCGCGATTCTCGCCTCCTCCGCGACGCGCGTCGCCGCGAACCTCGTGGAGATCAACCTCGCCACGGTCGAGGGGGACGACCGGGTCGAGCGGGCGCGCGCGATCGTCCGGAGCGCGGAGACCGCCACGAAGCGGGCCGTCGGCACGGAGTGAGCGCGACCGTCATCGACGGGACCCGGCTCGCCGACGAGCTCCGTGCCGAGGTGGAGCGCGAGGCGGCCGCGCTCGGCGCCGCCGGGATCCGCCCCGGCCTCGCCACCGTCCTCGTCGGCGAGGACTACGCCGCGCAGGCCTACGAGCGCCGGGTGCGGAAGCTGGCCGCCGAGCTGGGCTGCCGCTACGTCGGCGAGCAGCTCGGCGCCGACGTCGAGGAGGCGGACGCGCTCGCCCTCGTCGGCAAGCTCAACGCCGATCCGCGCATCTCCGGGATCCTCGTCCTCCGGCCGCTGCCGCCGCAGGTCTCCGAGGAGCATCTCTACCGCCAGCTCGACCCGCTGAAGGACGTCGAGGCCGTCCATCCCGAGAACGCCGGCCTCCTCGCCCTCGGTGAGCCGCGGTACACGCCGTCGACGCCGGCGAGCGTCTTCTGGCTCCTCGACCGCTACGTGGAGGAGAGCGGGCGCGACCCCGCGACCTTCTACAACGGGCTCGACCTCGTGCTCGTCGGGCGCTCGAACAACGTCGGCAAGCCGGCGCTCTGGCTGGGCCTCGCCCGCGGCGCGACCGTCGTCTCGTGCCACCGCTTCACGGCCCAGGCGGGCCGTCTCGAGGAGCACACGTCGCGGGCGGACATCCTCGTCGTCGCCGCCGGCGTCCCGGGCGTCGTCACCGGCGCCATGGTGAAGGAGGGCGTGATCGCGGTCGACGTCGGCATCAACCCGGTCACCGACGAGTCGACGGGCAAGGTGCGCCTGGTCGGCGACCTCGACTTCGAGAGCGTCGCCGAGAGGGCCGAGGCGATCACGCCCGTCCCGGGCGGCGTCGGGCCGATCACCGACGTGTGGCTGCTCCGGAACACCGTCGAGGCGGCCCGCCTCGGGGGCCGGCCGGCCCCGTAGAGACGCCAGGGCCGGCGCTCGACGCGCCGGCCCTGCTCGTGCTCAGTTCGAGAAGCTGCCTACCAGGGCCCGATGAAGGACCCGGTGTGGACGTTGACGATGATCACGACCGTCACGATGCAGACGACCGTCAAAAGCAGCATGAACCGCTCGAAGCTCTTGTTGTGGGTCTGGTTCGGCGGGAACTGGATCTGCTTGCCGCGTGCCACGTTAGCCCTCCCTTCCGGCGCAGGTTCGCAGTGTCGTCACCGGGACACCTCGCTGTGCGGCGGGGGCGGGCCCTGCACGCCGTCCGCGGCGCTCCAGCGCCGGCTGCTGCGGATCCGCTCCGTCGCCTCCGCGAGCCGCTGGCCCTCGTAGCGGAACCAGCCGATGAAGGCGAGGAGGACGGTGGCCATCGCGATGATCGTGATCACCCACGTCCCCGTCGAGGCGGTGGTGCTGTCGTACGCACCGCCCGGATCGCCTGAGTAGGCCCAGTACCCGCCCAGCTCGGGGTTGAAGGCATCGCCCGCATACCAGGATTCGAATGGGAAGCTGTCGATCATGCGTTGACGCCCTCCTTCGTCTCGTTAGCGGCCGCGAGCTTGCGCCGACGATCCTCGCGCAGCGCCCAGCGAACCGTCAACCCGACTACCAGAACCATCACACCGATGGAGAAGACGAGCGAGATCATCCCATCACGCTCCTCATGCCCTCGCCGGCGTCTTGCCGCCGTTCATGATGCGCGCGTACTCCTCGCGGAGCAGCGCCTCGCTCGGAATCTGCGAGCCGTCCGGGAGGACGATCGGCTCGGAGACGGGCGCCGACTCCGGGAAGAAGTCGCTGCCGTACTCCGCGATGTCGATGCCCTCGAGCTCGACCTCCGGCGACACGCGCAGGAGGTTGAGCTTCTTCAGGATCCAGCTGATGGCGTAGCCGAGGCCGAAGCCGAGCGGGATCATCGTCATGGCGCCCATGAGCTGCCCGCCGAACGACGTCGGCACGTTGGCGACACCCGTCGGGTAGCCGCCCGCGAAGACCCCGAGCAGCATGATCCCGAGGAGGCCGGCGTACCCGTGGACGGCGAACGCGCCCACCGCGTCATCGACCCGCATCTTCTTCTCGACCCAGTTGCCGACCCAGACGGTCGTCATCGAGCCGAACAGGGCGAGGAGCCAGACGAAGGACGGATGGTAGATGTCGGCCCCGGCCGAGACGGTGACCGCGCCCGCCAGGGCGCCGGCCATCGTCCAGTACGGGTCCGCCTTGCTCGCGAAGTAGCCGCCGACGAAGCCGGCTGCGAAGCCGAACGTGAGCGTCAGGCAGAACGCGCTCAGCGTCACGGGCGTGAAGTAGATCGTCACGTAGCCGGGGAACGTCGTCGACAGCGGCGTGATGCACGCCATGTAGAAGCCGTAGAACCCCGCGTAGATCAGCATCAGCCCGATCAGCGTCAGGTGGAGGTTGTGGCCCCGGAACTCCCGGGATCTGCCCTCCGAGTCGTACTTCCCGATTCGTGGCCCCAGGTTCAGGACCACCCCCAGCGCGAAGAAGCCGGCGACGCCGTGGACGACCATGGAGGCCGCCGCGTCGTGGTAGCCGTAGTTCTCGGTCAGCCAGCCGACGCTCCAGCCCCACGAGGCGGCGAAGACCCAGGCGACGGAGCCGAGCACGACCGTCAGCACCAGGTACGACGAGAGCCTGATGCGCTCGATGACCGCGCCGGACATGATCGACCCGGTCACCCACGAGAAGACGATGAACGCGACGAGGAACACCCCGAGGAGGTGGTCTCCGAGGTTGCCGCCGGAGGCCGGGCTCCACGGGTAGGTCGCGCCGCAGAAGGCCGGGAAGTTGTCGGGCCCTGAGGCGCTCGACAGGCCGCCGTTCTGGAAGCAGCCGTAGATCCACCAGCCGAAGTAGTAGAACGTCGGTGTCACGACGGCGATCGTGAGGAAGTTCTTGAGGACGGTGGCCATCACGTTCTTCCGCCGCGATGCGCCGCCCTCGTACATCAGGAACCCCGCGTGGATGAGCCACATGAGCGGGATCGAGACGTAGAAGTAGAACTCGGTGAGGATGAGCGAGTCGAGGCCGAGCTGACCCGCTACTTCCTCCGCGGTCTGCGCCAGCACGCTCGCTGCGGCGCCCATCTAGGACCCACTCCCGATCATCAGAGCCCTCCCGACTTTCGTGAACAAGGCCTTTCCTCCGACCCGCTTCACCGACGGCCGCCGCTCGACGCTAACAAGCACGCCGGACATTTCCTCTCGCTTTGGATACCGCTCTGTGGAGGATGGGGCGAGGCTAAAACCCGCCTCCACCGCCTCCTAGGTAGTCCCAGGACACCTTTTCGCCCGGAATGTGTCGAAATCGTCTACAGCGCGGAGTCGCCGCGCGTCAGCTTCTGACCTCGACCACGTCGCCGCTCGACGCGTCGACGACGACCACCACCTCGTTGAAGCGCTCGCCGTTCGCCCGCAGCTCGGCGAGGCCGACGACCCAGCGCTGGGCGTAGGTCACGCCCTGGCGCAGGAGGCGGATCTGCACGTCGTCGGGCTCGAAGTCGACCTCCTGCTTGGCGATCTCGATCGCCTCCTCCTGGGAGACGTCGAGGCCCTCCCGCTGGCAGCTTCGCGACGCGACGAAGATGACGAGCAGGAGCCCGAGGATCACCGCGACGCGGAACCACGTCTCGTCGCGGAGGTCCCTAGGCTCTGGAGTGCTTGAATCGGGTGTAGGCACGGACCGCGCGGAGGATGAGATAGCCGATGAAGTGCGTGATGACGACGAACGAGATCCACCAGACCCACCACCGCCAGGGCGGCCGGTATTCCCGCAGCTCGATTACCGTCAGGTAGACCGCGAGCGCGAGTGTCAGCCACAGCAGCCCTCGCGGCGCCATCGGGATGAGCCAGAACATCAGCACGCGTCCATCGTGAGCCACCGGGGTTCGATCTTCAAGCGGCAACGGCCGGCGTGGCTCGCAGCGGCGCTCGCGGCGGCCGCGGTTTCCGCCTGTGGCGGAGACGACGGGGGCGAACGGCTGACCCGGGAGGAGCTGATCGCCCAGGCCGATGCGATCTGCGCCGCGGCGAGCGCCGAGCTCGACGCGCTCGGCGAGCCGGAGTCCGGCGCGGCGCTCGCCGACCTCGCCGACCAGGCGGCGGCGATCGCGGAGGACCAGCTCGGGCGTCTCCGCGACTTGCGCCCGCCCGCCGAGGATGCTGACGACTACGCCGCAATGCTCGACCTCACAGAGCGGCAGATCGAGGCCACGCGCGGGATCGCCGAGGCGGCCGCCGAGGGCGACGCCGAGGCGGCGCAGGCCCGCATCGCCGAGGTGCAGGAGCTCGACGACGAGGCGGACGAGCTCGCGTCCGACTACGGCTTCGCGGTCTGCGGCGCCGGCTGAGCCGGCGCGAACCAGGCTCGGTCAAGGCCGCCACGCTTCCAGCAGGTGCCGGCGAGGAGCAGAATGCGCCGGTGTCCGCGAGCGACGTCATCGAGACGCTGGCGATCGTCCTCGCCGCCGGGCTCGCCTCGGAGCTCGTCGCCGGCCTGCTGCGCATCCCGAGGATGGTCGTCCTGGTCGCGGCGGGCGCCGTCCTCGGCCCGGACGTCGCCGGGGCGCTCGACCTGCCGCCGGACTCGATCGCGGTCGAGCTGCTCCTGACCCTCGGCGTCTCGTTGATCCTCTTCTACGGAGGTCTCAACCTCAGCTTCCGTGTCCTGCGGCGCGTGGCGCTCGGGCTCGGGCTCCTGGTCGTTCCCGGCGTCGTCCTCACCGCGATGATCACCGGCGCGGCCGCCGCGCTCGCGTTCGACGTCCCGCTCGAGGTCGGCCTCCTCGTCGGAGCCGTGCTCGCGCCCACCGACCCGGCCATCCTCATCCCGCTCTTCGAGCGCCTGCGTGTCCGCCCCAAGGTCTCCCAGACGATCGTCGCGGAGTCGGCCCTCAACGACGTCACCGGAGCCGTGCTGGCGCTCTCGCTCGCCGCGTTCGTCGTCGAGGGAGGCGGCTCGCTCGCGTCGCCGCTCCGGGAGTTCCTGCTCGACCTGCTTCTCTCGTCGGCGCTCGGCCTCGCGTTCGGCGGCGTCCTCGCGATCGCCATCTCGGACCGGCGCCTGGGACTGTGGCGCGAGTCGCCCGCAATCGCCGCCCTCCTGGTCGTCACCGGCTCGTTCTTCACGATCGACTACGCGGGCGGCAGCGGCTACCTCGGCGCGTTCATCGCCGGGCTCGTCGTCTCCAACATGGACACCCTCGGGCTCGGCCTCCACTCGGGCCGTGAGACGGAGCTGCGCACGTTCACCCAGGCGGCCACGGACGTCCTCGTGATCCTCGTCTTCATCATGCTCGGCGCCAACCTGCCGCTCGACTCGCTGGCGGACGAGGCGCTCCCGGCGCTCGCCACGCTGGCCGTGCTCATCGTCGTCGCCCGCCCCCTGACCGTGCTGGCGTGCCTGCTGCCGGACCGCGCGGGCCGCTGGCGGCGGGAGGAGGTGCTCTTTCTCTCCTGGACGCGGGAGACGGGCGCGATGCCGGCGGCGCTCGTCGGCGTCCTCGCCGCCGACGGGGTCGGCTACGAGTCCGAGCTGGCGACCGTGGTGGCGCTCGCCATCATCGTCACGCTCCTCCTCCAGTCGACGACGAAGGCGTGGCTGGCGCGCCGGCTCGGCCTGGACGACGGCACCGCCCCGTCAGCCGCGGAGGATGACCCGGACGACCGGGCCGTCACTGTCTCGTGACACACAGAGTGTCCCCTCCGGCCATGCCCAGGGGTCAGACCCCGGGCCATGGCTGGCGAAGGCAGGAACACGGTCGCCGCGGCCCTGTCTCGTCACACTTCTGTGACATACAGGGTGTCCCCTCCGGCCATGCCCAGGGGTCAGACCCCGGGCCGTGGCCGCCGGGGACGTGGCCGCGCCGGGCCGGCCGCTACGACCAGGGGTAGGGCGAGTTCGAGACCGGGTGGAGATCGCCCGTCGCGAAGCGCTCGAAGCGGAACGGGTGCAGGAGGCTCGAGCCCTCGCCGAGGAGGACCTTCGCCACCTCGCGACCGACGCCGATCATCTTGTAGCCGTGGTTCGAGTCGAGGATCGCGTACGTGTTCGGGCGCAGGTAGTCGAAGACCGGGAAGTTGTCGGCGGTGAAGGCGCCGACGCCTCCCGAGCGCGCCAGCTTGTAGAGCGGCCGGCAGCCCTCGAAGCGGCTCATCGCGTGCGAGAGCGCGGCACACCACATGTCGGGGAAGCCCGGGTCGACGTCTGTCGTGGACGGGTACGGATCGAGCTCGACGTCGCCCTCGACGACGAGCGGCGAGGCGCCGCCCTGTACGCCGTGGCGGTCGCGCTTGTAGTAGATGCCCCAGAGCTCGTCGGTCAGGAGCTCGCCGTCGTCCGTATAGAGCGGCGCGTCGGTGTCCAGGTGAACGACCGGCGGCGCGCTCCCGTCCGCAGTCGCGAACATGAGCGGGTCGACGGTGATCTCGCCCTCCTGGAGGTTCCAGTACGTCCACATCGGCCTGTCGTGGACGACCTCTCCGGACGGCATCGTCACGTCGATCGTCGCCGGCAGCTCGAGCATGGACCAGAACCGCTTCGCCCACGGCCCCGGCGCGACGACGAGCTGCTCGCCGACCTCGAGGCGGCCGCGGCTCGTCTCGAGCGCCCGCGCCGTGCCGTCGCCGGCGAGCTCGATCGCGCGCACCTCGACGCCGCTCACGATCTCGACGCCCTCCTCGGCGCACTTGCCGGCGAGGCCGAGCACCGACTCGCGGTTGAAGGCGAAGCCACCCTGGTGCTCGTGCAGGAGCGCGGTCACGCCCTGCGCGCGCCAGTCGGGGAAGACGCGCTTCATGTACCCGTCCACCTCGCCGGCGCCGGTGACGAGGGTCGAGCGGTAGCCGATCCTCTCCTGCCGTTCGAACGTGGCGCCGAGGTCGGCCTCCTGTGCGGCCGGGCCGAGCGCCATGTAGCCGACCGGGTTGTAGGCGTACGCCTCCGGGTCGGACTCCCAGACCTCGACGCACGCCTGCATGAGCTCGCTCATGGCCGGCTGGAAGTAGTTGTTGCGGACGACGCCGCAGGCGATCCCAGAGGCGCCGGCCCCCGGCTCGGACTTCTCGAGGACGACGACGTCGGCGCCCGATCCCGAGCCGCGCGCGCGCAGCTCCCGGGCGAGGTGGTAGGCGGTCGAGAGTCCGTGGATCCCGGCTCCGACGACGACGAAGCGGGGCGAGGCGGGCAGGTCGGGCATGGCGGTCGTTGCCTCCTGGGCAATAGCGTTTCAAGTCTGCGATACTGACCGTACCATGGCCCGGACCGGACGGCCGGCGGCACGGCGCGTGGCGGCGGTCGAGCGCGCCGCCTCCGTGCTCGACGCGCTCGCGGACGGCGGCGAGCTGGGCACGAACGAGGTGGCCCGGCGCACCCGCCTCCACCCCAGCTCGGCCTCGCGCCTGCTGGCCACGCTGGCCGACGCCGGGCTCGTCGAGCACGTCTCCGGGAGCGGCCGCTACCGCCTCGGTCTCCACCTCGTCGAGCTCGGCAATGCGGTGCTCGCCCGGCTCGACCTGCGCGAGGTGGCCCGCCCGCACCTGCGCGCGCTGGCGGAGAAGACGGGCGAGACGGCGACGCTCTCCGCCCCCGGCGACCCGGACGCGGTCACGGTGGACTTCGTCCAGAGCGTCTCATCGGTGCAGAGCGTCGCCCGGGTGGGGCGGCCGAGCGTCGCCCACGCGACGGCCACCGGCAAGGTCGCGCTCGCCTTCGGCGGCGGAAGCCTCCCGCCGGGCAGGCTCCGGGCCTTCACGGAGCGGACGATCGTCGACCGGGAGGCGCTCGCCCGGGCGGTCGAGGCCACCCGCCGGCAGGGCTGGGCCCGCGCGCTCGGCGAGCGCGAGGACGAGCTGAACGCCCTCGCCGCGCCCGTGCACGGGAGCCGCGGCGAGCTGGCGGCGATCCTCGGCGTGCAGGGGCCGGCTTCGCGCTTCGGCGAGGAGGCGATGGCCGACGCCCTGCCCGCGCTCCTCGCCCGTGCAGCGGCGGTCTCGGACGCTTTAGGCTGGCGGCCAACGGCGAAGGAGGGATCGTGAGCACCGACGCAGGGACCATCCGCACGGCCTTCGACGGCGTCCAGCGGCAGCTCGGCGCCGAGTTCATGGAGTGGGAGGGCTGGCTCTGGACGACCGACTTCGGCGACGCGGTCGCCGAGCACCACGCCGTCCGCCAGGACGTGGGCGTGTGGGACGAGTCGCCGCTGCGCAAGTGGGACTTCTCCGGCCCCGACGCGCTGGCCGCGGCCGACCGGGTCTTCACGAACGACATGCTCGGCCTGGAGGTCGGCCAGGTGCGCTATGCGCCCTTCTGCGACGAGAACGGGAAGATGGTCGGCGACGGGACGGTCTTCAAGTTCACGGACTCGAGCGCCTGGGTGATCACCGCCCTCGACTCCGACCTCGAGCACATGCGCGAGGTCGCGGCCGGCCTGAAGGTCGCCATCGAGCCGATCACGGAGAAGCTCCCCCACGTCCAGCTCCAGGGCCCGCGCTCGCGCGAGCTGCTCGCCGGGCTCGTCGACGAGGACGTCGAGAGCCTCCCCTACTTCCGCTTCCTCCCGCACCAGGTGCACGTCGGCCGCGTTCCCGCCTGGGTCTCGCGCACGGGCTACTCCGGCGAGCTCGGCTACGAGATCTTCACCGAGCCGGACTACGCCGAGGAGCTCTGGGGCGTGCTGACGGAGGCGGGCGCGAAGCCGTACGGCCTCTCCGCGGTCGAGTCGCTCCGCATCGAGTCCGGGCTCATCTTCATCGGCTACGACTACTTCCAGCACGAGACGGATCCGTTCGACATGTCGCTGGACAAGGTCATCCGCCTCGACGCGGGCGACTTCCACGGGAAGGCGGCGCTCGCCGAGACTGCGAAGGCCCCGCCGAAGCGGCTCGTTACGCTCGCGGCCGAGGGCTCCGAGGTGCCGGAGTACGGCGCCGCGGTGACGAAGGACGGCGAGCCGGCCGGCACGCTCACGAGCCCCGCGGAGAGCCCGACGCTCGGCCGCGTGATCGGCATGGCCGTCCTTGACACCCGGTTCGCCGGCAAGGGCGAGACCGTCGAGGTCGCCCTCGGCGACGGCACCGTCTCCGCGACCGTCGACGACTTCCCCGTCTACGACCCGCAGAAGACCAGGCCGCGGAGCTAGGCGCTCAGGCCGAGGAGGACGAGGCCGCCGAGGACGAGCGCGATGCCGGCCCACTGGGTGGGGCGCGGGCGCTCGCCGAACAGGAAGACGCCGGCGAGGATGGGGACGACCGCGTAGGGCGCGGCCGCCGTCGCCACCACCGACGTGTCGGCGTGGCGCGCACCGACGCTGAAGAGCACGTACGCACCCGTGTCGACCACACCGACGGCGGCGATCAGCCCGAGGAGCCCCGGCGAGCGGTCGGGGAAGCGCCACTCGCCGTTGCGCAACGAGATCGCCAGGAGGAAGAGCGTCGAGAAGCCCCGGGCGAGGAACACCGGGACGAGCCAGCCGTGCTCCTCGCCGAAGTGCGCCACCCCGTAGACGAAGCCGCCGATCACGACCGCCGTCACGAGCGCCAGGACGATGCCGACGAGCGCGGCGCGCTCGAGCCCGCGGATCTGGGTCAGGTCCGACGAGGCGAGGAGCACGCCGCAGATGACGACTGCGACCGCGGCGATCTCCCCCGGGCCGGGGCGCTCGCCGCCGATCAGGACGGCGAGGACGACGGTGACCGCCGCGTAGGCGGCCACGATCGGGCTCACGATCGAGATCGGGCCGATCGCCAGCGCGCGGTAGAAGGTGAGGTAGGCGACGCCGCCGAGCACGCCGACGACGGCCAGCCAGGCGAGGTCGCCGGCCGAGATCCCCGCCAGCGTCTCGCCGGTCGCCGCCACGAGCACGGCGAGGAAGACGACGGCGACGACGTGGAAGCCGAGGACGACCCGGAAGGCTCCCGTCCTGCGCGAGGCGATCGTCGCCAGGACGTCGGCGCTGCCCCAGGCGAGCGCAGCGCCCAAGCCGAGGCCGATGCCCATCTAGGCGCGCATCTAGCGCTGCTCGCCGGCCGCCGCCACGAAGGCGGCGAAGGGCTCGAGGAAGCGCCGGTCGACCCGCCACTCCTCCTGGAGCTCCCACTGGACGGCGAGGACGTACTGCCCGCCGTCGAGCTCGACCGCCTCGACGACGCCGTCGGGCGCGCGGGCGACGACCGTGAGGCCGGAGGCCACCTCGTCCAGCGCCTGGTGGTGGAAGCTGTCGACCTCGATCTCCTCGACGCCGAGCGCGGCGTGCAGCCGGCTGCCCGGCTCGATCGTGATTGCGTGGCGCGGGTGCGGCGGCACCTCCTCGGAGCCCGCGAGCGAGGCGCGCTCGACCTCCTTCCACGCCTTCCAGCCGCGGTCGGACGGATGCTCGGCCCACTCGGGCCTGACGGAGACGTCCTGGACGAGGGTGCCGCCGAGGGCGACGTTCAGAATCTGCATCCCGCGGCACATGCCGAGAAGAGGCAGCCCCCGGTCGAGCACGCGCTCGGTCAGCTCGAGCTCGAAGGCGTCGCGGTGCGGCTCCGTGGGCGCCAGGTGCTCGGTCGGCTCCTGCCCGTAGCGCGCCGGGTCGATGTCCCGGCCGCCGCCGAGGAGGATGCCGTCGCAGAGGTCGAGCGCGTCGTCGAGCGCTCCCTCGACGCGCGGCAGCGAGAGGCCGACGCCGCCCGCGAGGGCGACCGGCCGCTGGAAGCCGACGGCGGCGTAGTCGCCGAAATCGTGCTGGGACAGCGACAGCCCGATCACGGGCTTCCGGGAGCCGCTCATGACTGGCATTTCTACCCGAGGCGTCCTAGAGTCGGCGCAACCCGCGGGAAGGAGGCCAATGGCGACCGAGAAGACCGGCGAGATCGGAGAAGCCAACGGACGCGCCGCCGAGGTCGTGGAGGAGTGGCGGAACGCGGCCTACAACTGCTTCAGCTCGGGCCACAAGTTCTGCCGCGAGGTGTGCCCGGTCATGCAGGTCACTCGCGACGAGCGGCACACCCCGACGGCGTTCCACGCCAACGTGGTCGCGATGGACGAAGGCCACCTCACGATCGAGGACGTCGCCGAGGACTACGTGCACTGCACGATGTGCGGCGCCTGCGAGCTGCGCTGTCCGAACACCCTCTTCACCGGCGACTTCTACCGCTTCCGCCAGCGGACGATCGACGTCGTCAGGGCGATGCGGACCCTCGCCGTCGAGGAGGGCATCCACCAGGAGAACTGGAAGCGCTGGGCGGACCTCACGGACCGCTGGGGCAACGAGCCCGTCCTCGG
>DASPGT010000107.1:0-8550 GCA_035620475.1 Gaiellaceae bacterium | reverse complement strand
CGAGGTGCTCCAGGAGCTTCCAGGCCACATCGGGGTTGTTCTTGACGAACCCCCGGAACTCCCAGACGGTCGTGACGAGCGTCCGCAGCTCGGTTTCCGCCGTGACCGTCGCCGTCCGCACGCGGTCGCCGATGAGGGCGATCTCGCCGAAGTGGTCTCCGGGGCCGAGAACGGCGAGCTGCTTCCCGTCGGCGGAGACCTCGGCCGAGCCCTCGGTGATCACGAAGAAGCCGATCCCCCGCTCGTCGCCCTGCTTGACCACGACGGCACCCGCCGGGAAGTCGCGTTCCGTGAAGGTGCCGGCGAGCTGCTTGAGCTCCTTGGGCTTGAGGCTCGAAAGGAGGGGAACCCGGCCCAGAGCCTCGACGGTGTCGATCGCCACGAGGCGATCGTAACGGTGTCCGGTCGACGGCGTCGAACGACATCGCACCCCGACGACGAGCGAAGGTCCGCCAATCCCTCCTAGAGTCCGGGCGTGTCTCTGGACGTCGGCATCGTCGGCCTCCCGAACGCCGGGAAGACGACGCTCTTCAATGCGCTCACCGGCGCGGGCGCGACGGTGTCCGGGAAGGAGAACGTCGGCATGGCGCCGGTCGCGGACGAGCGGCTGGCGCAGGTGGCGGCGGTCGTCGGCGCCCGGAAGGTGACGCCCGCATCGGTCCGCATCGTGGACGTCCCCGGGAGCGGCGCCGCCTTCCTCGGGAACCTGCGGGCGATGGACGCGCTCCTGCTCGTGCTCGACGGCTGGTCGGGGACGCGGAACCCCGACGACGACCGGGTGACGCTCGGTCTCGAGCTGCTGCTCGCCGACCGCGAGCACGTCGAGCGGCGGCTCGAGCGCGTGACCAAGCAGGCCAAGTCCGGAGATCGGGCGCTGCGCGACGAGGCGGCGGTGCTCGAGCGACTGGCCGCGCACCTCGATGCCGGCGAGACGGTGGCGAGCTTCCCCGAGCCGATCCCGGCCGAGCTCGAGCCGCTGACGACCAAGCCGTGGCTCGAGGTCGTCAACGGCCCCGAGGGCGTCGACCTGAAGCTCGAGGCCGAGCTGGCCGAGCTGTCGTCGGACGAGGCCGCGACCTTCCGCGACGGGCCCTCGGCGCTCGAGGAGGTCCTCCGGCGGCTCTTTGCGGTTCTCGATCTCGTCACGTTCTTCACGGCCGGCGAGAACGAGACGCGGGCGTGGACGCTCCGTCGCGGCCTCACCGCCCTCGACGCGGCGGCGGCCGTCCACACCGACATCGCCGCCGGGTTCATCCGCGCGGAGGTGATCCGCTGGGACGATCTGGTGGAGTGCGGCTCGCACGCGGAGGCGGCGCGCCGCGGCCTCCAGCGCCTCGAGGGCAAGGGCTACGTCGTCGAGGACGGGGACGTCCTCAACGTCAGGTTCAGCCCGCCCCGGTAGCCGGCGGCTCCGCGACGCCCGGGCCGGATCGGCGCGCTGCGCGGGCGCTTTTGCGCAAGAGCAGGGTTTCTTGTGTGTCGCTTCGCTCTGGCCTGCCGCGCGCCCACTCACGGGGCGATTGCGGTCGGCGACGAGGTCCGGTTGGAGCCGGGCTAGGACGAGACGCCGCTGCGCCAGCCGGCGACGCGCGCCGACCGCACGACCAGGACGACGCTCACCGCCAGCACCCAGGCGAGCCAGACGAAGAGCGGCAGGAAGAAGATCGCGAAGAGGAGGACGGCGGCGACCACGAAGCCGCCCAGCGCCAGCCACCCCGGCAGAAGCCCGGTTCGGTGGGCGACGATCGAGGTCGCGAGCACGAGTAGCGCCCCGGCCATCGTCGAGCTCACGAGCAGCGCGAACCCGGCGTTGGTGAACGTCTCGGCGGCGCTCGGGTCGAACGGGAAGTCGTCGTCGCCGGCCGTGGCCGCCGGGGCGACGTAGAGCGAGGCCGAGGCCAGGAGCAGCGTTGCGCTCGCCACGCCGGCGGCGAAGCCGACCGCCGTCCAGCGCGCCGGGTCCCCCTCCGCCCTGACGAGGACGCTCCGGAGCACGCCGAGGAACCACAGGAAGGCGAGGGCCGCGCCGGCGAGGAGGAAGAAGACGAGAAACGCGGCGCTGCGATTGCCCTCGTCCGCGTACCAGTCGGCCACCTCGTCCGGCGTCTCGCCCGGCCCGGTACCGCCGACGCCGAGGGCGGCGAGGAAGAGCACCGCGAACGCGACGCCTGCGAGGGGCGACCAGCGCTGCCAGCGGTCACGTTCCACCTCAGCCCTCAGTCGTGACGGGGCGCACGGCCGCAGCCGCGTCGAGCTGGTTGGCGTGATAGAGGACGGAAGCCTCGGCGGTTCGTGCGGCGCGGGCGTCGTGGTGCGAGGCGATCGCGTGCAGGACCTCGGCGAGGACCTCCGGCTCCAGCCCTCCGGCGCGATCCTCGATCAGCCGGAGCCCGAGGTGGACGTGGCCGAGGAGTCTGCCCTCGGCGGTGGGGAGGAAAAGCGGCCCGCGGTCGAGCTCCCGCACCCGCCCGGCGTCGTGGAGGAGCGCGGCCGCCAGCAGGATGTCGGTGCGCAGGCGCGGGTGGAGCTGGGCGGCCTCCCGGCAGAGCGAGGCGACGCCGACCGTGTGCTCGAGCAGGCCGCCGGCCCAGGCGTGATGGCCGTCCTGGGTCGCCGGGAGGGTCCGCAGGCGCGAGCGGAAGTCGCCGTCTCCGGCGAAGCGCGCGACCAATCCGCGCAGCGCCGGGTGGGCGATCTCGGCCGCCAGGAACTCGAAGAAGCCGTCCAGCTCGTCCACGTCACGGCGCGGCGCGGGCACGAGCCCGGCGGGGTCGTCCTCCGCGGGCTCGAGCGAGCGCACCTCAAGCTGAAGCCGGTCGCGGAACCGCTCGACCCGCCCTAGGACGCGGACGGCGTCGCCCTCGCCGAAGCGCTTGTCCAGGAGCTCGACGTCGTTCCAGACGCGCGCCTCGATCCGCCCGGTCGGGTCGACGAGCTCAAGGGCGAGGTACGGGCTTCCGGAGCGCGTGCGCAGCCGTTGCTTGCGGGCGACCGCGTAGAGACCCTCGACGACCCGGTCCTCGGCCAGCTCCGCGATCGACACCCTGCGATTCTAGGTCCGGGGACGGATGGTAAGCTGGCCCGCAGTGCCCCTGCTCAAGCCGTTTCGCGCCCTTCGCTACGACGAGGGGGCGGCGGGGCCGCTCGACGATCTGGTCGCCCCTCCATACGACGTCATCACCCCGGAGGACGATGACCGGCTGCTGGCCAGGAGCCCGTGGAACGCCGTGCGGCTCGTCCGCCCCGACGACCCGGTCGAGGCTGCCCGCCTGCTCGCCGACTGGCAGGTGCGCGGCGTGCTCGTCCGGGAGGAACGGCCGGCGGTCTGGCTCCTCGAGGAGTCCTACACGGGGCCCGACGGCGTCTCGCGCAAGCGTCACGGGATCGTCGCCCGCGTCCGGCTCGACCGGTACGGCGAGGGCGCCGTTCTTCCCCATGAGCGGACGTTCTCCGGCCCGAAGGAGGCCCGCCTCCGGCTGCTGCACGCCACGCGGACGAAGCCGTCGCCGGTCTTCATGCTCCACCACGGCACGGCACCCGCGGCGGTGGGCGAGCCGGCGCTGCAGGCCGAGCTCGGCGGTGTCGTCAGCCGCCTCTGGCGCCTCGACCATCCGGACGAGCTCGAGGCGGTGCTCGCCGGGGTCCAGGGCCCGCTCCTGATCGCCGACGGCCACCACCGCTACGAGAGCGCGCGGCGCTTCCACGAGGAGGACGGCACCGAGGAGACGGCGCATGTCCTCGCAGTGCTCGTCGCCCTCGACGACGAAGGCCTGGAGATCTTCCCGACGCACCGGGTGACGTCCGGCCCCGTGCCGCGGCTGAACGGCGAGCTTAGACAGACGCCGCTCGCCGGGCCGGCCGACGCGGGTGAGGCGCTGGCGCGCGTCCCGCGCGACCACCCGGCCTTCGTCCTTCTCGAGCCCGGAGCCGCCGTGCTCGTGGAGGGCGGCGACCAGGCGCTCGACACCGCGCTCGTCGACTCGCTGGCGCTCTCGGACGTCGAGTTCACGCCGAGCGCCGCGGGGGCCGAGCGCGCGGTGGCGAGCGGCGCGGCCACGGCCGCGTTCCTCGTCCGGCCGCCGACCGTCCGGCAGGTGGAGGAGTTCGCGCGCGCCGGCGTGCGGATGCCGCAGAAGAGCACGTACTTCTTCCCCAAGCTGACGAGCGGGCTCCTCCTCTCCCCCTTCGACGAGTGACCGCCCCCGACTGGCTCGAGGTCTGCCGCGACGCGGCCGCGGCGGTCGAGCGGGTGCTCACCGAGCTCCCGACGCGCGTCGAGCGCGAGCCCCGCGTGGGCGACGGCGAGGGCGGCGACGAGACGACCGCGATCGACGCCGCGGCCGAGGCGGCCGTCGTCGCCCGGCTGGAGACCGTCGCGGCGGGGTTCACGCTCGTCTCGGAGGAGCTCGGCCGCCGCGTCTTCGGGGACGGCGGCGGCGGGCTGACGGTCGTCTGTGACCCGATCGACGGGAGCCTCAACGCCAAGCGCGGCGTCCCGTTCTTCTCGCTCTCGCTCGCGGTCGCCTCGGGCCCGGCGATGGAGGACGTCGAGCTCGGCTTCGTCCACGACTTCGGCACCGGCGAGGAGTGGGTCGCGCGGCGCGGCAAGGGCGCGTTCCTGAACGGCCGGCGGCTCGACCTTCCTCCGCCGAAGGAGCGGGTCGAGATCCTCTCGCTCGAGGCGACCCGAACGGATCTCGTCGCCGAGCACGTCGCTGCGATGGTCGGTTTCGCCGTCCGCACGCGCGTCATGGGCTCGCTGGCGCTCTCCCTCTGCCACCTCGCCGCCGGCCGCATGGACGCCGTCGTCTCCCTGAAGCCGGCGAGGAGCGTGGACATCGCCGGCGCGCAGCTCCTCGTCCGCGAACGCGGCCTGACCATCGACCTGCCGGACGACCCACCCTTCGGTCGTGCCCCGCTCGACCTGGCCGCGCGCTCGCGCGTGGTCGCCGCCGCCACGCCGGAGCTCTGCGCCGAGCTCTACGCCCGCCTCGGCCCTCCCAAGTAACAGACTGCTACTTGGCCTGGAGCCGCCGCTCGAGGTTCGTGCGGACGGCGGGCCACTCGTCGTCCGTGATCGCGTAGTACGCGGAATCGCGCACGGCGCCGTTGCGGACGAGCATGTGCTTCACGAAGATGCCCTCGAAACGGGCGGGCAGTGCTTCCAGGGCAGCGCGGGAGCGCTCGTTCAGCGCGTCCGTCTTGAACTCGACGCGCATGCAGTCGAGGGTCTCGAAGGCGTGGCGCAGGAGGAGCAGCTTCGCCTCGGCGTTCGCACCGGTGCCCCACGCGCTGCTCGCATTCCACGTCCAGCCGATCTCGATGCCGCGGTGCTCGGGGCGGAGCGTCAGGTAGCGCGTGCTCCCGATCGCCTTCCCGGACGCGCGGTCGACGACCGCGAAGGGGATGTCGAGGCCCGCCTGGCGCCGTGCCAGCGCCTCTTCGAGCCAGGAATGGAACGCCTCCCGGTCGACCGGTCTCTCGATCGGAAGCCAGCGCCAGACCGCCCCGTCCCGGGATGCCTCCCAGAGGTCGTCCTCGTGCTCAGGCCCGAGCGGCTCCACGACGACGAGACGACCCTTCAGCCTCGCCGCGGCTCCCCACGGTTCCCAAGGCACTACGCGTCCAGGATGTAGACGGGCGTGCCCTCCACGACCCGCTCGAAGAGCCACTCGGCCTCGGGGACGAGCATGCGGATGCACCCGTGCGAGGCGGAGTAGCCGATCGAGGCCGCGTCGGGCGTCCCGTGTATCCCGACCGCGGGGGTCGAGAGGCCCATCCAGCGCGTGCCCAGCGGGTTCCCCGGGCCGGGCGGGATCGGCTCCGCGCCCTCGGCCCAGTCGGAGTCGGGCGGGAGCCACCAGGGGTTCCGCTGCATGCGGACGATCTCGAAGCTGCCGAGCGGGGTGGGGAAGGACGCCTGGCCGGTGGCGACGCCGAACTTCCTGACCACCCGCATGCCCTTCGGGCCACCGGGGCGGTAGAGGATGAGCCGGTTCGAGGTGCGCTTGATCACGATGGCCGGGCCGATGTCGGCGGCGGTCACCGTCGGCTTGACGATGCGGGCGGGGAGCTCGACAGGACCGCGCTCGTGCGCCTCGAGGGCCTTCGTGAGCACGACGCCCGCGGTCCACCGCGACAGCTCGCGGCCGGTGCGGGACTCCTTCAGGACAGGCCGCTGCTTGCGGAGAACGAGCACGGCGTTCCTGCGCTTCTGGTCGAAGCGTGCCGCGAACTGCCGCTTCCAGCGTCTGAGCTTCGCCTGGTCGACCTCGACGCGGAGCGGCAGGGAGGCGCCTGTGGGCGCGCCGAGCGCCGCCTGGACGGCGGTGTCCAGCTGGGGCTTCGCTCCGAGCGTCTGCGGCGCGAAGCGCCACGACTCCTTGCGGAAGGTGACCGTCACCGGCCGCGAGGCGTAGCGCGACACGGCGCGCTCGGCCTCCCGGACGGTCAGGCCGCCGACGCCGACGCCCGCGATCGTCACGCCTTCGGCGATCTTCGCGTCGGGATCGGGCCGGCCGCCGGCGCTCTCGGCCTGCTGGGCGCGCGCGGCCGCCTCGATGGCGACGAGCGCCATGCAGACCACGGCGACGAGGGTCGCCGCTCGTGCGCCCTTGCGCGTGAGGCGGTACCGGCGGGAGGTCATGACAGGAGTATCCGTGCTCGGGAACGGATTATGAGCCCTTGAGCGGGGGAGTTGTGCTTCGACATACCGGTTCGAGGCCCTTCCGGTTCGCGCTCACGGCATCAGCCGCACCGGGATCCGCACCTCGTTCGGGAAGGTGCCGGTGCCGGCCGCGTCGTCGTCGTGGACGACGATGGTGCCGTTCTGCTCCCGGTCGACCTGGTAGGAGACCGTCGTGCGGAAGGTGCCGCGGCAGCCGGTGCCGCAGGTCGCCGTCGTGAAGGTCTCGACGATCACGTTCCCGTCGGCGTCGAGGATCTGGATGCCCACGTTCGCCTCGAAGACGTTCGCGCTGCCGCGAATGAGGATCGGGCTCTCGACGACCTGGTTCAGGGCCGGGGCCGTGACGAGGATGGCCGGGAGGAAGTCCGCGTACTCGCGCCGTGTGAGCGGGTGGTCGATGATGATCCCCTCGCCGCCGAGCACGTCGATCGGCTCGCCGTCGAGGCTGAAGACGACGCCGTCCACGGTCGGGAACTGCGTGAGGGTGAAGACGACCTGGGCGAGGCGGGCCTGCATCGAGAGGGTGCCGCCGCCCGACCCGAACTCGGACGTGAGGTCGGCGCGGGCGATCCCGTCCTCGATCGTGAGCCCGAGCAGCTCGGTGCCCTCGGGAATCGTGGTGCCCAGGCCGTAGCCCTCCTCGAAGGTGTCGGGGCCCTCGAGCAGGGCCTCGAGCGCGGCGGTGCCGACCCGCGGCGTGGCCGGCTCGGTGCGGTAGGTGACGAAGAGTTTCTCGCCCTGCAGGAACCACACCTGGTACGTGACCTCGTCGGCGGCCGGCTCGGTCTCCGTTCCGGTTCCGGGCTCCTCCTCCGTCGTGGTCGGCGCCACCTCGGTCGTGTCCTCGGCGGTCGTCGGGCCGGACGGGACGGGTCCCACCGAGGTGGCGTCGTCGTCCGTGACCAGGCCGGCGACGAGGAACCCGACTGCGAGAGCCAGGACGACGGCGGCGACTGCGATCAGGACCTTCATGTCTGCCTCCTTGGTGGATCCTGTACCTCAAGCATGCACCCCGCCGGCAACACCCCCTTCTCCGCCGCGTAACGGTTCCGTAACAGGTAGGCGGAGCGTGAAGCGGGCGCCGGAGCCCGGTTCGCTCGAGGCCTCGATGTCGCCGCCCAGGAGGTGCGCGCTCTCGAGCGCGATGGCGAGGCCGAGCCCGGTCCCGTGGCCGGTGCGCGCCGGATCCGCCTTGTAGAAGCGGTCGAAGAGGTGGGGAAGGTCCTCCGCCGCGATTCCCGGGCCGCGGTCGGCGACCTCGACGAAGGCGCCGGAGCCGTCCGAGCCGACGCGGACGGTGACGTCGCCGCCGCCGTGCTCGAGCCCGTTCTCCACCAGGTTGGCGACGATCCGCTCGACCCGGCGCGGGTCCGTCTCCAGCACGGTGTCGGCGGCGTCGAGGCGAACGCGGCGGTCCCAACCGCGCGCCCGGACGGCGAGTGCGACGAGAGATCCCAGCTCCACCCGCTCCGGCCGGACCGCCTGGGTTCCCGCGTCGAGACGGGAGATCTCGAGGAGGTCGTCGACGAGGTCCCGCAGGCGCTTCACGTCCTCTACGAGGAGCTCGGCCGGGCGCCTGGCCTCCTGCGGCATCCGGTCGAGGTGGTCGCCCAGGAGCGAGGCCTCGTTCACGATCGCCGTCAGCGGCGTCCGCAGCTCGTGGGCGACGTCGGCCGTGAAGCGCCGCTCGCGCGCCTGTGCCTCCGAGAGCGCGGTGATCTTCGCCTCGAGCGCGTCCGCCATCTCGTTGAAGGACGTCGCCCAGAGGCCGAACTCGTCCGCGCTCTCCACCGGCAGCCGGGTGTCGAGGAGCCCCTCGGCGAGGGAGTGGGCCGCCGCGCTCGCCCGCCCGACCGGCGCCA
>DASPGT010000106.1:0-8794 GCA_035620475.1 Gaiellaceae bacterium | reverse complement strand
CCTGACCGGGATCGACCCGGCCACGATCCTCCAGACCTACACGTTCGACTGGAAGGAGGGCGACGACTCGGTCGTCCAGAACCTCGGGCCCGAGGATGCGATCGTCGACGCGAAGTTCGCGGAGGACAACGACATCGCGGTGGGCGACACGATCTCCGTCCTGACGCCGTCGGGCGCGACCCTCGAGCAGACGGTGCGTGGGCTCTACGAGCCGCCGCCCTTCTACCCCCTCCTCGGCGGCGTGTCCGTGCTGACCGAGACCTTCGACTCGGTCGTCGACCGGCCCCGGAACCAGTTCACCTTCGTGAACGTGTCCGGGGAGCCGAGCGACGCGACCACGGCGTCCCTCGAGACGGCGGTCGCCGACTTCCCCGACGCCAAGGTGCAGACCCGCGAGGCGTGGATCAACCAGCAGGACGAGGACTTCAACCAGTTCCTGATCATGCTCTACGTCCTCCTCGCCCTCTCCGTGATCGTGAGCATCTTCGGCATGGTCAACACGCTCGTCCTCTCGGTCTACGAGCGGACGCGCGAGCTGGGGATGCTGAGGGCAGTCGGCATGACGCGCCGGCAGGCGCGGCGAATGGTGCGGCACGAGAGCGTCATCACCGCCCTGATCGGCGCCGCCCTCGGGCTCCCGCTCGGTATCTTCCTCGCCGCGCTCGTGACCCGGGCGCTGCAGGAGTTCGACGTCCGCTTCCAGATCCCGTGGGGCCAGCTCGTCTTCTTCGCGGTCATCGCGGTGATCGTCGGGATGATCGCGGCGATCATGCCCGCGCGGCGGGCGGCGAAGCTGAACGTCCTCAGGGCCCTCCAGTACGAGTAACGGGGAGAGGGGCGCGGGCGCCGTGCCCGCGCCCCTCTCCTTCACGGCCTAGGGCCGGTGGATCTCGTAGATCGCGCCCGCCTGGTTGGACAGGAGGAAGAGGTTGCCGTTCGGGCCGGTCAGGATCTCCGTGATGATCCCGAAGTTGCGGCCGAAGAGGAGGCTCTCGCTCTCCACGATGTTCCACTTTCCGAGGTTGTCGGCGACGAGGTCTGCGAGCCTCGGGTCGCCGCTGACGTCGATGCCCTTCCGGTTCGGCGTCAGCTCGAAGCGGAAGAGGTGGCCGCCCTCGAGGAAGTTCCGGGAGCCGCCCATGAACAGGTCGTTCTTGTACTCGTTGCCGAGCCCCTTGCCCTCGAGGAAGCCGATGGCGGCGGGGCCGACCTCGTAGACCCACGAGAGCTCGGGGTCGGAGTAGTGCGCGCCGGGGAACATCTGCAGGCGCGAGAGCGCCTCCGCCGGCGTGTCGGCGAGGTTCGTCGGCGGCCAGCGGTTCTGCTGCAGGCCGAAGTACCCGTTCGGCGCCCGCGGGTCCGGCGGGTCGGGCATGGTCGTCGTCTCGATCGCCTTGAACTGCGCGACGCGCGAGACCGGCCCCATGATCTGGATCCAGCCGGAGTTCATGCCGGGCTCGACGAGCTCGAGCTCGCTGAACGTGTCGTCCCCGTTGGCGGCCTCCCAGAGCCGGTGGCCGACCGGGTCGAAGGCCATGCCGTAGCCGTTGCGGAAGCCGTAGGCGTAGATCTTCTGGATGTTCTCCCCGACCTCGCCGCCGACCTCGGCGCCGTAGCGGTAGAACGGGTTCCAGCGCGGGGCCGTCCCGTCGGGGTTGAGCCGGAGGACGACGCCGGTCATGTGCGCGTCGTCGGGCATGGGCCCGCCGAAGATGTCGTCCGCGACCGGCGAGTTGGGCGGGCAGTCGTAGAACGTCGCCGGCCCGCAGCGCAGGTTGTTCGTCCAGCCGCGGCGGCCCACGTCGCCGATGAAGATGTAGAGCTTGCCGTCGTGGCCGACCCGGAGGACGCCGCCGTCGTGGTTCCCCGCGGCGTTCTGCGCCGGGCCCGGATCCGCCGGAACCGCCGGCTGGGCGGCCCGCAGCATGATCACGTTTTGGTCGAACTGGAGCGTCGAGCCGTTCCAGACGAAGCGGTCGACGCGGTTCCCGAGCAGCGGGACGTCCGCGTTCGCATTCGTGTCCGCGCCCGTCGAGCTCTCGGTCCAGTACAGGTACACCCAGCCGTTCACGTGGAACTTGCGGTCGAGCGCCATGCCGAGCAGGCCGCGCTCGGAGTTCGAGTTCACGGCCAGGTCGAGCACGGGATCCGGCTGGAGCACGCCGTTCAGGACGCGCCTCACCTGTCCGTTCGCCTTCTGGTTGACGAGGATGTCGTTCTCCCCGATGAACGCCATGCCCGTGGGCTGGCTGAGCCCGCTCGCCGCCACGCGGACGGCGAGGTCGGGATCGAGCACCTCGGGCATCTGCGCCTGCGCCGCAGCCGGCAGCGCGAGCGCCCCCAGAACCGCCAGCAGCGCAAGCCGCCGGCTCCTTGCCTTCGTTCTCATCGTTCCCCCTTGGTTGACCGACTGGCTGTCGTACCCCTACACGCGTCTACGCGGCCGGAGGGGAAGCGGATTCCCCGGCGAAACCTTTACTAGGGTCCGCGCTCGCGCGCAGTCGCGCGACGGAGAGCCTCATGCCGACCGCCGCACGCCTCACGACGCTCGCACTCGCCCTGGTCGCGGCGCTCGCCCTCGCGGGGGCGGTCGGAGCCGATCCCGACGAGATCGACGAGAAGCGCGCAGAGGCCGAGCGGGTCCTCGCGCAGATCCAGGAGCTCGACGCGGAGCTCGAGCTCGCCGTCGACGAGTGGAACGGCGCCAACATCCGCCTGAAGCAGCTCGAGAACGACCTGGTCGCGAACCAGCGGCGGCTCGACGTCGCCCGCAGCAGCCTGCGCCGCGCGCAGACGGTCGTCGAGGAGCGCCTGATCTCGCTCTACCAGGGCGGCGAGGTCGACGTGGTCGAGGTCGTGCTCGGTGCGACGAGCTTCGACGACCTCCTCGACGGGCTCGACACCGCGACGCGGGTGGCGCAGGACGACGCCCGCATCCTCGAGGACGTCCGCAGCTCGAAGGCCGAGGTCGAGAAGCAGCGGCGGGCGATCCAGGACATGCTCGCGCGGCAGAAGGAGATCGTGGCGCAGCGCGCCGCCCGGCGCGCCGAGATCGAGGCCGGTCTCGCCGAGCGGCAGGCGCTCTACGACTCGGTGCGCGAGGAGATCGCCGTGCTCGAGGCCGAGGAGCGCCGGCGCCAGGCCCGGCTCGCCGCCCAGGCCCGCCGCCAGGCGGCCGCCATCGAGCGCCGCCAGGCCGCAGCCGCACGCCGGGCGGAGCCGCAGACGGCGCCCGTCCAGGAGGCGCCGGCGCCCGCCCCGGCTCCCGCGCCCGCGCCCGCCCCGCAGCCCGAGCCACAGCCGACCCCCGCGCCGCCTCCACCCGCCGGCCCGGGCCACCCGGAGGTCGTGCCGATCGCGCTCCGCTACCTCGGCGTGTCGTACCGCTGGGGCGGCGCGTCGCCGTCGGGCTTCGACTGCTCCGGCTTCACCATGTACGTGTACGGGAAGATCGGGATCTCGCTGCCGCACTACGTCTCGTGGCAGTACCGCTACGGCCGGCCGGTCTCGCGCTCGCAGCTCGCGCCCGGCGACCTCGTCTTCTTCAACAGCCTCGGCCACGTCGGGATCTACATCGGCGGCGGCCGCTTCGTCCACTCCCCGCACACGGGCGACGTGGTCAAGATCTCGAGCCTGTCGGACGCCTGGTACGCGTCCCGCTGGGTCGGCGCCCGGCGGCTCTAGCTCGGCGGCGAGAGGACCCCCGTCCGCGAGACCTGGATCGCGCGCTTCCCGAAGTCCTGCTTCGAGAGCTCCCGCACCGCCCCGTGCGCGGCCTCGGCCGGGTCCGGCACCGCCGCGCCGTCGCCGACGAGCGCGATCGGGGCGAGGTCGCCCTTGACCCACGTCCCGTCGCTCCGCAGCGTGACGTGCAGGACGCCGCTGACGCCGCCCGGGCCGTCGATCCGGAACGTGTGGTTGCCGGCGAAGTTGCCGAGGCTGTAGGCGATGAGCCGCCCGTTCCACCACTCCATCCCGCGGAGGACGTGCGGGCCGTGGCCGACGACGAGGTCGGCGCCCGCGTCGACGACCGCGTGCGAGAACGCGCGCAGGTCGCCGCGCTGCTCGCCCAGATAGGTCTCCGGCCCGCGCGGGACGCGGGTCGCGTCCTTCCCCTCGGCGCCGCCGTGGAAGGTGACCACGATCACGTCGGCCCAGCGGTCGGCCTGCTGCACGAGCGCCGCGGCGTTCTCGACGTCGAGCAGGCTCGCGCCCGTCGGGTAGAAGCCGAAGCCCAGCACGGCGATGCGCACGGGCCGCTCGACGGCCCGCGTGACCTGATCCGGCAGCCCGGTGTGCGCGAGGCCGACCGCCTCGAGCGCGGCCACCGTGTCGTCGAGCCCGGCCTGGCCGTAGTCGTAGGCGTGGTTGTTGGCGAGGTTCAGCACGGTGAAGCCGGCGCCGGCGAGGGCCTCCGCGGTCGACGGCGGGGTGCGGAAGGCGAAGCAGTTCTTCTCCTTCTTGCCGCACTTGGAGGTGCCCTGGTCGGTGAAAGCCTGCTCGAGGTTCCCGACGACGACGTCGCCCTCGAGCAGATGGGCCACCTGGGCGAAGAGCCCCTCGCCTCCGCCGGGAGGCGGGAAGCCGTCGCGGCCCATGGCGATGTCGCCGACGGCGGCGATCGTGACCCTCTTTCCCGCCGGAGGCTCGCGGCCGGGCG
The DNA here is from genome assembly GCA_035620475.1 of Gaiellaceae bacterium. Lineage (GTDB taxonomy): Bacteria > Actinomycetota > Thermoleophilia > Gaiellales > Gaiellaceae > JAIBJN01. The sequence goes on along the minus strand of DASPGT010000106.1, from coordinate 4,134 downwards.
CGGCGGCCTCGGTGGTCGAGCCGGTCGAAGCGGCCGGCGCCGCCTGCGTCCCCGGCGCTTCGACGCTCGGTGAGGGAGACTCCGGCGCGGCCTGCGGCTCCCCGCGCCCGAAGGCGAGCGCGGCGCCGAGCCCGGCGACGAAGCAGACGCCGGCGAGGAGCGCCACGCCGCGCAGCCGCGCGCGCCGACGGCGCCGCCGCCGCGCGCGCCGGACGGCCAGCTGCTCCCGCGAGTAGCCCACCGTCCGATGATAGAGACGCGGACCGCGGGCCCAGGCTCAGTACGGCGTCGGCGCCGGCCCGGTGAGGTCGGCCGTCCGCGCGGACCCGGTGAGGGCCCGCGGGATGCGCTCGATCGCCTGCTCGACGTCCTCGGCGGAGACGTCCAGGTGGGTGACCGCGCGGAGCACGTCGCGGCGCGCGCCGAACGAGAGGAGCACGCCGTCGGCGCGGAGCCGGGCCACCGCGTCGTCGGCGCCGAGCCCGAGCGCACCGACGTCGACGAGGACGAAGTTCGTCTCGACCTGGTCGAGGTCGACCGGCACCCCCGCCTCCGCAAGGCCCTCGGCCAGGCGGTGGGCGTTCGCGTGGGTGTCGGCCAGCCGCTCGACGTGGTTGTCGAGCGCGTAGGTTCCGGCCGCGGCGACGATCCCCGCCTGGCGCATCGCCCCGCCGAAGAGGTGCTTCAGCCGCCGGCCCTTCGCCATGCGCTCGCGCGACCCGGCGACGAGCGCCCCCAGCGGGCAGCCGAGCCCCTTCGAGAGGCAGAGGCTGACGGTGTCGAACTCGCGGCCGTATTCGGCGGCGGGGATCCCGGCGGCGACCGAGGCGTTCAGGAGCCGCGCCCCGTCGAGGTGCGCCGCCAGCCCGTGGGCGCGCGCCTCCGCGGTGACCTCGCGCACCTGGGCGAGCGGCCAGACGCGTCCGCCGCCGGCGTTGTGGGTGTTCTCGACGCAGACCACCCGGGTCGGCGCCATGTGCAGGTCGGCGGGAGGGTTCACGACCTCGCGCAGCTGGGCGCCGGTGAAGCGGCCGTCCTCGGTGAGGAGGGACTTCATGACGAGCCCCGAGTGCACCGCGGGCCCGCCGAGCTCGTAGCGGAAGATATGGGCCTCGGCCTCCGCGACCACCTCGTCGCCCGGCTCGGTGAGGGCGCGGAGCGCGATCTGGTTCGCCATCGTCGCGGTCGGGACGAAGACGGCCTCCTCCTGGCCGAGCAGGGCGGCGACGCGCTCCTCGAGCGCCGTCACGGTCGGGTCCTCGCGCTTCTGCTCGTCGCCGACCACGGCGTCGGCGATCGCGCGGCGCATGCCCCGGGTGGGCTGCGTGACCGTGTCCGTCCGGAGGTCGATCACGCGCTCACCGTACCTGGCGCCGTGACCGGCCGCAGCCGCCCGGGCGCGCGCGACAGAACCAGGTACGCGCCGCCCGCGACCGTCAGGGAGGCGAGCCCGCCGACCGTGAAGGCGAGCGCCGTTCCGCCCGCCGCTGCGAGCCAGCCGGCGAGCAGCCCGCCGGCGGGCGCGGCCCCGTTGAAGGCGAAGAAGTAGAGGCCCATCATCCTCCCTCGGAGGCGGTCGGGCGTCGCCAGCTGGAGCGAGGCGTTCGCGTTCGACGTCCACAGCGTGAACGCGAGCCCGGCGGCGACGAGGAGCGGGCCGACCGTCGCGAGCGTCGACTGCGTCGCCAGGAGCAGCTCGACGAGGCCGAAGGCGGCCACGCCGGCGACGAGGAGCCGCGGGCTCGCCCGCGAGATCGTCGCGGAGACGAGCGCGCCCGCGAGCGCCCCCGCCCCGAAGCACGCGGTGACGATCCCGAAGACCTGGGGCCCGGAGAGCAGCGTCTGCTTGGCCAGCACCGGCAGGAGCACGTTGAAGTTGAAGGCGAGCGTCGTGACGACCAGGACCGTTCCGAGGATCACGCCGGCGAGCGGGACGCGGCGAACGAACGCGAACGCCTCGCGGCTCCCGCCCAGCAGGGTCGGCGGCTCGTCGCCGCGGTCGAGCGGGAAGAGCTCGGCCGGCCGGATCAGCCGCAGGCTCCCGAGCACGGCGACGAAGCTGACCGCGTTCAGGAGGAAGCACGCGCCGGGGCCGGCGGCGGCGATCACCGCCCCGCCGAGCGCGGGGCCGAGCACGCGTGTCCCGTTGAAGAGGCCGGAGTTGAGGGCGACCGCGTTCGGCAGCTCGTCGCGCCCGACGAGCTGGAACGTGAACGCCTGCCGCGCCGGGTGGTCGACGACGAGCGAGATCCCGCGCAGGCCGGTGAGCAGGTAGACCATCCACGGCTCCACCACGCCGCCGAGCGTCACGGCCGCGAGCGCCGCCGCGAAGACCATCGAGGCGGCCTGCGTCGCGATCACGGTGCGGCGCACGTCGAGGCGGTCGACGAGGACGCCGCTGAAGAGCCCGAGCACGGTCGCGGGCAGGAACTGGCAGAGCATGAGGAGCCCGACGGCGATGGGCGAATGCGTCAGCTGCAGGATCAGCCAGGCGGCCGCGATGTTCTGCATCCACGTCCCGGTGACGGAGACGACCTGCCCGGAGAAGAAGATCCGGTAGTTGCGATGCTTGCGGAGACTCGACCAGGTGCGGCGGTTGGCCCGCAGGAGCGCGGCCGTCACGCCCCGTCCCCGATGAGCTTGCGGAGCGCAGGCAGCGCGTCCTCGATCGCGGCGAGCTCGTCCGGCTCGAGCCGCTTGAGGCGCGCGGCGAGCCAGGCGGTGCGGCGGCTCCGCGCCGAGCGGAGGACGCGCACGCCCTCGTCCGTCAGCGCGAGCTCGACGCGCCGGCGGTCCCGCTCGGAGCGCGTGCGCGCCACGAGGCCGGCTGCCTCCAGCCGGTCGACGTAGGCGGTCATCGCCGGCGGCGAGACGCCCTCCTGCTCGGCCAGGTCGCGCACGCCGATGCCCGGGCTCGTGCGGATCGCCCAGAGGAGCGAGGCCTGCCCGCCGGTGATCCCGAGCGGCGCCAGCTCCTTCCGAAGCCGGCGGTTCAGGTGGAGGAGTGTCGGCCGGAGCCCGTTGGCGACCTCGACCGGATCAGCGATCGTTAACATCGTTAATGATTTTACCCGCCGGCGTCGGCGCCGCGCATCACCCGTTCGGGCTACCGTGAGCATCGTGGACGTCACCCTGCTCGAGACGACGCTCGCCGAGCGCGGCGAGCCCGCGTACCGCGCCGGCCAGGCCTGGGAGTGGGCGGCGCGCGGCGCGTCCGGCTACGGGGAGATGACGAACCTGCCTGCCGGGCTCCGCGCCGACCTCGCGACAGCGGTTCCCTGGTCGACGCTGGCGCTCGTCGAGGAGGCGCGCTCGCGCGACGGCACGGTGAAGGCGCTCTTCCGCACCGCGGACGGGCACCCGGTCGAGACGGTGCTGATGCCCTACCGCGACGGCCGGCGCTCGCTCTGCCTCTCGTCCCAGTCGGGCTGCCCGCTCACCTGCACGTTCTGCGCGACGGGCGCCATGCGCTTCGGCAGGAACCTGACGGCGTGGGAGATCCTCGACCAGGCGCTCCACTTCCGCCGTGGCGGCGAGGTCAACCACGCGGTCTTCATGGGCATGGGCGAGCCGATGCTCAACCTGGACGCCGTGGTGGCCGCGGCGCGCCGCCTGCCCGACCTCGGGATCACGCACCGCCGGACGACCGTCTCCACGGTGGGCTGGCTTCCGGGGCTCCGCCGCTTCGTCGACGACGTCGAAGAGCCGATCCGGCTCGCGCTCTCGTTGCACGCGGCGGACGGGGCGCTCCGGTCGGAGCTCATGCCGGTGAACGACCGCTACCCGCTCGCGGACGTGCTCGCCGAGTGCCGCCGCTACGTCGAGCTGCGCCGCCGCAAGGTGTTCGTCGAGTACGTGATGCTCGCGGGCGTGAACGACTCCGTGGGGCAGGCGCGCGCGCTCGGCGCCCTGCTCGGGCCCAAGGGCTTCAAGGTCAACCTGATTCCCTACAACCCGACCGGCCGCTTCGACGGCTCGTCCCGCCGCGCGATCGACGCGTTCCGCTCGGCTCTCGTCGCGCGGGGCGTGCCCGCGACGGTGCGCCTGACGCGCGGCCGGGACATCGAGGCCGCCTGCGGCCAGCTGGCGGCGAGCAGGTAGCCGGCCGGCGGCTCCGTCCTGGGCCGACTCGCA
>DASPGT010000105.1:0-4462 GCA_035620475.1 Gaiellaceae bacterium | reverse complement strand
GTTGTGACGCGACTACACCTCCTACTCGCACAGACGACCACGACGGACGACAGCGATCCGCTGGATTTCGTCAACGACTTCTTCGACTCCGAGGAATGGCTCGTCATCCGCAACGTCACGCTGTTCTTCCTCGTCGTCTTCTGGCTCGCGTCGGCGTACTGGGTCTACAAGGACGCGCGCCGGCGGATCGACGACCCATGGCTCCTGGCGATGGCGGTCGCGCTCGGCATCTTCCCGCCGTTCGTCGGGCCGCTCCTCTACATGTTCTTCCGCCCGCCCGAGTACATCGAGGACGTCCGCGAGCGCGAGCTCGAGATCAGGGCGATGGAGGACTCGATGGACGTCTCCGAGCGGTGCCCCGTCTGCCGGGCGGCGATCGAGCCCACCTTCCTCGCGTGCCCGGTGTGCACGACGAAGCTCAAGGACTCCTGCCGGCGCTGCAAGGCCCCGCTCGAGCCGCTCTGGCAGATGTGCCCGTACTGCGAGACCCCCGTCGAGTCCCCGCGCGCGGTCGAGAACCTCTCCGGTTAGAGCACGTACCGGGACGAGGCCCTGTGCCGTCGGGCCGCGCGACGGCGAGGCATCATCCCAGTACGTGCTCACGATAACCTGACCGCGTGGCGCTCCTCCTCGCGCAGCACGTCATGACCGACGACGGCGGCTCGCTTGCGCTGACCCTGCTCGCGCTCGTGGGGATGATCGTTCCGCTGATCGCGCTCGCCGTCGTCTGCTGGGTGTTCTGGAGGGCGAAGCGGCGAGACGACGAGGCAGCGCGGGCCCCGGACGGATGGCGGAACGCACCCTCGTCCTGATCAAGCCCGACGCGATGCAGCGTCGGCTCGCGGGCCAGATCCTGGCGCGCTTCGAGCAGCGGGGGCTCGCGATCCGCGCGGCGAAGCTCGTGCTCGTGGACGAGGCGCTCGCGGGCGAGCACTACGCCGAGCATCGTGAGAAGCCGTTCTTCGGCGAGCTCGTCGAGTTCATCACGTCCTCGCCGACGCTCGCGCTCGTGCTCGAAGGTGCCTCGGCGATCCAGGTCGTGCGGACGACGATGGGGGCGACGAACCCGGTGGACTCGGCTCCCGGGACGATCCGCGGCGACCTGGCGCTCGCCATGCCGGACAACCTCGTGCACGGCTCGGACTCACCGGCGTCGGCGGAGCGCGAGATCGCGCTCTGGTTCTCCGACGGCGAGCTTGTCTGACCTCTCCGACCACGCGCGCCGCAACCGCTCCGAGTGGACGGCGTGGGCGCCCGGCTACGCGGACGAGGCGCCGCGCGCGTGGGCGGCGGAGGAGATCACCTGGGGCGTCTGGGGCGTCCCCGAGTCGGAGGTGCGGGTGCTGCCGGAGGCGGTCGCAGGGCTGGACGTCGTCGAGCTCGGCTGCGGCACGGCGTACGTGTCGGCCTGGCTCGCGCGGCGCGGCGCCCGGCCGGTCGGCGTCGACGTCACGCCGGCGCAGCTCGACACGGCGCGCGCGATGCAGGCGCGCTTCGGGCTCGAGTTCCCGCTCGTCGAGGCGAGCGCGGAGTCGGTGCCGCTGCCGGACGCGGGCTTCGACCTCGCGGTCTCCGAGTACGGCGCCTCGATCTGGGCCGACCCGTACGCCTGGGTGCCGGAGGCGGCGCGCCTCCTGCGTCCGGGCGGGGAGCTCGTCTTCCTCGTCAACGGAACCCTGGCGATCCTGACCGCGCCGGAGGAGGAGAAGCCGTCCGGCCGCGAGCTCCTTCGCCCGTACTTCGGCCTGCACCGGTTCGAGTGGGCCGACACGGAGTCGGTGGAGTTCCACCTGGGCTACGGCGACTGGATCCGGCTGCTGCGCCGGTGCGGCTTCGAGGTCCTCGACCTCGTGGAGCTGCGGGCGCCGGAGGAGGGCCCGGAGCACCGGTATCCCGGACTGCCGGAGCGCTGGTGGGCGCGGCAGTGGCCGGCGGAGGAGATCTGGCGGGCGCGGAAGCTGTGAGCCGGGGGAAGCCGCTCGTCCTCGCGTCGACGTCGCCGCAGCGCCGCGCGATCCTGGAGCAGCTCGGCCTGCCGTTCGGCGTCGTCGCGCCCCGGTACGAGGAGCACGACGACGGCGGGCTCGCTCCCGCGGAGCTCGTGCGGGCCCACGCCCTCGGGAAGGCGCGCTCGGTGGCGGGCGAGGCCGGCGGGCGGCCCGTCCTCGGCGTCGACACCGCCGTCGTCGTGGACGGCCGTGTCCTCGGCAAGCCGGCCGGCGAGCGCGAGGCGGCGGCGATGCTGGCGTCGCTCTCGGGCCGGGCCCACGTCGTCGTGTCGGGGCTCTGCCTGCTCGGCCCGGACGATGAGGACGTCGAGCACGAGGAGACGCTGGTCGCGTTCCGTCCCCTCACGCCGCGCGACGTCGCCGCGTACGTCGCCACGGGCGAGTGGCGCGGCCGCGCCGGCGGCTACGCCATCCAGTCCCGCGGCGCCGCCCTGGTCGAGCGGGTGGAGGGCGACTACCTGAACGTGGTCGGCCTCCCGGTCGCCCTCCTCGTGCGCCTCCTCGCCGCCCGCTTCCCCGGCGCGTACGGCATCGGCTAGCCCGGCCACGTCCCGGGTCTGACCCCGGACATGGCCGTAGCAGTCATGTCTGCCGGTCGCCGGGCACGTCGTTGACGAATGCCCGGAAGCGATCCACTGCGGATTCGCGGCGTGGGCTGAAGAGCTCGAGCACGCGGCGAACCTCGAGGAACCTCGGCACCGGTGACTTCGCAAGCCCGGCAACCGCGCGGTAGCTTCCCCAGAGCCACTGTTGCGGGGTCCGGCAGAGTCCGACTTCAACCGGGTTCCAGGCGAGATAACGAGAGAGCTCGAGAAGGTGTCCGTCGCCCTCGACGACACCCGAGTAGAAGCGGCCCTGGAAGAGATGCCCGTCGAATCCGTGACGATGGTTGAAGTCCTGGGCATAGCGGCCGTTCAGCCATTGCATGCCACTCGATAGATCCCCTGACGGAGTCTGCAGGACGAGGTGGTAGTGGTTCGGCATCAGGCAGTAGCCGAGCCCGATCCAGCCCCGAGCCCGAGCCAGGGCCTCGAGCATCCGCAGGAGGTGCGCGCGGTCGTGGGAATCGAGGAAGATCGGTTGCCGGCGATTCCCGCGGTTGGTCACGTGGTAGATGCCGTCCGGAATCTGAGGACGCGGCGGTCTGGGCACGCAGCGAGCCTAGAGCCTGTGCCTCAGGGCGTCGCCGGTTTCCACAGGATTGGCGCGGAAACGAGTGTCTTTCGAGACACGTCAGGGGTCAGACCCCGGACGTGGCCGCCGTGGACGTGCTCAGGCTTGTCGTTACACTCAGCGGGGTTCTATGAGCTTCTGGGGCTACCTGAGCGGGTTCGGCGGGCGCGAGATGGCCGTCGACCTGGGGACTGCGAACACGCTGGTCTACGTGCGCGGGCGCGGGATCGTGCTCTCCGAGCCTTCGGTGGTCGCCATCGACCAGCGCACCGGCGAGGTGCACGCCGTCGGGATCGAGGCGAAGCGGATGCTCGGGCGAACGCCCGGCACGATCTCCGCGATCCGGCCCCTGAAGGACGGCGTCATCGCGGACTTCGACGTGACCGAGCAGATGCTCCGGCACTTCATCCAGAAGGTGCACCACAACCGCTTCGCGCACCCGCGCGTGGTCGTCTGCGTCCCGAGCGGAGTCACCGGCGTCGAGAAGCGCGCCGTCGAGGAGGCGACGCTCTCCGCCGGCGCCCGCCAGGCCTACCTGATCGAGGAGCCGATGGCTGCCGCGATCGGGGCCGGCCTCCCGGTCTCCGAGCCGACCGGGAACATGATCGTCGACATCGGCGGCGGCACGACCGAGGTGGCGGTCATCTCCCTCGGCGGCATCGTCGTCTCGCAGTCCATCCGCGTGGGCGGGGACGAGATGGACGAGGCGATCATGGCCCACATCAAGAAGGAGTACAAGCTCCTGATCGGCCAGCAGACCGCCGAGGAGCTCAAGCTCGAGATCGGCTCGGCGTGGGAGCTCCCGCAGGAGGTCTCCGCCGAGGTGCGGGGGCGCGACATGCTCACCGGCCTCCCCAAGACCGTCGTCATCTCCTCGGAGGAGACCCGGCGTGCCCTCGACGAGCCGGTGGGCCAGATCATCGACGCGATCAAGTCGACGCTGGACAAGACGCCGCCCGAGCTGGCGGCCGACATCATGGACCGCGGCATCGTGCTCGCCGGCGGCGGCGCCCTGCTGAACGGGCTCGCCGACCGCCTCCGCGACGAGACGCAGATGCCCGTCCAGCTCGCCGAGTCGCCGCTCACCTGCGTGGCGGTCGGCTCGGGCCGCAGCCTCGAGGAGTTCGAGGTCATCCACCGCTCCGCGAAGGCGCGCAACCGCAACGGCCGGCGCCGCTAGCCAAGCGGCATCGGCACCCGTTCACGCGCGCCGGGCGATTCACTAGACTGGTCTGTTCCCGTGCCTCGGCAACGAACAGCACGGCTTCCGGTGCTGGACG
>DASPGT010000104.1:0-3879 GCA_035620475.1 Gaiellaceae bacterium | reverse complement strand
AGCCAGGGCACGGGCAGGAGCAGCTGGACGAGCGCGGCGACGAGCGTGGCGACCGCGTAGACGATCAGCTGCTCGGACTCCCCCTCCACGAGCGGAACGAACGCGACGAGCCCGCCGATGATGACGAGGTTCCAGGCGACGGGCGCGAGCGCAGGGATCGTGAACTGGTCGTAGGCGTTGAGGATCCCGACGACGATCCCGGAGAGCGTCACCAGGCCGACGATCGGGAGCATGATCCTCGTCAGCTGGACGGCGAGCTCGGGGTCGCCGCCCGGGTCGCCGAACGGAAGGATCAGGAGCGGCGCGATCAGGATCAACACCGCGGTCAGCAGCGAGACCCCGATGAGGACGAGCCAGAAGATCGTGGAGGCCACACGCCAGGCCCGAGCCTTCTCCTCCTTCGCCAGCAGCTCGCTGAAGACGGGGACGAAGGCGCCCGAGAGCGCCGCGTCGCCCACGAAGGCGCGGGTCAGGCTCGGGATCTGCGAGGCGACCGTGAAGGCGTTGATCTTCCCGGAGACGCCGAAGAAGTAGGCGGCCACGATCTCCCGGACGAGGCCCAGCGCGCGGGAGAGGCCGGTCGCGAGCGTGAAGGTCGCCGTCGAGCGCGCAAGCCGACGCGCCTGGCCGCCCTCGCTCATCCGGGCGAGTATACGAGCATGCAGGTACCGCGAACGCCGTTCGAGGAGGGGAATGGCTCCGGAGCTTGACGCCGTCTCGCTCGCGCTCGTCTTCTGCGCGGCCGCGCTCGCGACGATCGTCTCGCAGCTCAGCCCGCGGCTGCTCATCCCCACCGTCATCGTCGAGATCGCCCTCGGGATCGTCATGGGGCCGCAGGTGCTGGACATCGCCGAGGTCGACGCCTACATCGTGTTCCTCTCGGACCTCGGGCTCGTCTTCCTCTTCTTCCTCGCCGGAATCGAGGTGATCCACAGCGACGTGCCGCGCCGCCTCCTCGCCCGCGGAACGGTCGGCTGGGGCATCTCGCTGGCGCTCGGCGCCGCCTTCGGCTTCGGGCTCGAGGCGGCGGGCGTCGGCGCGTCCGGGTGGCTGATCGCGGTCGCCGTCGCCACGACCGCGCTGGGGACGCTCATGCCGATCCTGTCCGACGCGGGCGTCCTTCGGTCGCCGCTCGGCCAGAACACCCTGGCGTCTGCCGTGTCGGGCGAGTTCTGGCCGATCGTCGTCATCTCGCTCTTCCTCACCGGCGCGCACGCGACCGTCGCCAACATCGTCCTGCTGTTCGGCTTCGGGCTCGTCGTCGCAGGCGCGGCGGGGGTCGCCGTCCGCTTCCAGCCGCCCAGGCTCCTCACGATCGCCCGCGAGACGGTGAACAAGAGCGGGCAACTCGCCGTCCGCCTGTCGGTCGCCCTGCTCGCCCTCCTCGTGCTCCTCGCCTACGAGCTCGACTTCGACTACGTGCTCGGCGCCTTCGCGGCCGGGCTGGTGATCGGCCTCGTCACCCAGGGAGAGACCGGCGAGCAGGTGCTGCCCCGCATCTCGACGATCGGGTACGGCTTCCTCATCCCGGTGTTCTTCATCGTCACCGGGATGCAGTTCGACCTGGATGCGCTGCTCACGGGCGCGGGCCTGGCGCTCTGCGCGGGCTTCCTCGCGATCCTCCTCGTCACGCGGGGGTCGAGCGCGCTGCTCGCCTTCCGCGACCTGGGCGCGCGCCGGACGACCGCGCTCGCGCTCTTCAGCGCCACGGGCCTGCCGCTGATCGTCGCCGTCATCGAGGTCGGCGAGGACCGCGGCGAGATCACCTCCGACGTCGCCGCGGCGCTCGTGGGCGCCGGAATGGCGTCCGTCCTCCTCTACCCGCTGCTGGGCCTGCTCGTCAGCCGCGCGTCACGCAAGCCCACGGTCGTGGGGGAGCAGGCCTAGGCGCCCCGCTTGTCGGACAGGACGAACACGACGACGAGGGCGATCACGGGGAAGAAGAAGCCGAGGACGGCCCAGAGGGGCCCGCTTCTCCCCTTGCTCTCCGCGATCCGGTAGCAGACGGCCGCCACCGCGACCGCGACGGCGAGTCCGATGACAAGGAACGTCCACTCCATGCGCTCTCCTTCGTGGGAAGCCGACCGGTGCCCTGCGTACGCTCCGCGCCGTGTTCCACGTGCGCGTGATCGCTCCTGCCCCCGAGGCGCGGCGCGCGCTGCAGCTCCTGGAGGCGGCGGCCGGGGCGACGAACGTCGTCCACCACCCCGCCTACGCCCGCAAGCCGGTCGGGGACCTCGTCGCGGCGGACGTCGCCCGCGAGGCCGCCAGCGTCCTCCTCGCCGACCTCGCCGAGCTCGGCATCGACCGGGACGGCGCCGTCACCGTGATCCCCATCGACGTGGCGATCTCGCCGGAGATCGCGGCGATGCGCGACCGGCGGGCCGGCGCCGTCGTCTGGGAGCAGGTCGCGGCCCGGAGCTCGGAATGGACCGAGCTAGACGGCGAGTACCTCGTCTTCATGGCGCTCGCGGCGATCATCGCCGTCGTCGGCCTCCTGACGGACTCGGTCGTCCTCATCATCGGCGCGATGATCCTGGGCCCCGACTTCGGGCCGCTGGCCGGCACCTGCGTCGCGCTCGCCACCCGCCACCGCGAGGCCCTGCGGCGGTCGCTCGTCGCGCTCGTCGTCGGCTTCGCCGTGGCGGTGGCGGTGGCCTGGGCGTTCACAGAGCTCACCGTGCGGGTCGACCTGGCACCCGGCGACCCGGGTACCCCGGTCGTCACGGAGTTCGTCTCCCACCCGAATCGGTGGTCGATCGTCGTCGCACTCGCCGCGGGCGTCGCCGGGATCCTCTCCCTGACGACGGTGAAGTCCGGCGCCCTCGTAGGCGTCCTCATCTCGATCACGACGATCCCGGCGCTGGCCAACATGGGCCTGTCTGCGGCCTACCGCGACTGGGACGGCGTCGAAGGCTCGGCCCTCCAGCTCGCCGCGAACGTGGCGAGCATCGTCGCGGCTGGCGTGGCGACCCTCGCCGTGCAGCGCGCTCTCTACCGCCGCCGCGTCCGGGAGCACCGCGCGGGGCCGGGACGGCGGGCGGCTGGCCTGCCCGGCGGGTAGGCGCGCTCCGAAGAAGCGCCTACTCGCCGTACAGCGGGTTCCAGCGGACGAGCGTCCAGGTGCCGGCGGGCAGCTCCTCGCGGGCCGTGGCGATCGCCTCGGGGACGCTCTCGCCGCCGCCGATCGCGGAGCGGCGAACGCCCTGGGGAGCCTCGAACGTCACGTTCAGGAGGTGGGCGTTGAAGCGGTCTTCGGCCGTCTCGCGTCCGGCGGGAAGCTGAAATGCGAAGGCGCTGGCGGTGCTCATGACGTTTCTCCTGGTCTCGGTGCGAACAGGTGGATTGTCGCTCCGTGGAGGCAGGAGCGCCGCCGAGCCAGCCCGCGTCTTGCGGTGCGGCTAACCCCCGCCGGGCCCGGATGGAACGGGTGGGGCCCCGGGGAGTGGAGTTCGTGGGGCCCGCCCGTCCTGGCAGGAGGAGCTCGCGCCGGCTACTCGATGGCGAACGTGACGGTGAGCGACGCGCCCACGTCCTGCGTGCCGGGCTCGACGGCGACGTCCGCCGCGGCGGCTTCCATGGCCGCCCCACCGTAGTAGGGCACCGGGCCGCCGCCGCCGCCCTCGACGATCGCCACCGGCGCGCCCAGCGTGACCCCGGCCAGCTCGGCGATTGCCTCCGCGCGCGTGCGGGCGTCCGCGAAGGCCGCCTCGACGGCGACGCGGTACTGGGCCTCGGTGTCCGAGACCGTCAGGCTCGGGCCGTACACCTGGTTCGCGCCCGCCGCCACGGCCGCGTCCACGATCGCGCCGGCCTCGTCCAGGTTCCGGATCGTCGCCCGGACCGTGTTCGACGCGTCGTAGCCGACGATCGAGATGC
>DASPGT010000103.1:0-5518 GCA_035620475.1 Gaiellaceae bacterium | reverse complement strand
GAACGGCCGCCCGAGCCGGTCGTCGGTCTTCCAGAGCTCGGGGATCGGGTAGCGGCCGCTCGTCTGCCACAGCTCGGCGGGGGTCACGACCGGCATGAACATCTCCTGGCCGCCGATCGCGTTCATCTCTTCCCGGACGATCTGCACCGCCTTCTCGTGGACGCGCCAGCCGAGCGGCAGGTACGACCAGAGGCCGGCGCTCACCTGGCGGATGTAGCCGCCCCGGACGAGCAGCCGGTGGCTCGCCGCGTCGGCATCACCGGGATCCTCCCGCAGCGTCGGGAGGAAGAGCTGAGAAGCTCTCGCCATCAGGAGTCTATGACGGCCGCTGGGCCGCTTCGGCCATCATGAGGGCCGCCGGCTTGGCCAGCTTCAGGCGCTTCGGCCTGGCCATGCCGCCCTCGATCCACGCGTCGATCTCCCGGAAGAGCTCCTCGACGAGCACCTCCGACTCGACCTTCCTGAGCACGCGCCCGTGCGCGTAGATGAAGCCAGTGTCGCGGCCGCCGGCAACGCCGAAGTCGGCGTCTCCGGCCTCGCCCGGGCCGTTGACGGCGCAGCCCATCACCGCGACCTCGAACGCCTGCGGATAGGCGCGCAGACGCTCCTCGACCGCCTCGGCGAGGTTCCAGACGCCGACGTTGTCGCGCCCGCAGGACGGGCAGGCGATCATGATCGGCCCGCGCTCGCGCAGTCCGAGCGCCTTGAGGATCTCCCAGGCGACCTTGACCTCCTCGACCGGGTCGGCGGTCAGCGAGATACGGACCGTGTCGCCGATCCCGTCCATGAGCAGGCTCCCGACGCCGATCGAGCTCTTGATCGTCCCGGTCCCGGGCGTCCCCGCCTCCGTGACGCCGAGGTGGAGCGGATACGGACCCTTCTCGGAGAGCACCCGGTAGGCGCGGATCATCGTCGGCACCGAGCTCGACTTCACCGAGATCTTGAAGTCGTAGTAGTCCAAACTCTCGAGCAGGCGCACCTGCTCCAGCGCCTCCTCGACGAGGGCCTCGGCGGTGTCCTCCTGGGCCAGCTCGAGCAGGTGCTTCGGGAGCGAGCCGGAGTTCGCGCCGATCCGCATCGGGATCCCGCGCGCCTTCGCCGCCTTCACGACCTCGGCCACCCGGTCGGGGCCGCCGATGTTGCCGGGGTTGATGCGCACGGCGGCGACGCCGGCGTCCACGGCCTTGAGCGCGAGCGAGGCGTTGAAGTGGATGTCGGCGATCACGGGGATCGGCGAGAGGTAGACGAGCTTCGCGAGCGCGTCGGCGTCCTCGTTCTTCGGAACCGCCACGCGGACGACCTCGCAGCCCGCGGAGACGAGCTCCCCGATCTGGGCCATGGTCGCGTCGACGTCGTGCGTCTTCGTCAGGGTCATCGACTGCACGACGACGGGCGCACCGCCTCCGATCGGGACGTTCCCGACCCTGATCTGCCGCTCGCTCGCCATCTCAGGAGAGTCTAACCGGGTGGCCTTCCCGCTCCGACTCGCCCCGACCCGACCCGATGGGCTACCCGCCGCTGAGGCGGTCGATGTCGTTCGAGAGGCCGATCACGAAGAGGAACAGCACGAGCACGATCCCGACCAGCGAGGCGCGCTCGTAGGCCTCGCGCGGGATGGCGCGGCCACGGACACGCTCGGCGATCGAGAAGGCGATGTGGCCGCCGTCGAGGGGGAGCAGCGGCAGCAGGTTGAGGAGCGCCAGCGACAGGCTGACGAATGCCAGCACCTGCAGGTAGTAGGTGAAGCCCTCCTCGAGCGACTCGCTCGAGACTGCGGTGATCCCGACGACGCTCGCGACCTCGTCGCGGCCCTCCCCGGTGACGAGGCGGCCCAGCGACTCGAAGATGGCCTTCGTCACCTCCCAGGTCGACTCGAAGGCGAGCCCGACCGCCTCGAGCGGGCCGTAGCTCTCGTATTGCAGCCCGAAGGCGAAGCCGAGCCGGTAGACGCGGTCGGCGGGGTCGAGGCGCGGTGTCCCCTCGAGCTCCACCTGCGAGCCGTCCCGCTCGACCGTGAGGGTCACCGGCTCACCCTCGCTCCCGCGGATGGCCTCGGCCAGCTCCTGCGACTCGCCGCCGGTTCCGTTCACGGCCACGATCTCGTCGCCCGGCTCGAGGCCCATCGCGGCGGCGGGCGTCCCCGGCGACACCTCGTCGACGACGCGGGTCGCGCCGGTCGGGACGCCCGACATGAAGACGATCGCGAGCGCGAGGACGGCGAAGAGATAGTTCGTGGCGGGGCCCGCCAGGATGACGGCGACGCGCTTCGAGGTCGGGGCCCGCCAGTACGCCTCCGGCGAGAGCCCGTCGTCCAGGTCCGTGAGGCCGCGGTCGGCCGCCTTGCGCGCGCCGTGAGAGAGGTTCTTGCTCTCCACCTTCGTGCGGAGGCCGGCCAGCTCGGTCCTGGCGTCCTCGAAGCGCTCCTCCGCGAGCGCCTGCTCGACCCGCACCTCCTCCTCGGCCAGCGAGGGCGCCTCGCTCCGGGCCGGCTCGAGGTGATGCTGGAGGTCGCCGGCCGCCGGCTTGTGCATCCCGGGGATCTTCACGTAGCCGCCGAGCGGGATCGAGCCGATGCCGTACTCGATGCCGTTCCGGGTCCACTTGGCGAGCGCCGGCGGGAAGAAGATGTAGAACCGCCGCGGGCGCATGCGCACGGCAAGGGCGGTGAAGAAGTGCCCGGCCTCGTGGATGAGGATGAGGAAGGCCAGGCCGGCGATGGCGACGGCGATGTTCACGGTGTACCCCTAGTGAACCAGCTGCCGCGTGAGCGCCGCCGCAATCCGGCGGGACTCCGCGTCCACCGCGGCCAGCTCGGCGAGGTCCGCGGCCGGGGCGCAGTCGACCACCGCGAGGGTGCGCTCGACGACGTCGGCGATCCCGAGAAACGGGAGACCGTCGTCGAGGAACGCAGCCACGGCGACCTCGTTGGCGGCGTTGAGAGCGCAGGGCGCGGTGTCGCCGGCCTCGCCGGCGGCCCGGGCGAGCGCCAGGCAGGGGAACGCCTCGAGGTCGGGCGACCCGAACTCCAGGATGAGCCCGCCGGCCAGGTTCAGAGGGGCGACCGGCGTCTGGGCACGCTCGGGGTAGGTCAGCGCGAAGGAGATCGGAACGCGCATGTCCGGGTGGCCGAGGTGCGCGAGCGAAGCGCCGTCGCGGAAGCGGACGAGGGCGTGCACCACAGAGGTCGGGTGGACGACGACCTCGATCCGCTCGTACGGCAGATCGAAGAGGAAGTGCGCCTCGATCAGCTCGAGGCCCTTGTTCATGAGCGTCGCCGAGTCGACGGTGATCTTCGGCCCCATGCTCCAGGTCGGATGCGCGAGCGCGTCGGCGGAGCTCACCTCGGCGAGCTCCGCTCGGCTTCGGCCCCGGAACGGCCCGCCGGACGCGGTCAGGACGAGCGAGTCGACGGTCTCCGCGCCCTTCCCCTCGAGGAGCTGGAAGGCGGCCGAGTGCTCGGAGTCGACCGGCAGGAGCCTCCCTCCTCCCCGCCGCCAGGCCGCGACTGCCAAGTCGCCGCCCGCGACGAGGCTCTCCTTGTTCGCGAGCGCGAGGTCGATGCCGCGCTCGAGCGCCCAGAACGTGGCCGGGAGCCCGGCGAAGCCGACGACCGCGTTGAGCACCACGTCGGGCTCGGCCCGGTCGAGGAGCTCCCTGAGGTCTCCGCCCACCTGGGTGAGCGGCGCCAGCCCGTCGATCGGCGTCGAGCCCGAGGAGGCGGCCACGAGCTCGAGCTCGGGATGGGCGGCGATGATCTCGAGCGCCTGGCGCCCGATCGAACCGGTGGCGCCCAGGAGGGCGATGCGCTTCATCACACGGAGTCTAGGACTGGGTGAGGGCGAGGACGGTGAAGTAGGCCGCGGGCGCCGCGAACACGATCGAGTCCACCCGGTCGAGGACGCCGCCGTGGCCGAGCAGGATGCGCCCGGAGTCCTTGACGCCCAGGTCGCGCTTGACCATCGACTCGAAGAGATCGCCGGCGACGGCGGCGAGGACGATGACGCCGCCGAGCAGGAACGACTCCCAGCCGACGATGGCCGCCGTGTAGTCGTTCAGGGCGAGCCAGGTCGTGAGCACGCCTCCGGCGACGCCGAAGAGGAAGCCCTCCCACGTCTTCCCCGGTGAGATCGCAGGCGCGAGCTTGTGCCGGCCGACGAGCCGGCCGCCGATGTAGGCGAACGTGTCGGCGACGAAGACCGTCACGAGGAGCGTGATCAGGAGCAGGCGGCCGTCCTCCTCGAGGTCGCGCAGGAGGATGAGGAAGGCGAGCCCGAGGCCGACCCAGGCGGCGCCCAGCATCGTCGTCGCCACCGCCACCGTCGTGGACTGGCGGGTCTCCGACACCGCGGCGAACAGGAAGGCGAGGAAGAGCGTCAGCATGAAGCCGCCGACCATCCACTCGGCCCCGCCCTGCCAGGCTCCGATCACGGCCGCGAGCGCCCCGCCGTAGCCGGCGAGGACGAGGGGCCGCAGGGCCCGGGCCATGCGGTAGAGCTCGTGCAGGGCGAGAAGCGCGGCCGGCGCGACAAGCGCGAATAGCGCCCAGCCGCCGTAGTAGGCCGCGAAGAGCACGAGCGGCAGGCCCGCCGCGATGACGGCGACCCGGCTGAGGAGGGAGCTCATCGTCCGCCGAAGCGCCGGCGGCGGCTCGCGTACTGCGCGAGCGCCTCCCGGAGCTCGCGCTCCCCGAAGTCGGGCCACAGGGTGTCGACGAAGACGAGCTCCGTGTACGCGAGCTGCCAGAGGAGGAAGTTCGAGATGCGCAGCTCGCCGGACGTCCGGATGAGCAGGTCCGGCTCGGGCATCTCCGGGGCGTACAGGCGGGCGGCGATCGCGTTTTCGTCGATGTCGCGCGGGTCGACGCTCTCCTCGACGAGGCGCCGCGCGGCCTCGACGAGCTCGGCGCGCCCTCCGTAGTCGAAGGCGATCCAGAGCTGGAGCCGGTCGCAGCCCGCCGTTCCCGCCTCGAGCCGTTCGATCTTCGCGCGCAGCTCCGGGGTCGCACGGTCGCGCCGCCCGATGAAGCGCGTGCGGACACCCTCCCGCGCCAGGTCGGGCAGCTCGCGCTCGATCGTTTCGACGAAGATCTCCATGAGCGCGTCGATCTCGTGCGAGGGGCGCGACCAGTTCTCGGTCGAGAACGCGTAGACGCAGAGCGACTCGACCCCGAGGTCGATCGCCGCCTCGACCGTCCGCCGGAGCGCTCGGGTGCCGGCCCGGTGCCCGGCCGCGACCGGAAGCCGCCGCCGGCGCGCCCAGCGGCCGTTCCCGTCCATGATGATCGCAATGGACCGCGCGACGTCGGGGAGCTCCGGCTCCCGCACGGACGTCATGCCCGTGATCGCGCGGATCCTCGTCAGCAGCCGCATCCGCCTCACCGTGTCGGAGATCGCAGGGCGATCTCAGACCTCCATGATCTCCTCTTCCTTGCGCTTGAGAATCTCGTCGATCTTCGTGATGTGCTCGTCGGTGAGCTTCTGGGCGCGATCCTCGGCGCGCCGCTCCTCGTCGTCGCCGA
>DASPGT010000102.1:0-11002 GCA_035620475.1 Gaiellaceae bacterium | reverse complement strand
AGGACGAGGAGCGCGGCCGCCGCCCCCAGCACGACGTCGACGGCGTGCATGACGCGCACCGCCCGGGCGCGGCGCACCAGGCGCGGGTCGAGCGGGCCCACCGATCCCTCCTAGCCTTCGGTCTTCCGCGCGACCAGGTCGAGCGGGTTCTCCGCCTGCTCCTCGGCCCCGATCCGGGCCCGGAAGACGTGGTACGTCCAGGCCTGGTAGAGGAGCACGAGCGGCGCGAGGACGACCGCCACGACCGTCATCACCGTGAGCGCGTAGTGGGAGGACGCGGTGCCCTCCACGGTGAGGCTGTTCGCGAAGTCCGGCTGCGACACCATCACGCGTGGGTAGAGGCCGGTGAAGATCGTCGCCACGAAGAGCACCGCGCCGGCGCCGGTCATCGTGAACGCCCGGCCGCTCCGGCCGGAGAAGGCGAAGGCGACGGCCAGCACGAGGGCCAGGATCCCGGCGGCGGCCGGAAGCACGGCCGGGAAGACGTCCTTGTCGTTCCGATCCACGGCGACGGCCACGGTCCAGACGAGGAAGGCCCCGGTGACGACGGCCGCCGGAAGCGCGAGGCGGCGGGCTGCGCGGCCGGAGCGCTCGAGCAGGTCGCCGGTCGTCCGGAGCGTGAGGAAGGTGGCCCCGTGGAAGGCGAAGAGGAGCACGGCGGCGAGCCCCGCGAAGACCGTGTACGGCGTGAAGAGGTCCCAGAAGCTGCCGGCGAAGTGCCCGTCTCCGTCGATGGGGACACCGTGGAGGAGATTCGCCAGGCCGACGCCCCAGACGAGCGAGGCGCCCGCGCTCCCGATCGTGTTCGCCCACATCCACGTCGCGCGCCAGCGCGGGCTGTCGTGCTTGTCGCGCCACTCGAAGGAGACGACGCGGACGATCAGGAAGGCAAGCACGAGCAGGAGGGCCAGGTAGAAGCCCGAGAACATCGTCCCGTACCAGCCCGGGAAGGCGGCGAAGGTGGCGCCGCCGGCCACGACCAGCCACACCTCGTTCCCGTCCCAGACCGGCCCGATGGTCTCGAACATGGCGCGGCGCTCGCGCTCGTCCTTCGGCAGGAACGGGAGCAGCATCCCGACGCCGAAGTCGAAGCCCTCGAGCAGGAAGTACCCGGCCCAGAAGAAGGCGATGATCAGGAACCAGAGATCCGGGAGGTCCATCAGTATCCCAGCGCCGGAGCCGGTTCCTCGCCCTCCCCGCCGGCCGGCGGCGGGTCGAGGCTCGCGTAGTGCCGCATCAGGACGAAGTCGACGACGGCGAGCAGCCCGTACAGCACCGCGAAGACGCCGAGGCTGAGCGCGATGGTCGACGTCCCGACGCTCGGCGAGTTGGCGTCGGCGGTCTCGAGGAGCCCCTGCACGATCCAGGGCTGGCGCCCGACCTCGGAGAGCACCCAGCCGGCCAGCGCGGACAGGTAGGGGAACGCGATCGACACGACGGCCAGCCAGAGGAACCACCGCGTCCGCTCGAGCCGCTGCCTCCACATGAGGTAGGCACCGAGCGCGGCGACGAGGAAGACGAGCGTCCCCAGGTAGGCCATGATCCGCATGCTCCAGTAGGTCGTGCGAACCGGCGGGACGTAGTTCCCCTGCCCGTACTGCTGCTCGTACTGGGCCTGGAGCTGGTTCATCCCCTGCACCTCACCGTTCCACGACTCCGTGGCGAGCAGAGACAGCAGGTGCGGGATCTCGATGTCGAACGCCGGCGTCTGGTCGTCCTCGCTGAAGCCGCCGATCTGGAAGAGCGAGAACGCGCACGGCTGGCACGTGTCCCACTGCGCCTCGGTCGCCGCGATCTTCATCGGCTGGTAGTCGGTGATGACGACGCCGAGGGTGCTCCCGATCCAGAGGTTCACGGCCGAGACCGGGACGAGGACGATCAGTGCCAGCTTGGCCGCGTGGCGGAAGATCTCGACGTTGCGGCCGCGCAGGAAGTGCCAGCAGGCGACGCCGAAGACGACGACGGCCGCGGTGGTGAGTCCGACCAGGATCACGTGCACGAAGGCCCAGATCGCGAAGCGGTTCGTGAGCAGCTCCGAGATGCTCGTCAGCTCGGCCCGCCCGCCGACGATCTCCGAGCCCACCGGCCGCTGCATCCACGAGTTGGCGACCATGATGAAGAACGCCGAGAGCCAGCTGCCGAGCGCGAAGAGCCAGACGGTCGCCAGGTGCGTCTTCCGGCCCAGCCGGTTCCAGCCGAAGATCCAGAGGCCGAGGAACGTGGACTCGAGGAAGAACGCCGCCAGCCCCTCGATGGCGAGCGGGGCGCCGAAGACGTCGCCGACGAACGCCGAGTAGACCGACCAGTTCATCCCGAACTGGAACTCCTGCACGAGCCCGGTGGCGACGCCGATGGCGAAGTTGATCAGCATGAGCGTCCCGAAGAAGCGGGTCAGCCGGAGCCAGGCCTCGTTCCCGCTCCGGTGCCAGAGGGTCTGCATGACCGCGACGAGCGGCGCCAGCCCGAGCGTCAGCGGGACGAACAGGAAGTGGTAGAGCGACGTGGTCGCGAACTGGAGGCGGGCGAGGTCGACCGTCGTGATCGCGAGGGTGCTCATGCCCGGGTCGATCATGTCAGCGCGGCGGCTCCCGTGCCGCCCGGCCGGGGCCGGGGCCGTTCGGGCCACGGCCCGGGGTCTGACCCCGGGACACGTCCGCCGGGGACGAGATGTGTGTCACGAAAGTGTGACAACCGCCGTCCGCAACGGACGATTCTGCGTTCCTTT
Organism: Gaiellaceae bacterium; assembly: GCA_035620475.1. Classification (GTDB taxonomy): domain Bacteria; phylum Actinomycetota; class Thermoleophilia; order Gaiellales; family Gaiellaceae; genus JAIBJN01. The sequence goes on along the minus strand of DASPGT010000102.1, from coordinate 8,277 downwards.
CGGCCACGGCCCGGGGTCTGACCCCTGGACACGTCTGCGGGGGACAGTACGCCGGTCGCCGGGCCCTCACGGGTCGGGCGCGCGGCAGGGACGCTCCCGCCGAAGCCGAACACGGGCGGGCGATGCTCGGCCGTCTCTCCCGCCGCCTGCGCCCGCCCTCGGAGCGCGCCGCGCCGCTCACCCGCGAGCAGCTCGCGGCGCGGGAGCGCTGGCAGCAGCGCTGGAACCTGCCGATCATCCTCGCCGCCGTCGTCCCGCTCTTCGCGACGTCGCCCGCCAACCGCGCCGCGGAGCTGGCGATCGGGCTCGGGTCCTGGGCGATCTTCGCGGTCGACCTCTACGTGCAGCGACGGATCGTGCCCGACTACCTGCACCGCCGCCACGGCAAGGTCGACCTGCTGATCGTCGTCCTGACCTTCCCGTTCTACCTCCTCCCGGGCGTCGGCGGCACGACGGCGATCCTCGTCCTCGCCCGCCTGGCCCGCGTCGCACGCCTGCTGGTGGCCACGAAGGGGCTGCGGCGCTTCGCCGCGCGCCTCGGCAAGGTCGTGGTCTTCGCCGGGCTGATCGTGCTCGTCGCCTCCTTCGTCGCCTACTGGGCCGAGCACCCGACGAATCCCGAGTACGCCACCGTGAAGGACGCGGTGTGGTGGGGGATCGTCACCCTGACCACGGTCGGCTACGGCGACATCGTCCCCGAGACCTCGAGCGGGCGCTTCGCCGGGATCGCGATCATGTTCACCGGCATCGCGACCATCGGGATCCTCGCGGGCTCGCTCGCCTCCCTCTTCCACCTCGACGAGCCGAGGCCGGAGGCCGAGGCGCCGGGCGCCGGCGAGGGCGACGTCCGGCCGCTGCACGAGGAGCTGGCCGCCCTGCGGGGCGATCTCCAGGAGCTCGACCGGCGACTCGGGCGGCTCGCCGACCGCGCCCAGCAGGCGTCGTAGACCCACGCCGCCCACTCAGCCGGGGACGAGCCCCCAGGCGCTCACGTGGCTCTCGCCGGGCTCCAGGCGCACCAGATCCTCCCCGGTCCGGAACGCGTTCGGCGGGCAGGTCATCGGCTCGACCGCGAGGCTCCTGCGGGCCACGTCCGGGAGGTCGTCGCCGGTGAAGAGCATCAGGTAGCGGTAGGACTCGTCCACCCAGAGGTCGACCCCCGCGCGGCCGACCGGGTCGCGGAGCTCGACCCGGGCCCGCCCGTCGGCGCCGCGCTCGAGGCCGGTGAACGCGTCGTCGAGCCGCTCCGCGCCGAGCGCTCGGGGGCGGCGGAAGTCGAGCGCGGTGCCCTCGACCGGCTCGCGACCGCGGGGGAGACGGCGCTCGTCCTCGAGGAGGACGGCGCTCCCGGGCGCCCGGAGGACGAGCGAGTCGACCGTCGCCGTGCCGAGGCGGATGTACGGGTGCTGCCCGCTCCCGAACGGGCAGGCGTCCGGGCCAGCGTTGGTCGAGGTCGTCGTCACCGTGAGACCACCTGGGCCGAGGGAGTACTCGATCGCCAGGTCGAGCGCGAAGGGGTAGCCGGGGCGAGGCTCGAGCAGGTGGCGGAGCACCACCCTGTGCCCCTCCTGCGCCGCGACCTCCCATTCCTCGGTACGCACGAGGCCGTGAATCGCGTTCCGCCGCTCCGGCTCGGTGAGCGGAAGCTCGTGGCGGCACCCGTCGAACTCGTACGTGCCGTCCTCGAGCCGGTTCGGCCAGGGGAGCAGCACCTGCCCGCGCCCGGACGTCGGAGCGCTCCCGGCCGGGAAGCCGTCGAGCAGGTCGCGACCGGCGGCCGAGTAGGAGCGAAGGCCGCCGCCGAGCAGGACGACCGCCGCGCGCTGGTCGGCCGCCGCGATCTCGACCTCGACGCCGGCGGGGGCCGCGGCGCTCACGCCAGCCGCGCCAGCAGGTGGTCGCCGACCCGGAGCGCGTTCGCCATCGCCGTCAGCGCCGGGTTGACCGCGCCGATCGAGGGGAAGAAGCTCGTGTCGACGACGTAGAGGTTGTCGAGCTCGTGGGCCTTGCAGCTCACGTCGAGCACGGACGTCTCGGGGTCGGCGCCGAAGCGGCACGTCCCGGCCTGGTGCGCGCAGCCGGCGACGGGGATCTCGTTCTTCATGTAGGCGAACCGGTGGACGAGGTGCCCCGGGTTCATGTCGAGCTCCCCGACCATCGACCTCACCTTCGCGTAGAGCCGCTTCCTGGCCTCGGCGTTCGTCTCCGTGTAGCTCACCGTCACCTTCCCGTCGCGGTCGACGGTCACCCGGTTGTCGGGTCGGGGCAGGTCCTCGGTGGAGAGCCAGAAGTCGATCGCGTGGCGGGCGATCCGCTCCAGCGACCACTGCGGCGCGAGCTTCGTCTCCACGGGCTTCTCGCCGCGGAACATCGGCGCCTGCGACTTCCCCACCATCTGGACGTTCCCGAGCGGGAACTCGAAGTCGTCGGCGCCGAAGTAGAAGTCGTTCAGGCCGAGGGTCTTCTGGTACGTGGTCGGGTTCTCCTCGCGGGAGAGGGCCAGCACGGCCTGGCTGTCATGGAACATGAAGTTGCGGCCGACCTGGTCGGAGCCGTTGGCGAGCCCGTTCGGATGCCGGTCGCTCGCGGACTCGAGCAGCAGCCGGGCCGAGTTCGTCGCCCCGCACGAGACGACGACCACGTCGCCGGCGAAGGTCTCCGTCTCGCCCTCGCGCTCGACCACCACGCCCGTGACCGACGTGCCCGCGGCGTCCGTCTCCAGCCGCACGGCCCTCGCGTTCGTCAGAAGCGTGACGTTGGGATGCTCGAGGGCGGGGCGCACGGCGATCACCTCGGCGTCGGACTTCGCGTGCACGACGCACGGGAAGCCGTCGCAGTTCGCGCAGCGGACGCACGCGCTGTACGGCGGGTTGGACTCGTCGAGGAGGATCCCGCACGGCGCGTGGAACGGGTGGTAGCCCGCGGCCGCCAGGTCGTCCGAGAGCTGCTGGATGCGAGGCTCGTGGGAGACCGCCGGATGCGGGTAGGCGGCGCTCGCCTCCGGCTCGGTCGGGTCCTCACCGCGGGCGCCGTGCACCTGGTAGAGCTGCTCCGCCTGCGTGTAGTAGGGCTCGAGCTCCTCGTAGGCGATCGGCCAGGCGGGCGAGACGCCGTCGTGGTGGCGGAGCTCGCCGAAGTCCTCCTCGCGCAGGCGGTAGAGGGCGGCGCCGTACAGCTTCGTCGCACCGCCGACGAAGTAGTGGACCTGCGGTTGAAACGGCTTCCCGCCCGCGTCGTACCAGGTCTCGGGCGAGACGTAGCGGTTCTCGACGAACACGCTCTGCGCGAGCCAGTTCTCGGGCTCGCGCGGCAGCCAGCCGCCGCGTTCGAGCAGGAGGATGCGCTTGCCCGAGGGGGCGAGATGACGCGCGAGCGTTCCCCCGCCCGCCCCGCTGCCGACGATGACGACGTCGTACGAATCGGTCACGAGATCTCCTCCAGCATCTCCGCGATGATGATCCGCCCGGCGGCTTCGATCAGCGCCAGGTGCGAGAAGGCCTGGGGGAAGTTGCCGAGGTGCCGCGCGGACTCGGTCTCGTACTCCTCGGCGTAGAGCCCGAGCGGCGAGGCGATCCTGAGCAGGCGCTCCATCAGGTCGCGCGCCCGTTGCTGCTCGCCCACGATCGCGAGCGCCGACACGAGCCAGAACGAGCAGATGAGGAAGGTCCCCTCCTTGCCCGCGAGACCGTCGTCGGTCTCGTCGGTCTTGTAGCGGAGCACGAAGCCGTGCTCGGTCAGCTCCGAGTCGATGGCGAGCACGGTCGCCCGCATGCGCTCGTCGTCGCTCGGCAGGAAGCCGAAGAGCACCGCGAGCAGGACCGAGGCGTCGAGCGCGTCGGTGTCGTAGTGCTGGCGCAGGACGCCGCGGCCGTCGACTCCGTGCTCGAGGATGTCCGCCTTGATCTCCTCCGCGGTCGCCCCCCAGCTCTTCGCCATCTCGCCCTCGCCGCGAATCGCCGCCAGGTGGGCCGCCCGGTCGAGCGCCACCCAGCACATGAGCTTCGACGAGACGTAGTGCTGCGGCGCCCCGCGGGCCTCCCAGATGCCCTGGTCGGGATCGCGCCAGACCTTCGCCGCGCACTCGGCCTGGGACTGCACGATCGGCCAGAGCCGGCGGGGGAGCCGCTTGCTCCGGCGCGTGTGCAGGAGGACGGAGTCGAGGACGGCGCCGAACACGTCGTTCTGGCGCTGGTCGAACGCGCCGTTGCCGATGCGGACCGGGCGCGCGCCGTCGTACCCGGAGAGGTCGTCGAGGGTCGACTCCGTCAGGTCCCGCCGGCCGTCGATGCCGTACATGATCTGGAGCGCGCCGTCGTGGTTCGGCTCGAGGTCGGCGACGAACTGGATGAACTCGTCGGCCTCCCAGTCGAGGTTGAGGAAGTGGAGCGCCTGGAGGGTGAACGTAGCGTCGCGCATCCACGTGTAGCGGTAGTCCCAGTTCCGCTCGCCGCGCGGCGTCTCCGGAAGCGACGTGGTGAGCGCGGCGACCGTCGCCCCGGTCGGCATGTACGTCATCCCCTTGATGGCGAGCGCCGAGCGCTGGATCCACTCGCGCCAGCGGTGGTCCGGGAGGCGGGCGGCGCCGAGCCAGCGGCGCCAGAAGCGGACGGTGGCTTCGAGCCTGCTCGTCGCCTCGTCGACGTCGGCCGGCGACGCGAGCCCCTCGGCCCACGAGAGCGAGCAGAACGCCCGCTCGCCCTCCTCGAGGGAGTGGCGCGCCCGCGCGCGGTCGCCCTCGATCCCGAGGGCCATGTCCGTGGCAAGCCGGATGGTGAGGCCGCCGCCGCTCGCGTCCGCCGCGCCGCGGCCCCCGTCGACCAGCGACCACTCGGCCGGCGCGCGGCCGTAGTCGAACACCGGCTCGCAGACGAGGTCGACCTCGACCCGGCCCTCGAGGCACTCGATGGTACGCACGAGCATGTGGTCGGCGTCGTCGTCCGCGGGAGGCCGTGTGTGGGGGGTGATCGCGTCCTCGTGGCTCCACGGCCCCATCGTCAGGGCGTCGCGCACGAGCACCCAGCCGGTCGGCGTGCGCCACGTCGTGGCGAGGACGTTCGTGCCGGGCTCGTACCGACGGGTGGCGGGATGGTTGATGCCGAACGGCCCCAGCCGGAAGGCCCCGGCGCCGCGGTCGAGCAGGCTGCCGAAGACGCTCGGGGCGTCGAACCGGGGCACGCAGAGCCAGTCGATCGCGCCGTCCGGCGCGACGAGCGCGCCGGTGTGGCAGTTGGAGAGGAACGCGTAGTCGGCGATGGGCGGAAACGGCGAGGTGAAGTCCGCGCTCGGCATCTGCTGCGCGGTCATGACGTCACCCAGGGGCCGTACCAGCGCCCGGACCCGGACACGATCTCGTCGGCGGCCTCGGGCCCCCAGGACCCGGGCGCGTACGGGTGCACGGGCGGCGGTTGGTCGAGCAGGGGCTGCATGATCCGCCACGCCTCCTCGACGCCGTCCTGCCGCGTGAACCGGGTGCTCTGCCCCGTCATCGCCGCATGGAGCAGGACCTCGTAGGGGGTGGCGCCCTCGCCCCCCTCCTCGGCGAACTCCATGTCCAGCGTGATCGGCTCCGCCCGGACGACGTCTCCCCGGAGGGCGTTGAGCTGGGAGAGGATTCCCGTCGAGGGGTCGAGCTTGATCACGAACTGATCCGGCTCGGCGTCGGCTCCGATCGAGGCGAAGCCGAGCTTCGGCGGGCGCTTGAAGACGAGCCGCACCTCGGTCTGGGTGGTCGCGAGGAGCTTGCCGGTGCGGATGAAGAAGGGCACCCCCGACCAGCGCCAGTTGTCGATCTCGAGGCGCAGGGCGGCGAAGGTCTCCGTCGTCGAGCCCGGGGCGACGCCGTCGACCTGGAGGTAGCCGTCGTGCTGCCCCCGGACGTAGTGGGCGGGATCTGCTTCGGCGACCGCGCGGAAGAGCGCGACCATCCCGTCCTTCAGCGTCGCGGGATCGCCGCCCGCCGGCGGCTCCATCGCCGTCGCTCCGACCACCTGCATGAGGTGGTTGACGACGACGTCGCGGAGCGCGCCGACCGGGTCGTAGAAGTGGCCGCGGTCGGCGACGCCGAAGTCCTCCGCCATGGTGATCTGCACGCTCTCGACGTAGTTCCGGTTCCAGACCGGCTCGAGCATCGTGTTCGCGAAGCGGAGGAAGAGGATCTCGGCGAGGCCCATCTTCCCGAGGAAGTGGTCGATCCGGTAGAGCTGCGACTCGTCGATCGACTCGTGCAGCTCGTCGGCGAGCGCGCGGGCGGAGTCGAGGTCGTGGCCGAACGGCTTCTCGACGACGACCCGCGCCGTCTTGGTCAGCCCGGCGTCCGCGAGGCCCTTGACGACGGTGCCGAAGAGGAACGGCGGGATCTCGAGGTAGAAGACCGGCGTCTTGAAGCCCTCGATCGCCTTGCCGACGCGCTCGTAGGTCCCCGCGTCGCCGAAGTCGCCCTGGACGTACGAGAGCCGGGCCGCGAAGCGGTCGAAGACGGCCTCGTCGAGCTGCTCGCCGGTGCCGACGATCGAGTCCCGCGCGCGCTCGACGAGCCGATCCCGGTCCCAGTCGTCGACCGCGACGCCGACGATCGGGCAGTCGAGCAGCCCGCGCGCCTCGAGCCGGTAGAGCGAATGGAAGGTCATCACCTTCGCCAGGTCGCCCGTGATGCCGAAGACGACGAAGACGTCCGCCGGCGCAGGCTGGTTCATGCCTCACTCCTCTCGTCGTCGGTCCGCACCGTGATCCGGCCGGGACGCTCGTGCGCGAACCCTGCCCAGGTCCACTCGACCATCGCCTTCGCCCGGTCCTCGCCCGTGGAGAGGAGCGCGAGGTGGACGGTCCCCCAGGCGAGCGCGGCGGTCTTGCCCTTCATCGTGCGCCCGCGGTGGAACTGCACGACGGCGGCCCCGCGGCCGATCGTGGCCATGGTCCCCTTGTCGTGGTAGGCGAACGGCTCCGCCTCCTCGCCCGCGAGCAGGCGCGCGATGTTCGCCCCTGCCTGCTCCCCGGCCTGGAGCGCGACCGAGCCGAGCTGCGGCAGCGCGCGCTTCGTCTTCGTGTCCGTGATCCAGGCGACGTCGCCGACGGCGAACACCTCGGGATGGCCCTCGACCGACAGGTCGGGGCCGACGGGGATCCGGCCGCCGTGCTCGAGCTCGACCCCGAGCTGCGCGCCCAGCGGGCTCGCCTCCAGCCCGGCGCCCCAGACGAGCGTGTGCGCCTTGAGCACCGTTCCGGACGCGAGCGTCACGCGGGTGGGCGAGACCGACTTCACGGTCTCGCCGAGGACGACGTCGACGCCGAGATCCTCCAGAGCCTTCTTCGTGTACGTCTGGATGCCCTTCTTGAACATGGACAGGAGCGCCGGCCCCGCCTCGACGAGCGTGACGCGGGCCTCCTCCTGCGGGATGTCGGGGTAGTCCGCCGCGAAGGCGCCACGGTAGAGCTCGATGAGCGCGCCGGCGCTCTCGACGCCGGTCGGCCCGCCGCCGACGACGACGACGTTCAGGGCGCCGTCCTCGACGAGGGCCGGGTCCTTGTCGGCGGCCTCCCACCGGCGCAGGACGTGCTCCTTCAGGCGCACCGCGTCCGCCAGCGTGTACATGGGGAAGGCGTGCTCGGGCGCGCCGTCGGTGCCGAAGAAGTTGACCCGGGCGCCCAGGGCGAGAACGAGGTAGTCGTAGCGAAGCGGCGCCAGCTGCTCGAAGCGCACCTCGCGTGCCGCCAGGTCGATACCGGTGACGGCGTCCTGGTGGACGGAGACGTTCGCGTGCTCGTGGAAGAGGTCGCGCAGCGGATGCCCGACGACCGACGTCTCCAGCAGGTCGGTCGCGAGCTGGTAGAGGAGCGGCTGGAACGTGTGGTAGTCGTGCCGGTCGACGAGCACGACGTCGACCGGGGCGTCCTTCAGGGCCCGGGCGGCGCCGATGCCTCCGAAGCCGCCGCCGAGCACGACCACCCGGGGCCGCGGGGACTGCTCGCTGGGCTTCGCGCTGGCTGGCACTTCCAGTTCCTCGGTGCCCCGGGCGGGGCGCCTCGCCGGCTGTCAGGGTCCCGGCAGCATGACCGATCCGCATCATCCCTGTCGGATGAAGTCGAGGCTCTGGTGGATCGCCGTCCTCTTCATGATCGGCTCCGCGCTCTTCGCGCTCGGCTCGGCGCCGTCCTATCCGGAGCTCGTCTCCTCGGAGGTCGTCGGCGCCACGTTCTTCGCCGGGTCGATCTTCTTCACGTCCGCCTCGCTCCTGCAGCTCAAGCAGACCCCCCGCGTCGCGGAGCTCGACTGGTGGGCCG
>DASPGT010000101.1:0-15262 GCA_035620475.1 Gaiellaceae bacterium | reverse complement strand
GCGAGGTTGACGGCCTCCTTCGCGTAGGCGAGCGCGAGCGGGCTCTTGGCCTCGAGGGCGCGGCAGAGCTCGAGCGTCTGCTCGCGGAGCTCGCCCGGCTCGTGGACGGCGTTGACGAGGCCGTGCTCGAGCGCGGTCGCGGCGTCGACGGGCTTGCCGGTGAGGATCATCTCCTTCGCGAACCCCAGCGTCGTCGTGCGCGCGAGGCGGACCGACCCGCCCCAGCCCGGGAGGATGCCGAGGTCGATCTCCGGCTGGCCGATCCGGGCGTTCGTCGAGGCGAGCCGCAGGTCGCAGGCGAGCGCGAGCTCGCAGCCGCCGCCGAGCGCGTAGCCGTTGACCATGGCGATCGTCGGCTTCGGCATTGTCTCGAGCAGGCTCCCGCAGGCGTGGCCGAGCTCGCCCCAGCGGCGCGCCTCGACGACGCCGAGGGTCTGCATGTACTTGATGTCGGCGCCGGCGATGAACGCCTTCTCGCCCGCGCCGGTGAGGACGACGACGCGCGCGCTCTCGTCGCCGGCCAGGCCGGTCAGCGTCTCGTGCAGCGCCTCGAGGTGCACGACGTCGAGCGCGTTCAGCGCCTCCGGCCGGTCGACCGTGACGATCGCCGTGCCCTCCGAGCGCTCGACGCCGATCACGCTTCGACCGGGACGTTCGCCTTCAGGAACTCGACGATCTCGGAGACGGGCGCGCCCGGCGTGAAGATCTCCGCGACTCCCTGCTCCTTCAGCGCGACGACGTCCTCGCGCGGGATCGTCCCGCCGACGACGACGAGCACGTCGTCGACCCCGTTCTCGCGCAGCCCGTCGAGGATGCGCGGCACGAGCGTCATGTGCGCGCCGGAGAGGATGGAGATGCCGACGGCGTCCGCGTCCTCCTGGATCGCGGTCTCGACGATCTGCTCCGGGGTCTGGTGGAGGCCGGTGTAGATGACCTCCATGCCGGCGTCGCGGAGCGCCCGCGCGATGATCTTCGCCCCCCGGTCGTGACCGTCGAGCCCCGGCTTCGCGATCACGACCCGGATCTTCCTGGCCATGGTGCGCCAGTATATGGACGTGCGCCTGACCGTCATCGGCTCGTCCCCCGCCTGGCCGAACCCCGGAAGCGCGCAGTCCGGGTACCTGGTGGAGGGCGCCGGCTCCCTCCTCCTCGACTGCGTGCCGGGCGTCCTCGCCCGCCTGCGGCAGCTCGGGCTCTACCCGTCGTCGATCGCCATCACCCACTTCCACCTCGACCATTGGGGCGACCTCGTCCCCTGGGCCTGGCTGAACGCTTTCGGGCCGCAGGAGCACCGGATCGAGTGCTCGCTCTGGCTCCCGCCGGGCGGGCGGGAGCAGCTCGACGAGTTCGCCTCGCGCTGGGGGAACGACGCGATGTTCGAGGACGCCTTCACGGTGCGGGAGTTCGAGCCCTGCGTGCCGTTCGCCGCCGCCGGGTTCGAGGTCGAGGCGCGGCGGCTCCCGCACTACGAGATCGGGTCGCACGGCTTCCGGGTGACGCACGACGGGACGACGCTCGCCTATTCGGGCGACTCGGCGCCGTCGGACGAGCTCGCCCTCCTGGCCGAGGGCGCCGACCTCTTCCTCTGCGAGGCGACGCTCGCCGACGCCGCGGGCGACGGGCTCCCCCGAGGGCATCTGTCCGCGGAGGAGGCGCTCGCGGCGGCCGCGGGGCCGATCCTCCTGACGCACCGGCCGGTCGAGCTGCCCGCGCCGGACGGCGTCCAGGTCGCCCACGACGGTCTCGCCGTCGAGATCTGATGCACTCCGAGGCGCCGTACGCCGCCCTCTCGGCGCTCTTCTGGGCCGGGCTCCTGACCGCCGCCTGCGCCCGCCGGCGCGAGCTCGCGGAGCCGACCTCCGCCGGCGACGTCCTGGCGCTCGGCCTGGCCGCGGCGAAGATCGGCGGCGTCGTCGCGGAGGACCGCGTCACGGTCTTCCTGCGCCGCCCGTTCGCGGACGGGCCCGCGGCCGTGCAGCCGGCCGGCGAGGGCGCGCGCCGCGCCGTCGGCGAGCTCCTCACCTGCCCGCACTGCGTCTCCCTCTGGGCTGCGGGCCTGCTCGCGGTCGCCCAGCTAGCCCGCCCGCGGGAGGCCCGGCTCGTCGCCCGCGTCTTCGCGGCGTTCGCAATCGCCGACGCCGTGCGCGCCCGGAGTCGATAAATCCCCGCAATTTGCGGGAAACTGGCCGGATGTGTAGTTGCGAACGCGATCCGGAACGCGCACCATTGCGAAGGAGGTCTACGTGGGGACCTTCAAAGCGGCGTCAATGGAAGGCCAGGCGGTGAAGACGAGGTTCATTCCACCGGCAGTGGTGGACTACGGGTCGATCAGCGCGCACACTTTTTCGCGTGCGCAGATTCCGTCGACCCTCTGCACCCCCGACCCGAACCCCCACCAGAACAAGCAGGGCGACTGGCGCATCTGCCAGCTCGACAAGTTCTGCGAGTACTCCTGCCCCTCGTAGGGCGCTGAGCGGCACTCCCTCCGCGAGCCCGGTCGTCGAGGCCCGGGCGCTGAGCCGGCGCTTCGCCGAGCGCGTCGCCCTCGACGGCGTCTCGCTGACGGTCGACGGCGGCAGGATCGAGGCGCTCCTCGGCCCGAACGGAGCCGGCAAGACCACCCTCGTCCGTGTCCTCACCGGGCTCGTCCGGCCCGACGCGGGCGAGGCGCGCGTGCTCGGGGTGGACACGTGGGAGTGCCCGCGCGAGCTGCGCGCCCGGATGGGGCTCGTCCCCTCCGGCGACCGCTCGCTCTACCTGCGCATCTCCGGCCTCGAGAACCTGCTCTTCTTCGGCCGGCTGCACGGCATGTCGAAGCGTGAGGCGACGACGCGCGCGTTCGAGGTGCTCGAGCTCGTCGACCTCACCGAGGCGGCGAAGCTGCGCACAGCCTTCTACTCGCACGGGATGCAGAAGCGGCTCTCGATCGCGCGCGCGCTCCTCACCGCGCCGAACGTGCTCATGATCGACGAGGCGACGCACGACCTCGACCCCGAGGCGGCCGCCCGCATCCGCGAGCTCGTTCGCACCCTGGCCGACGAGGGTGCGGCGGTCCTCTGGGCGACGCAGCGGATCGAGGAGATCCGCGGCTTCGCGGACGGCGTCACCCTCCTCCGCGAGGGCCGGGGCGCGTTCCAGGGCACCGTCTCCCAGTTGATCGCGGTCGCGGCGCCCCGGCGCTACGTCCTCCGCCTCCGGAACGGGCGAGCGGAGGAGCGTGACCTCGAGCCGCTCCTGCGCGCGGCGATCGGCGCGCGCGGAACGATCGCGGCGGCCGACGACGGCGACCCGGAGGACTTCCTGCTCCATCTCGAAGAAAGCGCGGTGCTGGGCGAGGTGCTCGCCTCGCTGACGGCGGGCGGCGTCGACGTGCTCGGGTGCCGCGAGGAGGTCTCCGAGATCGAGAACGCCTACCTCAACCTCGCGGGGCCCGGGGAATGAGCGCGCTCACCGGCGAGCTCCGCAAGCTCCCGGCCTTCGTCCGGCGGGACTTCCTCGTGGCGTGGAGCTACCGCCTGCCGTTCGTGACCGACTGGGTCGGCCTGGCCTTCCAGGCCTTCATGTTCTACTTCATCGGCCTCATGGTCGACCCCGACAAGCTGCCGACGTTCGGCGGCGAGCCCACCACCTACCTCGCGTTCGTCGCCGTCGGCATCGCCATCGCCGCCTTCATGACGCTCGCGCTCGGCCGGGTCTCCGCGGGCATCCAGCAGGAGCAGCTGGCGGGAACCCTCGAGTCCCTCCTGATGACTCCGACGAGCCCGGCCACGATCCAGCTCGGCACGGTCGTCTACGACCTCATCTACGTCCCCCTGCGCACGGCCGTCTTCCTCGTCGTGATCGCGGTCGCCTTCGGCCTCGACTTCCACGCCAGCGGGCTCCTCCCCGCGCTCGTCGTCCTGCTCGCGTTCATCCCGTTCGTCTGGGGGCTCGGCATCGCCAGCGCCGGAGCGACCCTTACGTTCCGGCGCGGGTCGGGCGCCGTGGGGCTGGGCATCAGCGTGCTCGTCCTCTTCTCCGGCGCCTACTACCCGCTCGACCTCCTTCCGAGCTGGCTCGCCTCGCTCGCCGAGCTGAACCCGATCACGATCGCCGTGGACGGGATGCGGGAGCCGCTCCTGGGCGGCACCGGCTGGGACGGCGTCGGCAAGGCGGTCGCCGTCCTCGTTCCCCTCGCGGCCGTCTCGCTCCTCGGCGGCGCGGTCGCCTTCCGGTCGGCCCTGCGCCGCGAGCGGAGCCGCGGCACGCTGGGTCTCTACTAACTCAGGTCAGTGGGCTCGATCGCCGTCGTCCGCTCCGCCGCCGGGCCCGCCGAGGGCGCCCGGGTCGAGCGCGCGCTCCGCGCGGCGCCGCACCGTGGGAACGAGGTCGAGGTGCTCGTCTCCGGCAGCGTCGCGCTCGGCGTCTCCAACGACCCGGCGTTCCGGGACGCGTGGGCGGCCATGGGGGGCGGGCGCGCAGCCGTCGTCACCGGCTCCCTCGACAACCTGGCCGAGGTGGAGGCGGCGCTCGGCATCACCGAGCCGCAGGGGCCGGCCGCGACGCTCCTGGCCGCGGTCGAGGCCTGGGGAGCGGCGGCGCCGGCGCGACTGCGCGGCGTCTTCGCCGGCGCGTGGACCGACGGGACGGAGCTGGTCGTGTTCCGCGACCAGCTCGGGCTCGCGCCGCTCTTCCACCGGGAGAGCGCGGAGGGATTCGTCGCCGCGACCGAGGGGAAGCAGGTGGCCGCGGGCGCCGACATCCCACGCGAGCCGGACGCCGAGGCCGTCGAGGCGATGTTCTTCGGCCGCTTCGACGCCCGCGGGACGATGCTGCGCGGCATCTCGCGCTTCCCCCGCGCCTCGACCGCGACGGTCGGCCCGGGACGGCCGGCGGCGTTCGCCCGCTACTGGGACCCCGAGCCGCTGCTCGAGTCGGCGCGGATCGGCGTCCCGGAGGCGCGCGAGCGCCTGGCCGAGCTCCTCGACCAGGCCGTCGCGCGCTGCCTGACCGGCGCCGACGCGGTCTCCCTGAGCGGCGGCGTCGACTCGCCCGCCATCGCCGCGTTCGCGGCGCCCCGGACGCTGGCGCTGACGGGCCGGCCGCTGCTCGCGCTGTCCTCCGTCTACCCGGAGGACCCGGGCGTGGACGAGTCCCGCTGGATCGAGCTCGTCGCCGGCGACCTGGGGCTGGACCTGCACACCTACACGCCCGCCTCGCGCCCGCTCGACGACGCCGCGCGCTGGGTGGACGTCCTCGACGGGCCGGTGGACACCATGTCCGTCCCGGAGCTGGCCGAGAACTACACCGCCGCGCGCGAGCTCGGCGCCCGCTCGGTGCTCACCGGCGAGATGGCCGAGTGGGTGTTCACCTTCGGGCAGCACCTGATCGGGCACCTCGTCCTGCACGGGCGCGTCCGCGCCTCGCTGGCGTGGGCCCGCGACCAGCACGCCCGCGGTGCCTCCTGGACGCGAATCGCCAAGCGGGCGGCGCCCTCGCTCGCCTCGCCGCGGCTCGCGCTCGGCTACCGGCGCCTGCGCCGCCGCGAGGACTTCCGCCAGCTGCCGCCCTGGGTCGACCCCGACGCGGCCGGCTCGCCCGGGCCGCGCCCCGACCTCGCCCGCCCCGCCCGGAAGCGGTGGCTCGAGCACCAGCTCGACCCGCTCGTCGGCGTCGGGGCGTACTCGTTCGACGCGGACGCCCTCTGCGCGGCGGTGTGCGGCGTCCACGTCCGCCGGCCGCTCGTGGACGTCGACCTCTGGGAGTTCGCCCTCTCGCTCCCGGCCGAGGTGAAGTTCCCGAACGCGCTCCCGAAGAGCCTTCTGCGGGAAAGCCTCCGCGGACGGCTCCCCGACGAGCTCCTCGACCGCACGGACAAGACGTTCTTCAACGACTTCGCGCTCCGGACGGCGGACTACGAGGGCATCCGCCGGCTCGCGCTCGACTCCGAGCTGCGCCTCGAGGGCGTCGACTACGGCCTGCTCGCCGCGCGGGTCGAGGCGCGCGATCTCGGCGTCGTCGAGCTCCTCTGGGCCTACGACCTCGCTCGCGCCCACGCCTTCCTGGAGCGAAGCCTGTGACCGACCGCGGCTCCTGCTACGGCTTCGGGGTGCGCTCGGACCTCCCGCTCGCGTACCTGCGCGAGGGCGGCGGCGCCCCGCTCGAGGTGGTCGCGCCGGCCCCGCCGGGCCCGCGCCCCGGCGACCGCCTCCTGCTCGAGTGGCGCGCGACGCCCGCGCAGCCGCTCGACGCGGCGCTGTGGTCGGACGGCGACGGCTTCCGCCTGCGGATCGGCGACGCCGGCTGGTTCTCGGTGAGCCCAGGCGAGGGCAGGGTCGAGGTTCCGGCGGGCGACGGGCTCCGGACGGAGGAGCGGCTCTGGGGGATCCCGGCGCTCCTTTGCTTCCGCGCACGCGGCGACCTCCCGCTGCACGCGGCCGCCGTCGAGGCGGGCGGGAGCGCGGTGCTCGTGGCCGCTCCGCGCACCTACGGGAAGACGACCGCCGCCGCCGCGTTCCACCGCGCCGGCTGCCGGGTGCTCGCCGAGGACACGGCGTGCGTCCGCCTCGGGCCGCCCGCGGAGGTCGTCCCCGGCCCGGCGATGCTGCGGCTCCGGCCGGACGTCGCCGCGCGGCTCGAGCTCCCGCGCGCCCGCCGGCTCGGCGAGGACTCCGACCGCGTCCACTACGCGCTCGAGGACCCCGGCGACTGCGCGCCGGTGCCGCTCCGCGCCGTCGTCTTCCTCGACGAGGCCGACGGAGCGCCGTCCCTCGAGCCCGTCGAGCGCCCGGACGCCCTCCGCGACCTCTGGGCGCTCAGCTTCAAGCTTCCGACCGAGGAGGACGTGAGCCGCTCTTTCGCCGGCGTCGCCGACCTCGCCGCCTCGGTCCCGGCGTTTCGGCTCCGGCGCCGGCTCGCTTTCGAGGAGCTCGACGACCACGTCGAGCTCGTGCTCGGCGCGGTCTAGGTACCGCGTTCGTGCTCCGAGCGGCGCACGAACGCGTTCCGGACGGCGCGGCGCGAGCGGCCGAGCTTCTCGCCCCAGGTCTCGCCCGGGTCGGGCGTGGCGTCCTCGCGGAGCTCGTCCAGCGTCGCCCGGGCGGCCGTCCCCGGCGGGAGGGCGTCCCACCAGCACCGCCAGCGCGCGGTGTGCTGCTCGAGCACGGTGCGCTCGCGCGCCTCGGCCAGGTTCCTCGCCCACCCGCGAAGCGCGCGCGGCGGCGGCTCGCCGAGGTAGAGCGAGCGCGCGACCGCCTCGGTCGTCCGCCAGAGCCTGGAGATGCCCCACTGCTGCGCGAGCCGCTCCGTCTCCGCACGGTCGGCGTGCCCGGCGAGCAGGACGACGTCGAGCAGGTCGCGCAGGCGCTGGAGCGGCCCGTGTGTCCAGCCATGGACGGCGACGACGAGCAGGTGCTTCTCCGGCGCCGGGACGAGAATGCCCTCGACGCCGGCCGCCGACGGCCGCGCGCCCTCGAGGAGCTCCGCCGCCGCCGGCGCCTCCACCCAACGGGGCCAGTTCGGCCGGCCGTGGACCTCGAGCTCCACCGGAAGGCCCGGCCAGGCGAGCGGGACGAGGTGCGGCGCGCGGGCGTACAGCCCGGGGTCGCCCGACTCGACGAACCCGGCGGCGACGAGCCTTCGCTGCACGGCGTCGGGGTCGGGCCCGACGAGGTCGAGGTCGCGCGAGATGCGAAGCGACGGCTCCGGGTAGAGCGCGGCGAGCTCGGGGCCCTTGAGAAGGAGGAGCGGCTCGCCGGCCGCGTCGCGCGCCCGCGTCAGGTGAGCGGTCGCGGCGAGCGCGAAGGCTGCGCCGAGGCGCTCGACCTGCGCCAGCTCCTCCGGCACCGGCTCCCCGAGGCGCCGCAGCCGCGAAGCCGCCAGCGGCTCGAGCCGGTGGAGGACGAGCGCCCGCTCGTCGGCGCGCTCGATCAGCCGGTCGACGGCGGCCCAGATCGTGGCGAGGTCTGCCTGGCGGGTCACGGTACGGAGTTGACACTCTGATAGGAGTGTCCTAGAAGTGTGGAGGACGGTGACCGGTATCTCTACAGGAGAGGACGGCGCCGCGGCCGGCGCCGGCCGCGGGCTCCAGGTTCCCTGGGCGCTCGTCCGGCGCGTCCTCGCGCTCGCCGCGGGCCTCTTCCTCTTCGTCGGCGCGCTCCAGCTGATGAAGACGGGCGCCGCCTCGCTCGGCGTCCTCCAGTCGGGGAGCGTCCTCGTGCAGAACGCGCTCTCGACCTTCGGGCTCGGCTGGCTGGGCGCGCTGGTCATGCTCTCCGGATCGCCGGTCGCCGCGACCGCCCTCGCCCTCACCGCAGCCGGCGAGGCGACCGGCGGGGCGCGGGGCCTCACGGAGCTCGAGGGCTTCACGATGCTGACCGGCTCGCGGGTCGGGGCCGCGTTCGTCGTCCTCGTGGTCGCGGTCGTCTACGCCCTGCGGGCGGGCACGGGCGGGCGGCGCGAGCCGCTCGCCACCGCCGTCCTCGCCCTCACGGCGACGGCGGTCGTCTACGTGCCGACCACGGTCGCCGGCGCGCTGCTCCTCCAGTGGCCGCGGTACCAGGAGATGACGCTCGGCTTCCCCGCCCAGCTGGTCGACGGCATCGACTTCGTCTACGGCGGCATGAACGAACGAGCGGAGAGCCTCCCCGCCGCCGTCGTCTTCCTCGCCGGGCTGGGTGTCCTCCTCGCGGGCTTCAAGCTGATCGACGTCGCGCTCCCCGAGCTCGACGACGCCGCCGTCGCGCGGCGGCCGGCCTGGCTCCGGCGGAAGTGGCCGATGTTCGCACTCGGCGCCGGCGTCGGGCTCGTGACCATGTCGGTCTCCGTGTCGCTGACGATCCTCGTGCCGCTCGTCGCGCGCAAGGTCGTCCGCAGGGAGTACGCACTCCCCTACATCATGGGCGCGAGCCTGACGACGCTCGCCGACACGATGGTCGCCGCGTTCGCGCTCGACTCCGCGGCCGCGGTGCGGGTCCTGCTCGCCGCGGTGCTCCCGGCGACCGCGATCACCGTCCTCCTGCTCGCGTTTGCCTACCCCCTGCTCTGGACGGTCCTCTGGGAGACCCAGACCCGCGTCACGCGGACGCGCACGCGGCTCGCCGTCTTCACCGCCGCCGTGCTCCTCGTGCCGCTCCTCCTGCTCGCCCTGGCGCCGCTCCTCGCCTGACGCGGCGGCTTTCGCAGCGGCCTAGTCGAAAGTCCAGCGTTCGGGAAGAAAACGCAAGTTCAGGCCGTCCATTCGTTCATTGCTGGCATGGGTGCGCGGATGTAGCTTCGAAGGAGTCCTGCGCACGTTCGGGAGAAGCGGCGACGGGCTACGACCCGGAACTCACTAGGGGAGTGGATAATGCGGCAAGAACGGGCAGTGGTACAAGGCCCAGGGGGGTGTACCACGTAGATGGGCACGGTCGAACCTTTCGTCGACCCTCGTACGGCGGCTGAGGTCCCTGCGACCCTCGACACGCGGACCCAGGAGATCCTCGCGCAGCGCCGGGCGAGCGGCGTGCGGATGCGCCGCGGCTGGCTCGTCCGCCGCATGCTCGTCCTGGCCGACCTCGTCGGCCTGACCCTGGCGTTCCTCGCTGCGACGCTCATCTTCGAGGCCGACGGGCGCTCGGACGCCGTGGCCTCGCAGCTCGAGCTGCTCATCTTCTGCCTGAGCCTCCCGGCCTGGGTCATCGTCGCCAAGCTCTACGGCCTCTACGACTACGACGAGGAGCGCACCGACCACTCGACCGCCGACGACCTCGTCGGCGTTCTGCACCTGGTCACCGTGGGGAGCTGGCTCTTCTTCGCCTTCGCGGCGGTCACGCACCGGGCCGATCCCGGGTTCGCGCGGCTCCTCGGCTTCTGGCTCTTCGCCATCGCCGCCATCACCGGAGGGCGCGCCATCGCCCGCGGACTCGCGCGGAAGCACCTCGCCTACGTGCAGAACACCATCATCGTCGGCGCCGGCGACGTCGGCCAGCTGATCGCGAAGAAGCTCCGCCAGCACCCGGAGTACGGGCTCAACCTCGTCGGCTTCGTGGACGGTGACCCGAAGGAGCGGACGGAGAACCTCACCGACATCGCGCTGCTGGGCGGCCTCGAGCAGCTCCCGCAGATGGTGCAGATCCTCGACGTCGAGCGCGTGATCGTCGCCTTCTCGAACGACTCCCACGAGGACATGCTCGACCTGATCCGCTCGCTCAAGGACCTCGACATCCAGATCGACCTCGTGCCGCGCTTCTTCGAGGTGATCGGGACGAACGTCGGCATCCACACCGCCGAGGGGCTCCCCCTCATCGGCCTGCCCGCCCTCAAGCTCTCGCGCTCCTCGCTCCTCATGAAGCGCACGATGGACCTCGCGCTCTCGCTCACGGGGCTCCTCCTGCTCGCGCCGCTCTTCCTCGTGGTCGCGATCTGGATCAAGCTCGACTCGCGCGGCCCCGTCTTCTTCCGCCAGCTCCGCATGGGCTCGGGCGACCAGACCTTCGAGATCTTCAAGTTCCGCACGATGACCGCGGACGCCGAGGACCGGAAGCACGAGTTCGCGGCGCTGAACAAGCACGCCGACGGCGACCCGCGCATGTTCAAGATCCCGAACGACCCGCGCATCACGCGCATCGGCAACGTGCTGAGGCGCTTCTCGATCGACGAGCTGCCGCAGCTGATCAACGTCGTGCGCGGCGAGATGAGCCTCGTCGGGCCCCGGCCGCTCATCCTCGAGGAGGACCTGCACGTCGTCGACTGGCGCCGCCAGCGCCTCAACCTGAAGCCGGGGATCACCGGCCTCTGGCAGGTGCTCGGGCGCGACGACATCCCGTTCGAGGAAATGGTGAGGCTCGACTACGTGTACGTGACCACCTGGTCGATGCTGAACGACCTGAAGCTGATCCTGCGAACCATCCCCGCCCTCTACCGGGCGAGGGAGTGCTAGCTCAAACCTCTTTCCTGATTCACACTAAGCCCGGGTACCAGATCGCATGAGCACGATCGTCTTCGCAGTCGGGGCCAGACCCAACTTCGTCAAGATGGCGCCGGTCATCGAGGCGGTCGGGCGCACGGGGCTCTTCCGCCAGCTGGTGGTGCACACCGGCCAGCACTACGACGAACGCATGTCGGCCGAGATCATCGACGACCTCGGCTTCCCCAAGCCCGACCGGTTCCTCGGCATCGGCTCCGGCTCCCACGCCGAGCAGACCGGGTTCACGCTGATCGCCTTCGAGCGCGTGCTGCTCGAGGAGCGGCCCGACCTGGTGGTCGTGAGCGGCGACGTGAACGCCACGCTCGCCTGCTCGCTGGCCGCCTCGAAGCTCGGCGTCCCCGTCGCCCACGTCGAGTCGGGCCTTCGCTCCCGCGACTGGTCGATGCCGGAGGAGCAGAACCGGGTGCTCACCGACCGGCTCTCCGAGCTCCTCTTCACGCACAGCCCCGACGCGAACGAGAACCTGGCAGCCGAGGGCATCGCCGCGGACAAGGTCCACTACGTCGGCAACACGATGATCGACACGCTCCGGCGGCTGGAGCGCGAGGCGCGCGCGCGGCGGATCTGGGCCACGCTCGGCGCCGAGGAGCACGACTACGCGCTCGTGACCCTCCACCGCCCGTCCAACGTCGACCACGAGGAGCGGCTGCGGGCGATCGTCGACGCGCTCGCCGAGCTCGGCCGGCACACCCGCATCCTCTTCCCCGTCCACCCGCGGACACGCGCGCGGCTCGCCGCGGCCGACGGGCTCCGGCGCCTCGAGCGCGCGGGCGTCGCCTGCCTCGAGCCGCTCGGCTACCTCGACTTCCTCTCGCTCGAGAGCGCCGCGGGGATGATCGTCACCGACTCGGGCGGCCTCCAGGAGGAGGCGGCCGCGCTCGGCGTCCCGTGCTATACCCTCCGCCCGAACACCGAGCGCCCGATCACCATCGTCCAGGGCACCAACACCCTGATCGGCGAAGACCCCGCAGCCATCGCGTCCCTGCGCCCGACCGGCGAGCGCCCGGCGCCGTGCGCCATCCCGCTCTGGGACGGCCGCGCGGCCGAGCGCGTCGCGGGCGTGATCGCCGAGTCGTTCGGGTCGGTCGGGGCGATCGCAACCTCCGCGTGACCAGCACCGGCGAGCTCCACCTGTCCGCCCTGGCGACGCCGGCCTCGGACCGCGCCCGCGTCCTCGGGGTCGAGATCGACCGGCTCGACATGGACGCCACCGTCCGCCGCTGCGCCGAGATCATCGACGCCGGCGGCCCGGCCCAGCACGTGGCCGTGAACGTCGCCAAGATCGTCAAGCTTCGCGACGACCCGCGCCTGCGCGCGATCGTCGAGCGCTGCGACCTCGTCAGCGTCGACGGCCAGCCGGTCGTGTGGGCCTCGCGGCTCCTGGGCGACCCGCTTCCGGAGCGCGTCGCCGGCATCGACCTCATGTTCAGGCTGCTCGGCCTCGCCGAGGAGCGCCGCTACCGCGTGTTCGTCCTCGGCGCCAAGCAGGACGTGCTCGAGACGGCCGTCACCCGGCTCGCCGAGCGCTACCCGCGTCTGACGATCGCGGGCTTCCACCACGGCTACTTCGCCGACGAGGAGAGCGGGCCGGTCTGCGAGACCGTCCGCGCCGCCGAGCCGCACATCCTGCTCGTCGCCATGAGCTCGCCGCGGAAGGAGTACTGGCTCGCCGAGCACGCGGCCGACCTCGGTGTCCCCTTCTCGATGGGTGTCGGCGGCTCGATCGACGTCGTCGCGGGCCTGACGAAGCGGGCGCCCGGCTTCATGCAGCGGCACGGGCTCGAGTGGTTCTATCGCTTCGTGCAGGAGCCGCGCCGCCTCGGCCCGCGCTACCTGCGCACGAACGCACGCTTCGCCGGGCTGCTCCTGCGCGAGCTCGTCAGCCGCCGCAGGGGGTAGCACCGGTGCCGGCCGACCTCCTGCGACGCACGATCGCGTTGCCCACCCTGGCCGTGGGCGACACCGTCCGCGGCGCGCTCAGCCCCCCGCGCGGAGGCGAGGGGGTGCCCGACGGGGCACTGCAGGCGGCGATCGACTGGCTGTGCCTGACCCACGACGTCACCGGCCGGCGGGGCTCCTCCCTCGGCTACCACCTGCTGAAGGGCTGGATGCCCGCCTTCCCGGAGACGACCGGGTACGTCATCGGGACGCTGCTCGACCACGCCGAGCGCACGGGCGACGCCTCCCTCGTCGACCGGGCCCGGGAGATGGGCGAGTGGGAGGTCGAGGTGCAGAATCCCGACGGAGGCGTCATGCAGGGCGCGCTCCGGACGCCGCCGGGCCGCTCGATCGCCTTCAACACCGGCATGGTGATCTTCGGCTGGCTCGACCTGTACGAGGCGCTCGGGGACGAGCTCTTCCTCGACGCGGCGATCCGCGCCGGCGACTGGCTCGAGCGGACGCAGACCCCGGAGGGGACCTGGCAGGGGGAGCACGAGCACCACGGGATCCCCCACGCCTACGACGCGCGCGTCGCCTGGGCGCTCGCCCGCCTCGGGCAGGTCACCGGGGACGAGCGCTTCCGCGACACCGCCGTGCGCAACCTCGACTGGGTCCTCTCAGTGCAGCAGCCCAACGGCTGGTTCGAGTGGTGCGTGTTCCGGCCGGGGACGCTGCCGAACAGCCACGGGCTCGCCTACACGACGCGCGGGCTCCTCGAGAGCGGGGCCCTCCTCGGCGACGAGCGCTACACGGAGGCCGCCCTGAAGACGGCGCACGTCCTCTCCGGGATCCACCGAAAGCTCGGACGGCTCCCGGCCACGTACGACCGGGACTGGACCCCCCGGGCCCGCTACGTCTGCGTGACCGGCCTCGCCCAGAACGGCGGCGTCTGGCTCCGCCTCTACCAGGAGACGGGCGACGCGGGGCTCCTCCAGGCCGGCCTGAGCGCGGTCGAGCAGGCCGCCGGCCTCCAGTCGCGCGGCCGCTGGCGGGCGACGGACGGCGCGGTGCCCGGCTCCTTCCCGCTCTACGGGCGCTACGCGCCGCTGCAGTACCCGAACTGGGCCGCGAAGTTCCTCGCCGACTCGCTCGCCCTGCGGCTTCGCGTCATCGGCAATGGCCGCTGACCTCGACGTCACGGTCGTCATCCCGGCGTTCAACGCGGAGCGCACGATCGGCCGGGTGCTCGAGTCGCTGCGGGCGCAGGACCCGGCGCCCGCGGAGATCGTCGTCGTCGACGACGGCTCCACGGACCGGACCGGCGAGATCGCCGCCGCCGCCGGCGCCCGGGTCGTCCGCAACGACCCGCCCCGCCACGCCGGCGGGGCGCGCAACGCCGGCTGGGAGGTGGCGACGCGGCCGGTCGTCGTCTTCCTCGACTCCGACGCGATCCCGGCGCCCGGCTGGGGGGCGGGGCTCGCGCGGGCGCTCAAGGAGTTCCCGCGCTCGCTGATCGCCTGCGCGCGGACCTTCGACAGCCGCACGGCCTGGGGCTGGGTCGCGCACCTCCAAGGCGAGACGCCCTACCTGCCGCTGGGAGGCCCGCGCCGCGTGGCGTTCCTCTCGTCGTACTGCGTCGCCGTGCCGCGCGACGTTCCCTTCCGCTGGGACGAGAGCTACGGCGGCGAGGACGGCGTCTTCTGCGCCGATGCCACGGCGGCCGGCTACGCGCTCGTCTTCGACCCCCGCTTCCAGGCCCATCACGACCACGACCGCGAGACCTGGGCCGACCTCCGCCGCCAGCAGCGGCGCACGGCCTACGGGATCGTCAGGACCCGCCGCGTCGTCGACGAGGGCCGCCTGCGCGGGTTCTTCGCGCGCGTCCCGCTCCACCACTTCGCGCTCCTGCGCCTGCCCGTGATCTACCGCCGCCTCGAGACCCAGCCCGAGCTCAGGCGCCGCTTCGTCCGCTATCTCCCCCGCCTGGTCGTCGCCGAGTGGACGCTCGGCGCGAGCGCGGCGCGCTACGCGCTCTTTCCGCCGCCGGCGGAGGGCCAGGGAACCGGGTTCCGGTGAGCTCGATCGGCGGCCTCGAGGCGTCCCGGCTCGGTCTGGGGACGATGTCGCTCACCGGCCGCGGGACCTGGGGCGACCCGCCGGATCCCGCCGCCGCGCGAGCCCTGCTCCGGCGGGCGGCGGAGCTCGGCGTCCGGCTCTTCGACACGGCGGACTCCTACGGGCCGGAGACCGCGGAGCGGCTCCTGCGGGAGGCGCTGCACCCCTACGACGGGCTCCTGCTCGCCACGAAGGGCGGCTTCCGGCGCCACGGCCCGCACGAGTGGGAGGCCGACTGCCGCCCCGAGTCCTTGCGAGCCGCCTGCGAAGCCAGCCTGCAACGGCTCGGGCTCGAGCGCATCGACCTCTACCAGCTCCACC
>DASPGT010000100.1:0-36988 GCA_035620475.1 Gaiellaceae bacterium | reverse complement strand
GCGCCGGTCGGCCGCCCAGCACAGCCAGAGCCTCCACGCCTGGGTGGCGCACATCCCCGGCCTCAAGGTGGCGCTGCCCTCGACGCCCTACGACGCCAAGGGCCTCCTGAAGGCCGCTATCAGGGACGACGGGCCCGTCGTCCTATTCGAGGACAAGATGATGTTCGCGACGAAGGGGCCGGTGCCCGAGGGCGAGTACACGCTGCCCTTCGGCGTCGCCGACGTGAAGCGCGCGGGAGAGGACCTGACGCTCGTGGCCACGAGCTCCATGGTCTACGTCGCGCTGGAGGCCGCCGAGGAGCTCGCGCGGATCGGGGTCAGCGCCGAGGTGATCGACCCGCGCACGCTCGTGCCGCTCGACCGCGAGGCGCTCGTCCAGTCGGCGACGAAGACCGGCCGCGTCATCGTCCTGGACGAGGGGCACCGGAGCTTCGGCGCCTCGGCCGAGCTGGCGGCGGCGGTTGCGGAGGGGGCCTTCTACCACCTCGACGCCCCGGTGCTGCGCGCGGCCGCGATGGACGTGCCGATCCCCTTCTCGCCGACGCTCGAAGACCAGACGGTGCCGACTGCCGAGGGCGTCTTCGAGCTCGCCAGGTCACTCGTGGGAAAGGACTGACATGGGCGTGAGGACGTACGGGACGATGGCCGTCGACTGGGAGCAGCGTGTCGACTTCGAGCGCCTCCGGCGCGAGCGGCTCGCTCGCGCGCAGGAGGGCCTGACCGGGTCGGAGCTGGGGGCGCTCCTCTGCTTCGACATGGCCAACATCCGCTACATCACGGCGACCCACATCGGGACGTGGGCGATGGACAAGCTGATCCGCTTCTGCCTGCTCCCGCAGGGCGGCGACCCGATCATGTGGGACTTCGGCTCGGCCGCGCGGCACCACAAGATCTACAACCCCTGGCTCGGCGAGGAGCGCTCGCGACCGGGCATCTCGACGCTCCGCGGCTCCGTCAAGGGGCGGGCCGAGGACGTGGCGAGGAAGATCCGGGTCGAGCTCGAGGAGCGCGGCCTCCTGGGCGAGCCGCTCGGCGTCGACGTGATCGAGCTGCCGGTGCTCGAGGCCCTGCAGAACGAGGGGATCAGGGTCGTGGACGGCCAGGCGCTCCTGCAGGACGTCCGGAAGATCAAGACCGCTGACGAGCTCACCCTCCTCTCGACCGCCTGCGCGATGGTCGACGCCGCCTACGAGGAGCTCTTCCGCGCGCTCAGGCCCGGCATGCGCGAGAACGAGTGCGTCGGGCTCGTCAACAAGGTTCTCTTCGACCTCGGCTCGGAGCACGTCGAGGGCGTGAACGCGATCTCCGGCGAGCGTTGCAGCCCGCACCCGCACGTCTTCACCGACCGGATGCTTCGCCCCGGCGACCCCGCCTACTTCGACATCCTGCACGCCTACAACGGCTACCGCACCTGCTACTACCGCACCTTCGCGGTCGGCAGCGCCTCGCCCGCCCTCGTGGACGCCTACAAGCGGGCCCGCGACGTCCTCGACCAGGCGATCGCCATGATCCGCCCGGGCGTGACGACGGCCGACGTGGTCGCGCTCTGGCCCGAGGCGCAGGAGTTCGGCTTCCCGGACGAGGAGGCGGCGTTCGCGCTCCAGTACGGGCACGGGGTCGGGCTCTCGATCTGGGAGAAGCCGATCTTCAGTCGGCTGGTGTCGTTCGACCACCCGGAGGTGATCGAGCAGGGCATGGTCTTCGCGCTCGAGACCTTCTGGCCGGCGTCGGACGGCTGGTCGGCGGCCCGGATCGAGGAGCAGCTGATCGTCACCGCCGACGGGTGCGAGGTGATCACGCGGTTCCCGGCCGAGGAGCTCATGGTCTCGGCTTCGGGCCACCACACCGCCGTGGGACCGCTGCCGGGGATCCGCGAGACGGAGTCGCACAGAAACCGCGGAACGCTCGACTGGGTCGTCGCCGGTGCCCGCGGCGAAGGCGCGGGGATCGAGGCGTAGGGAACGGGAGGACGTGGCGACCGACGTGATCATGCCCGCGCTCGGAATGGCCCAGGAGACCGGCAAGGTCCTCCGCTGGCTCAAGGCCGAGGGCGACGAGGTCGCGAGGGGGGAGCCCCTGATGGAGGTCGAGACGGACAAGGTCACCGTCGAGATCGAGGCGCCCGCCGACGGCCTCCTGGCCGGCGTGCGCGCGGACGAGGGAGCGGACGTCCCGGTCGGGCAGACGGTCGCGGTGATCGTCGCCCCGGGCGAGGACGTGCCTGCGAACGGGAGCGGGGCGGCCCCGGCCGCCGAGCCGCCTCCGCTCGCCGCCGCGGCCGAGTCGGAACGGGCGCAGGCGCCCGCGGTCGCCACCCGGCGCCGGCTCGCGTCGCCCAAGGCGCGACGCCTGGCCGCCGAGCGCGGCATCGACCTCGACACGCTCGTCGCCGGGAGCGGTCCGCACGGAGCGCTGATCGCAGCGGACATCCTCGCGGCGGTCACGGCCGGCGACTCCGGCCGGCCTGGCGGCGTCGAGGAGCTGACGCCGTCGCGGATCTGGAGCATCATGGCCCAGCGCACGACGGAGAGCTGGACGACGGCGCCGCACTTCTACCTGCTCCGCGAGGTCGACGCCGGTCGCCTCGCGAGCTGGCGCGAGATCGCCGGGCAGCGGCTCGGGCGGAAGGTGAGCGTCACCGACCTGCTCGTCCGCGCGGCCGCCGCGGCCCTGCGCGACCACCCGCGTGCGAACGCCGCCTGGGCCGACGGGACGATCCGCCTGAACGACGAGGTCAACGTCGGGATCGCCGTGGCCGTCGAGGACGGCCTCGTCGTCCCCGTGATCCACGGCGCCGACCGGATCGGGATCGGCGGCATCGTCGAGCGCCGGGAGGACGTCGTCGCCCGCGCCCGCGAGGGGGCCCTGCGCCCGGAGGACGTGGAGCGCGGGACGTTCACGATCTCGAACCTCGGCATGTACGGGGTCGACGCCTTCAACGCGGTCGTCAACGCGCCGCAGGCCGCAATCCTGGCGGTGGGACGCATCGTCGAGCGCGTCGTCGCCGCCGGAGGCATGCCGGTGGTGCGCCCGACGATGGCGCTGACGCTCTCCTGCGACCACAGGGTCGTGGACGGCGCCCGGGCCGCGGAGTTCCTGGACGCGCTCGCCGCCCTGATCGAGGAGCCAGCCGGCCTTGCGGACTGAGCCCGTCAGCGAGCGGCTGCGCAGTGTCGCCCCCGCGCGCGCGGACGCCGGCGAGGCGGCGGAGGCGATCCTCGGCGAGCTCGGCGCGCTCGTCGGCGGCCGCACCGTCCTGAGCGGCGACGCGATCGAGGTCCGGAGCCCGTACGACGCGAGCCTCGTGGCCGTCGTCCACCGGGCGGGGCCCGACGAGGTCGAGGAGGCGATCGCCCGCTCCGTCGAGGCCTTCGAGGAGACGCGCCGGCTGCCCTCGTGGCGGCGGGCCGAGGTGCTCGAGCGGGTCGCGGCCGCCCTCGCCGGGCGGCGGGAGGAGCTCGCGCGGACGATCGCCCTGGAAGCCGGCAAGCCGATCGCGATCGCCCGGGTCGAGGTCGACCGCGCCGCCTTCACCTTCAAGGTCGCCGCCGAGGAGACGAAGCGGATCTACGGCGAGATCGTCCCGCTCGACTGGGTGCCCGGCACGGAGCGGCGCACGGCGCACGTCCGCCGCGTCCCGCTGGGGCCGATCGCGGGGATCACGCCGTTCAACTTCCCGCTGAACCTCGTCGTCCACAAGGTGGCGCCGGCGCTCGCCGCCGGGAACCCGATCGTCGTGCGCCCCGCCTCGCAGACGCCGGTCAGCGCGCTCCGCCTCGGCGAGATCGTCGTCGAGGCCGGCTGGCCCGCCGGCGGGATCGCGGTCGTGCCCAGCGCGACCGACGTCGCGGCGCCGCTCGTCGAGGACGACCGGATCAAGCTCCTGACCTTCACGGGCAGCCCGGCGGTCGGCTGGAGCCTCAAGAGCCGGGCCGGGCGCAAGCGCGTCACGCTCGAGCTCGGCGGCAACGCCGGCGTGATCGTCAACGCCGACGCGGACGTCCCCTTCGCCGCCGAGCGGGTCGCCTGGGGCGGCTTCGTCTACTCCGGCCAGACGTGCATCTCCGTCCAGCGCGTCTACGTGCACGCCGACGTTCACGAGGCCTTCCTGGCCGAGCTCCTGCCCCGCGTCGAGGCGCTCCGGACGGGCGATCCGCTCGACGAGCAAACCGACGTCGGCCCCGTCATCGATCGAGGTGCGTCGGCCCGCGTCGCCGAGTGGGTCGACGAGGCCCTGGCGGGAGGCGCGTCCGCGCTCGCCGGCGGCACGCACGACGGCGGACTCTGGGCGCCGACCGTGCTCGCCGGCGTGGCCGAGACCATGCGCGTCTCCTGCCAGGAGGCCTTCGCGCCGCTCCTCGTCGTCGCGCCCTTCGACGACGTCGGCGAGGCCATCGCCGCGGTCGACCGCAGCGAGTTCGGCCTGCAGGCGGGGATCTTCACCCGCGACCTGCCGACGATCCAGCGCGCGTTCGACGAGATCGAGGTCGGCGGGCTCGTCGTCAACGACGTCCCCACCTTCCGCATCGACCACATGCCCTACGGCGGCGTCAAGCAGTCCGGCTCCGGCCGCGAGGGCGTCCGCTACGCGATCGAGGAGATGACCGAGCTGAAGCTCCTGGCCCTGAACGACCGCGACTGATGGCCCGCGTCTTCGCCGAGCGCGAGCTGCCCCGCTTCACGTCGCAGCGCGACACGCGCGACCGGCTCGACCTCGTGACCGAGAACGTCCCGGTCGCGGCGGAGCTGATCCGGGCCGACCGCATCGTCTACCACCCCGGCGACACGGCGGCCGCCCACTACCACGTCGGCAGCCTGCACGTCTTCTACGTCCTCCGCGGCAGCGGCATCGCCTGCGTCGAGGGCACGCGGACGCGCGTCCGCGCGGGGGAGGTGCACGTGGTCGAGCCGGGGCAGGTGCACTGGTTCGAGAACGACACGCAGGAGGAGTTCGCGTTCGTCGAGCTGTGGGCGCCCCCGCCCGAGGACACGATCTGGGTCGAGGCCGGCGACGTCTGCACCTGGAAGCCGGCCGCGGCCGAGGTCGTCGGATGACGGGCGCTCTCGTCGACCGCGCTCCCCTCGTGCTCGAGCGGCTCGAGCTGCCCGCGGGGGAGCGCTGCGAGTGGCGCGAGCACCGGGACGGCGAGAGCTTCCTCTACGTGGCCGACGGCGGCGGGGCGATCGAGCTGCCCGGCGGCGAGCACGCGCTCGCGCGCGAGAGCGTCGTCTGGCTCGAGACCGGCGACCGCTACCGGCTAGCCGCGGGCGAGGGCGGCATGGCCGTCCTCGCCGCAACCGTGAGAGGAGGGAACGACACGTGAGCAGCCTGCTCGACGACCCGGCCGTTCTCGAGAAGTCGAAGGGCCGTGCGCCCAGGCCGCCGGTGGAGGAACAGGCGGGGCGACTCGAGCGGGCCCGCGCGGCGATGGACGCGCACGAGCTCGACGGGCTGCTCGTCTGGGGGTCGGCCTCGGCCAACAGCGACCCGATCAGGTTCCTCTCCGGCTACCTCCACGTGTTCCCCGGAGCCAGCTCGCTCCTGCTCGTCCCGCGAGAGCGCGACCCGGTCCTCCTCGTCGACCAGCCGTGGCACCTCGAGGAGGCGCGCAGGATGTCCTGGATCGAGGACGTCCGTCCGTATCCGAACCCGGGGCGGCGCTGGCTCGCCGACGAGCTCAGGAAGGCGATTCGGGACGCGGTCGAAGCGGCCGGCCTGAGCGCGGGGCGCATCGGAGTCTTCGCCGGCGAGATGCCCGCGATCTACGCCGAGATCCTCTCGGGGAGCCTGGTGGACGCGACCTTCGGCGACGCCGTGCCGGTCTGGGAGGACATCGTCTCCGGACCGTCGGACTACGACGCCGCGCGGATCCGGCAGACCGCGGCCGTCGCGGACGCCGGGCTCGCGGGGGCCGTCGAGGCCGCCGGCGAGGGCGTCGCCGAGTACGAGTTCTGCCTTCACTCGCTGGCGCGCATGGCCGCGGCCGGCGCCGAGTTCCTGCACGGAAGCGGGATGACCACGCACATCAACACGGGCTCGTTCAGCGACGTGATCTCGAACGTGCGCCCGTACCTCTACTCGCAGCGACCGCTCGAGGCCGGCCAGATGTTCTGGCTCGACCTCTCCGCGTGCTTCGAGGGCTACTACACGGACACCGACCGGACGATCTCGGTCGGCGAGCCCTCGCCGAAGCAGCGGGAGATCTACGACGTCACCGCCGAGATGTACCGCGTCATGCTGGCCGAGGCGCGGGCAGGGATCAGCGGGGGCGATCTGTGGGAGGCTGCCAACCGAGTCGCCGTGGATGCCGGCTACGGCGACTACTCGAACCACGTCTACCTCGGCCACACGACCGGCATCACCACGTCTGTCCGCCCGGTTGTCGCGCGCGGGGAGACTGCGGAGCTCCGCCCAGGGAGCTTCCTCAACGTCGAGCCGGGCATCTTCGTCCCCGGAGCCGGCTCGGCGTGCATCGAGAACACGCTCCACATCACCGAGGGGGGAGCGAGCCCGATCAACCAGTTCGGGATCGACATCCATGTCGTGTGAGGCTTGGGGCGAAAGGGGGAGGAGGCGTCGCCGTACCGCGGGCGGGTTGCCTCAGGAAATCGGTCACTGCGGGAAGGGAGGACTTCATGCGTAGGATCGTTTGGCTCCTCGCCCTGTTGCCCGTCCTCCTCGCGCTCGTCTTCGCGGCCGGTTGCGGCGGCGACGACGACGACGAGGGTGATGCGGCGGACACAGAGGCGACCGACACATCGGGAGGAGGAGGAGGAGGCGAGCCGAGCGGCGAGCCGATCGTCATCGGCGCTTCGCTCCCGCTCACGGGCGACTTCGCCGAGCCGGGTGAGGCCGCACGGCGGGGCTACGAGGTCTGGATGGAGATGGTGAACGAGGCCGGCGGCCTCCTGGGCCGCCCGGTCGAGATGATCATCAAGGACGACCAGTCCGACCAGAACCTCGTCGTCACGGACTACAACGCGCTGATCGAGCAGGACGGCGTCGACCTCCTGCTCGGCACGTTCTCGTCGCTCCTGAACATCCCGGCCTCGGCGGTGGCCGAGCGGGCGCAGATGGTGTACGTCGAGCCGGCCGGCGGATCGCCCGACATGTTCAACCGCGGCTTCGAGTACCTCTTCTTCGCCCAGCAGGCGACGGCGCCGCACCAGGCCGACCTCTTCTCGGAGTGGGTGCTCAGCCTGCCCGAGGGCGAGCGGCCGACGACCGCGGCGTACGTCGCGGCCGACGATCCCTTCGGGGCTCCCGTGGCCGCGGGCATCCAGGAGCAGCTCGAGGCCGGCGGCGTCGAGACGGTCTACTCGGAGATCTACCCGCCGGAGACCGTGAACTTCGACGCGATCGCCTCGGCCATGGCGGCGGAGCAGCCCGACGTGATCGCGCAGGGCTCGGCCGGGCTCCAGGACGGCGTCAACCTGATCACGGCGCTCGTCGCCGCGGGCTACAGCCCGCAGCAGATGTTCCAGGCCTCGACCCCGTCGTTCGCGGACCAGTACTCGGACGCGATCGGGGTCGAGAACACCGAGGGCATCTTCTACGCCGTGAGCTACCACGTCGAGTCGCCGACCCCGGGGAACGCGGAGTTCCTCGAGGCCTACCGCGCGAAGTTCGACGAGGATCCGGCCGAGGACGCCGCTGATGCGTTCGCCGCCGCGGAGGTCCTCCAGGCCGCGGTCGAGGCGGTCGGCTCGATCGACGACCAGGCGGCGCTCAAGGACTGGCTCCACGCGAACTCCGTGGACACCATCCTCGGGACGCTGAGCTGGGACGAGACCGGCGCTCCCGAGCAGGCGTTCCTCCTCGCGCAGTGGCAGAACGGCGACGAGGAGATCGTCCTCCCCGAGGATGCCGCCACCAGCGACACCATCGTCAACCCCAAGCCGCCGTGGTCGGGTCGCTAGCGACCGGCTGAGGCAGAAAGCGGAAGCCGGCCGGAGAGCCCCGAACTCTCCGGCCGGCTTCCACCTCCGGGACCGAACCGTTGACCCAGCTGATCCAGACCCTCGTCCTCGGGCTCCTCCTCGGCGGCGTCTACGCGCTGCTCGCGTCGGGCCTGACCCTGATCTTCGGGGTCATGGACGTCATCAACGTCGCCCAGGGCGCGCTGATCATCCTGGCTGCGTTCATCACCTGGGCGCTCTGGAACGAGACGGGGCTCGACCCGCTGCTCGGCGTCTTCGTGACCACGCCGGCGATGTTCCTCGTCGGCCTGGGCATCTACCTGACGACGGTCCGCTGGATCCAGGGAAAGCCGCCGTCCACGTCGGTGATCCTGACGTTCGGGCTCGCGCTCGTCATCGAGGGCGTCATGGGCATGGTGTGGACCGCGACGCTGCACCGGGCGACGCCCGAGTACTTCAACCAGTCGTTCACGATCGGCGACATCTACCTGCGCAAGGCCCAGGTCTACGGGTGCGCGATCGCGATCGGCGTGCTCGCCATCCTCTACGTGATCCTGCGCGTCACCTGGCTCGGCCGCGCGATCCGGGCGGTGTCCGCGAACATGTCCTCCGCGCGCCTGGTCGGGGTCGACCCGACGACGGTCGCCGCGCTCACCTTCGCCATCGGCGTCGCCACGACGGGCGCAGGCGGGTCGATCGCGGCGGTGCTCTACCCGTTCCTGCCGGGCTCGCACTACGCCTGGATCTCGCGGATCCTCGGCATCATCGTCCTCGGCGGCATGGGCAGCCTGCCCGGTGCGGTCGTCGGAGCGCTCCTGCTCGGAGTCGCGGAGACGATGACGGCGACCTACATCTCGCCCCAGTGGGCGACCATGGTCCCCTGGGCGGTCATCATGCTCGTCCTGCTCCTGCGGCCCCAGGGCCTCATGGGCCACAAGCTTCGCGAGGACGTGGCGCTGTGACGGCGGCGGCCGGCTTCCTCGGGCGGAACGCGGGCAGGATCGCCGTCGCGGCCCTGCTCGTCACGATCCTGATCTTCCCGGTCATCTCCGACAACCGGTACTACCAGACGATCATCATCCTCTCGCTGCTCCTCGCCATCATGGCGAGCGGCTGGAACATCATCTCCGGCTTCGCGGGCTACGTCTCGCTCGGCCAGACGGTCTTCCTGGGGATCGGCGCCTACACGACCGCGATCCTCTCGCTGCGCGTCTTCGGCCCGGACGAGTTCGGCCAGGGCGGCGCCAACCCGTTCTACTTCATCCCGATCTCGGCGATCGTCGCGGGCCTGTTCGCGGCGCTGGTGGGGCCGATCATCATGCGGACGCGCGGCCACTCCTTCGTGATCCTCACGATCGCGTTCCTGTTCGTGATGCAGCTGATCGTGCTGAACTGGGGCGAGCTCACGTACGGGAACCGCGGGCTCTCCCTGCCGCTGCCCGACTGGCCGCGCGAGTGGGGGAACCTGCCCTTCTACTACATCTTCTTCGGGATCCTCCTCATCTCGGTCGCGATGTCGACGTGGATCCGCCGGACGAAGTTCGGCATGGGGCTGATCGCCATCCGCGAGGACGAGGACAAAGCGGCCTCCGTCGGCGTGAACACGCCCATCTACAAGGTGCTCGCGTACATCGCGAGCGCCGTCTGGATCGGCGCCGCCGGGGGCGTGTACGCGTACTACCTGAGCTTCATCGATCCGCGGAACATGTTCGACATCGTCTACAGCGTCTTCGTCGTCCTCGCCGTCCTCCTCGGCGGTCGCGGGACGATCTGGGGCCCGGTGCTGGGCGCGTTCATCCTCGAGCCGCTGAACCAGGTGACGAACAACGACTTCGACAAGTGGTTCGGCGAGGGGATCTGGGATGCGAACGTCCGCCTGATCTTCTTCGGCGCCATGCTCATGCTCGTCGTGCTCCTCCTGCCCCGCGGGATCATCCCGAGCGTCCGCGAGATCGTCACCCGGAGGCGCGAGTCGAAGACGGCCGCCGAGGTCGGCGCCCGCTTCGAGCGCAAGCCGCTCACGGTCGTCGAGCGCGGCGCGCTCGAGGCGAAGGCGGCGGCGCCCGGGCCGCTGCTCGAGGTGCGCGGGGTCGAGAAGCGCTTCGGCGGCGTGCAGGCGGTCGACGGCGTCACGCTCGCGGTCGAGCGCGGCTCCATCACCGCCCTGATCGGGCCCAACGGCTCCGGCAAGACGACGCTCTTCAACCTGATCGACGGCACGATGCCGCCCGACAAGGGGGAGATCTGGTTCGAGGGCGGGCGGGTCGACAAGCTGCCGCCATATCGCCGGGCGCACCTCGGCATCGGCCGGACGTTCCAGATCACGCGCCTGTTCAAGCAGATGACCGTGCTCGAGAACGTCGTCGCGCCGCTCAGCTCGTTCTCCTATCGCCATCTGGCCGCCGACGCCGTGAGCGGCAACGAGGCCGAGCGCGCGCACGAGCTGCTCGAGTTCGTCGGCATGCACAAGTTCGCCGGCCACCGCGCCGGCGCGCTCTCCTACGGCCAGGGCAAGCTCGTCGAGCTCGCGCAGATCCTCATGCTCGACCCGACGCTGATCATGCTCGACGAGCCCGCCGGCGGCATCAACCCGACGCTCATCGCCCACATGGAGGAGATGATCCGGGAGCTGAACCGGCAGGGGACGACGTTCCTGATCGTCGAGCACAACATGCCCCTCGTCCTCGGGCTCTGCAACCCGGTGTGCGTCCTCGCGCGCGGGCAGACGATCTGCACGGGGGCGCCGGATCACGTCCAGGCCGATCCCGCCGTGCTGGACGCCTACCTGGGCGAGGACTTCGTGCTCGAGCGGAAGGCCGAGGTCTCCTCCTGATGCTGGTCCGCCTCGAAGACGTGTTCGCGGGCTACGGGGGCGGCGACGTCCTCCAGGGGCTCGACCTCGGCGTCGAGGACGGCTCCGTCACCTGCATCGTCGGCCCGAACGGGGCCGGGAAGTCGACCGTGCTTCGTGTCCTCAGCGGGCTCCTCATCCCGCGCAGGGGGACGGTGCAGTTCGACGGCGCACCCATCGGGGGGCGCGAGCCGAGCGACATCCTGCGGCTCGGCATCGTCCAGGTGCCGCAGTCGCATGGGCTCTTCCCGAACCTGACCGTCCG
The DNA here is from genome assembly GCA_035620475.1 of Gaiellaceae bacterium. GTDB lineage: Bacteria > Actinomycetota > Thermoleophilia > Gaiellales > Gaiellaceae > JAIBJN01. The sequence continues at coordinate 25,952 of DASPGT010000100.1, read as the reverse complement.
CGAGAACGTGCTCATGGGCGCCTACGTCATCCGGCGCGAGCGCCACGTCGTGAAGGAGCGCTACGCGCGGGTCGCGGAGATCTTCTCCATCATCTCGGAGCGCGGCGAGGAGAAGGCCGGAAACCTCTCGGGCGGGCAGCGGCGCATGGTGGAGTTCGGCCGGTCGCTCATGCTCGACCCGCGCGTCGTCCTCCTCGACGAGCCGTCGCTCGGCCTCGACCCGAAGGCGCTGAAGCACGTCTCCGAGTCGATCGAGCTGATGAAGCAGGCGGGGAAGACGATCCTCCTCGTCGAGCAGAACGTCCGCTTCGGGCTGCGCCTCTCGACGCACGGCGTCGTGATGGAGAGCGGCCGCGTCCTCCTCGCCGGCGACGCGGGCGACGTGCTGGCGAACCCGGAGATGGCCGATCTCTTCTTCGGCGGCTCGGCGCACGCCGAGGCGAAGAGCGTCTCGAACGGCGGGGGCTCGTCGGCGACGGGCGAGAACGCCGCCGGGTGACGGGCCCCGCGCTCGCCGCCGCGGCCGGGCTCGGGTTCGGCGTCTTCCAAACGCTGAACCGGCGCGCCGTCGGCGGGATGAGCGACGCCTACCTGGCGACCTTCCTCCAGCTGGCGACCGCGCTCGGCGTCCTCGTCGTCGCCACGCTCGCCACCGAGGACGTCGGGCTCCTCGGCGACGCGACCGCGGTCTCGCTCGTCTGCTTCTCGGTGGCGGGGCTGATCCACTTCGCCGTCGGCTGGACGTTCCTGAACATGAGCCAGATGCGAATCGGGGCCGCCCGCACGAGCCCGCTCCTCGCCACGACCCCCGTGTTCGGCGCCGCCATCGCCATCCTGGTCCTCAGCGAGGTGCCGCCGGCTGTCGTCTGGGTGGGAGTGGCGCTCGTGACCGCCGGCGCGCTCGTCGTCTCGCTGGAGCGGGTGTCCGAGGAGGGGTGGGGGATCTCGTGGCGGGACGCCTTGCCCGGCCTGGCCACGGCCCTCGCCTGGGCGACCAGCCCGCTCCTCATCAAGGAGGGGCTCGACGGGCTGCCCTCGCCGCTCCTCGGCCTGACGCTCGGGATGGTCGTGGCCGTGGTCGCGTACGCGGTCGCGCTCCCGCTGCGGCCGCGGGTCGACGGGCCCGTCTTCGGCTCGCGGCTGTCGCTCGCCTTCAAGCTCCTCGCGGGTCTCATGGTCGGCCTGTCCGTGTGGGCGCGCTGGGCGGCGCTCGACTACACGAGCATCGCCGTCGTCCTCGCGCTGGGGCTGCTCTCGGTCCCGGTCGTCCTGCTCCTCTCGCCGATGCTCATGGGCCGCCACGTCGAGCGGGTCACCGCGCAGATCTGGCTGGGTGCCGCCCTCGTCGTCGTCGGCGGTCTGATCCTGGTGCTGCTCTCGTGACGGTCGTCGTCGACGCGCACGCCCACGTGATCGTCCCGGGGCTCGGGGCCGAGGTCCGCTGGGACGAGCGCGGACAGGTCGTCGAGCTGGACGGCAAGGCGATCAGGGCGGCCGTGCGGGAGTTCGTCGACCTGGGCCGGATCCTCGAGGAGCAGGACCGCGCCGGCGTCGACCGGGTCGTGCTCTGCCCCTGGGTGAACCTGGTCGGCCGCGACACCGCGCGGCAGAACGAGGCGCTCGCCGCGATGGTCGGCCCGCGGGTCGCCGCGCTCGGCACCGTCGACCTCGAGCGCCCGGACGAGCTGGCCGAGCTGATGCGCGACGGCCGCCTCTCCGGCGTCGAGGTGGCGGCCAGCGTCGGCGGCGACTACCTCGGTCACGACCGCTTCGCCGGCTTCTGGGCGGCCGCCGAGGAAACGCGCGCGCTCGTGTTCGTCCACCCGACCACCCGCGGCTTCGGGATCGAGGCGCTGAACGACTACTACCTCTGGAACACGGCGGGGAACCCGCTCGAGACGACGATCACCGCCGCGCACCTGACGATGGCCGGCGTCATGGAGCGTCACCCCGACCTCCGAGTCCTCCTCGCGCACGCGGGCGGGGCGATCCTCTCGCTCCGCGGCCGCCTGCGGCACTCACACACCTTCCAGCCGGACGCCCGCGCGCGCCTGAGCGAGTCGCCGGTCGAGTCCATCCGGCGCTTCTACCTGGACACGGTCACCCACGACGAGACGCTGCTCCGCGCCGCGATCGAGTTCGCCGGCGCCGACCGCGTCCTGCTCGGCTCCGACTACCCGTTCGACATGGGCCTCGAGCGCCCGGCGGAGCCGGTGCGCGCGCTCGGCCTCGCCCCGGAGGACGAGGCGCTGATCCTGGGCGGGAACGCGCTGCGCCTTTTTCAGGAGCGCGCGTGAGGGAGCTGCGGCCTCAGCCCCAGCGTCCGGACGAAGTGCTGCTGGCCGAGCTCGAAGCCGATGGAGCAGCCGAGCTCGACGAGCTCCCGCTCGTTGAAGTAGCCGTGCAGCCGCTCCCAGAGCTCGTCGTCGGCGGCGTCCGAGTCCCAGACGATTGCGTGGGCCCAGTCGAGGGCCGCGCGCTCGCGTCCCTCGAAGTCCTCCGGGTCGATCTCCCCGGCGACGAAGCGGAAGCAGAGGTCCTTGAGCTCCTGGTCGACGATCCCGGACGTGAGAACGTTGTCGCGGATGTACGCGTACGTGGCGTCGACGCCCGGAACGCGGGCGCGGATCTCGTCGGCGCTGCCGGGGAGGTGCGCCATCTAGGCCTCGGCCTCCTGCGGGGCGAGCCCGCCGCTCGTGTCGTTCAGGAACTCGCCGTGCCCGACGCCCCAGGTCTTGATCACGCGCTGCTGCCCGAAGGTGAGGCAGACGAACGAGCCCAGCTCGACGATCTGCTCCTCGCTGAAGTGCTCGCGGAGGCGTGCCCAGAGCGCGTCGTCGACGCCTTCGGGGCTCCAGACCAGCATGCTCGTGTAGAGGAGCGCCGCCTTCTGCCGCTCGTCGAACCGGTCGGAGCGCTCGAAGTCGAGGAGCTCGTCGTAATCCTCTTCGGTCAGCCCTTGCTCTCCGCCCCGGAGAGACCGTTGCGATCCTCAGTAGTGGCAGTCGATCGTCTTCGAGACGTAGACCCGGCAGAGCTCCTTGAGCGGGTGCTCGACGATCCCGGTCCGGAAGATCTGGTTCCACCCGCGCGTGAACCCGAGCGCGACGGCCGGGACGTGGGAGCGGATGGACTGCGTCTCGGGGCGCGGCGTCCCGAACCGGCGGGCGTGCTCGATCTCCTCGATCAGCTCCGGATCGGTGAGCGTCGCCGGGTCGACATAGCTGATGCGCGCCATGGTCGTGTCTGACAATCATACAACGGAGGTTCGATGAGCACGGTTGCCGACGTCGTCGTCGCGGGCGCCGGGCACAACAGCCTGGTGACCGCCGCCTACCTCGCCCGGGCGGGGCTCGAGGTGCTCGTCCTCGAGGAGCGGCCGGTCGTGGGCGGGAACACTGCCACCGAGGAGCTGACGCTCCCCGGGTTCCTGCACGACTCCTGCTCGACCGCGCACAACCTCATCCAGGCGAGCCCCGCGCTCGGGGAGCTGCGGCTCGTCGAGGACTACGGCCTCGAGTACCTCCACCCCGACCCTGTCGTCCACGTCGTCTTCGGCGACGGCGAGTCGATCACGCAGTGGCGCGACCTCGACCGCACCTGCGCGGAGCTCGCCCGCTTCTCGGCGCGCGACGCGGAGAGCTACCGCCGGCTGATCGCCGACTACGACGCGGCGAAGGGCGTCTTCGGCGCCTACCGCAACAACCCGGCCGGCCGTGCCCCGCGCCCGGACGAGGCGCTCGACGCCACCTGGAGGAAGCGGCTGGCGATGAGCGCCTGGGACGTGATCCGCGCCGAGTTCGAGGATCCTCACATCCAGGCGTTCATGCTCTGGATGGCGTTCATGACCGTGCAGCCGTGCGACCGCCCGGGCACGGGCCAGCTCGCGTACTCGCTCGTCTACGGCCGCCAGCAGCACAGCTGGACCCTGCCGCGGGGCGGCTCCGCCGAGCTCCCGCTCGCGCTCGTGCGCCTGATCGAGGACCGCGGCGGCTCCGTCGTGACCGGCGCGCGCGTCGGCGGGCTCGTCCTCGAGGGCGGCAAGTGCGTCGGGGTCGAGACGGAGGGAGGCGAGACCTACCGGGCACGCCGGGCGGTGGTCTCGACCGTCCACGTCAAGCACCTCGTCGAGATGGCGCCGCGGGAGGCGTGGGGCGAGGACTTCCTCTACGGCGTCGACCGCTGGCGTGAGGGCGTGTGCCTCTTCCCCGCCCACTACGCGACGACCGAGGCGCCGACCTTCGCCACCGCCGACGGGCCGGTCACCCCGGTCGCTGCGGGGGTCGCGCCGTCCGTCGACCGGCTGCTCCGGGTCGGCTCGGACGTCGGCCGCGGGCTCCTCGCCCTCGACGACCCGCCGCTCCTCGTCGTCTGCGGGAGCGTCGCCGACGAGTCGCGGGCCCCGGCCGGGCAGCATGCGCTCAAGGTGATCGGCTTCCACCCCTACGAGCTCGCCGACGGCGGCGCGGCCCGCTGGGAGGAGCGGAAGGAGGAGGCGGCGCGGGCGAACTTCGAGCAGCTCGCCCGCTTCGCGCCGAACATGACCGCCGACGCGGTCCTCGCCACGCTCGTGAAGAGCCCGCCCGACCTGGAGCGGATGAACGCCCACAACTGGCACGGGACCTGCCACGGCGGCGACATGAGCCCCGCCCAGTCCGGCCTGCTCCGCTTCGCGCCGCGGACGCCGGTCGAGGGCCTCTACCAGACGGGCGGCACGACCCACCCGGGCGGCTCCGTCTCGGCCGCGCCCGGGCGGAACACCGCCATCGTCCTCCTCGAGGACCTGGGGACGTCGCTGGAGGAGGTCGTCGCGGGTGCCTGACGCGCGCGTCGAGGCGGCGATCGCCAACTGGGCGCCGCGCTTCGTCTCGAACGGCGTCGAGCCGTACGACTTCGAGCGGACGACGGCGCGGATCGAGACCTGGGACCAGTGGCTGGACGCCTGGGGGGAGACGGCCGGCGAGCACCGCGCTCTGGCCGAGGAGGCGGAGGCGGCCGGCAACGGGCGCACCGCCGGCGAGCGCTGGCTCTCCGCCGCGGTCTGCTTCCACTTCGCCAAGTTCGTCTGGGTGCTCGACCCCGAGCTGAACCACGAGACGACGCGGCAGGCGATCGACTGCCTCTACCGCGCCCACGCCCACCTCGACCCGGCGGCCGAGCGTGTCGAGGTGCCCTTCGAGGACGGGCGCCTCGTCGGCAACCTCCGCCGGCCGGCCGGCTCCGAGCGACCGCCGCTCGTGCTGCTGCTTCCGGGGCTCGACTCGACGAAGGAGGAGTTCTTCCGCTGGGAGAACGTGTTCCTGCAGCGGGGGCTGGCCACGTTCTCCCTCGACGGGCCGGGCCAGGGCGAGAGCGGCTTCACGACGTCGATCCGGCCCGACTACGAGGTCGCCGTGACCGCCGCGCTGGACGCGCTCGCCGGCCGGGACGACCTCGACCTCGACCGCGTCGGCGCCGCCGGCGTCAGCCTGGGCGGCTACTACGCGCCGCGCGCGGCCGCGGTCGAGCGCCGGGTGAAGGCCGTCGCCGGGATCAGCGGCGCCTTCTGCTTCGGCGAGTGCTGGGACGGCCTGCCGGCGCTCACGCGCGAGACGTTCCAGCACCACTCGGGCGCCCGCGACCTCGACGAGGCGCGCGCGAAGGCGTTCGAGCTCGACCTGGCGCCGGTGATTGCGGGGCTCGACCGCCCCGGGCTGGTGGTCACGGGCAGGCTCGACCGCATCATCCCGTGGGAGCAGACGAAGCGCATCGCCGACGAGGCGCCCGCGACGAGCTTCGTGCTCTACGAGGAGGGCAACCACGTCTGCAACAACATTCCCTTCCTGTACCGCCCGCTCGTGGCGGACTGGCTGCGAAAGGAGCTGGGCTAGGCATGTGGGACCGGTTTTCCGGAGCGGAGATGGACCGCCGCTACGCGCTCGCGCGCGGGCTGATGGACGAGCACGGCCTCTCGGCGCTCGTGGTCTTCGGCAACTCGGGCGTCAACCGCGCGAACATGGCCAACCCGTTCTGGCTCTCGAACCATCTCGACCTGCACCACTGCTACCTCGTCGTCCCGCGCGACCCCGGGCAGGACACGGCGCTCTACACGGGCCTCACGAACCATGTGCCGAACGCCCGCGAGGTCAGCGACGTGCCGGTGATCGAGTGGGGCGGCTACGACCCCGCCGCGGCGGTGGCCGGCCGCCTGCGCGAGCTGGGCGTGACGGGCGGGCGCGCCGGGCTCGTCGGCGTCAACGCGACGTTCTCCATGGGCATGCCCTACGGCCATCATGCACGCCTGCGCGAGGAGCTCCCCGGCCTCGAGCTCGTGGACGTCACGCTCCCCTATGCGCGCCTCCGCCTGCGCAAGTCCGAGGAGGAGGTCGACTGGCTCCGGAAGGCGGCCGAGCTCACCGACCGGGCCATCGTCGCGCTCGCGGAAGGCGCGAGGCCGGGGATGAGCGACATCGAGCTGGTCGCCCTCGCCGAGGCCGCGTACCGGCCCGAGGGCGGGATGCCGCGGATCATGTTCCTCCGCTCGATGGCGATGGACGACCCGAACGGCTGCCTGCCCGCCCAGAACCCGTCGCACCGGCGGATCGCAGCCGGCGACGTGATCATCACCGAGTTCAGCGCCTCGTACTGGGGCTACACGGGGCAGATCCAGCGGCCGATCTTCGTCGACGCCGAGCCGACCGGCGAGTGGCAGCGCATGTTCGACGTCGCGCTCGCCTCGTACGAGACGATCATGGACGTCCTCGAGCCGGGCGCGACCGAGGCGGACGCGATCCGCGCGGGCTCGGTGATCGGCGAGGCCGGCTACGCCATCTACGACGACCTCGTGCACGGCTACGGCGTCGACATCATGCCCCCGATCGTCGACCGCTCCTGCGTGCAGTGGTGGCCCTGGGACGACGCGAGCCCGGCGCCGGCGGGGCGCACCTTCGAGGAGGGGATGGCGCTCGTCGTCCAGCCGAACCCGATCACGCCGGACGAGCGGATGGGACTCCAGCTGGGGCAGCTGGGCATCGTCCGCGCCGCGGGCATGGAGACGCTGCACACCGTGCCGCTCGAGCCGCTGGTGGCGGCGGCGTGACCCCCGTCGGCGTTGCGCTGGTCGGCACCGGCATGTTCGCGGGCCAGCTCGCGCGGGCGGCGGCGCGCACGCCCACGGTCGAGCTCGTCACCTGCTTCTCCCGCGACGGAGCGCGCCGTGAGGCCTTCGCCGCCGAGGCGGGCTGCGAGGCGGCGCCGTCGCTCGAGGCGGCGATCGAGCACCCGGGCGTCGAGGCGGTCCTGCTCTCCACCCCGAACTTCACGCACGCCGAGCAGGCCGCGGCCTGCGCCGAGCGCGGCAAGCACGTCTTCGTGGAGAAGCCGATCGCCGACACGCTGGCGGACGGGGAGGCCGTGCGGGCCGCCTGCGCCGCAGCTGGGGTCACCCTGCTGGTCGGTCACGACCTGCGCCGGCTGGGCGCGGCGCGGGCCGTCAAGCGCGTCGTGGAGGAAGGGGGGCTCGGCCGCGTCGTCGCGGCGGAGCTGAACTTCTCCCTCACCGGAACCCTGAAGCCGGGCTCGTGGCGCTACCGGCGCGAGACGTGCCCGGGAGGCCCGCTCCTGCAGCTGGGCGTCCACCACGCCGACACGCTCCAGTACTGGCTCGGCCCCGCCGCCCGCGTCCACGGGTCCTTCGCCCGGCTCGCGACCGAGGCGGAGATCGAGGATCTCGGGGTCGCCCTCGTCGAGCTCGAGTCCGGCGCCCGGGCGACCATCGTGTCGAGCTACGTGTCACCGAAGACGTACTCCGCCCGCCTGCTCGGCACCGGCGGGGTGCTCGACTACCGCACCGACGCCTCGGTGTGGCCGCGCGCCGAGGCCCTCGACTCGGTGACCACGCTCCGTCTGACCGACGCGGAGGGCACGCGGGACGTCCCCTTCGAGGAGCGCGACCCCGTCGCCGAGGAGCTGGACGAGCTCGCGCGCTGCGTGCGCGGCGAGGCGGAGCCCGAGACCGGCGCGGACGAGGCTCTGGCCGCGCTCGCCGTCGTGCTCGGAGCCATCGCCGCCCACGAGCGCGGCGGGCCCGTCGCGCTCAACCGGGAGGAGGCCGGAGAATGACCAAGATCGACACCGCCCAGGACTTCATCGTCGTCAACCGCGCCACCGGGAGGATGCTGACCCACGCCGCGTCCGAGATGACCGTGCGGGATCACGTCGTCGTCTCCGACGAGCCTCCCTCGCGCGGCGGCGAGAACCGAGGGCCGAGCCCGCTCGAGTACATCCTCGTCGGCCTGTGCGGCTGCGTGAACGTCTCGACGGGGCGCATGGCCGAGAAGCTCCGCTTCGCCTACTCGGACCTGGAGACCTCCGCCGAGGGCGTGCTCGACACGCGCGGGCGCCGCGGCCTTGCCGACGTCCCCGTCCACTACCAGGCCGTGCGCCTCACCGTGCGGATCCGCACCGACGAGCCCGACAAGCGCCTGGAGAAGCTGAAGGATCTCGTCGGCCGCTACTGCCCGGTCGAGAGCCTCCTCCACTCGGCGTGCCAGGAGTTCGACGTCGTGTGGGAGCGGATGGAGTGACGCGGCGCCCGTGAGCGGCGGCGCCTGGGTCGGACGGGCCGTCCCCCGGCGCGAGGACGCGCGCTTCCTGCGCGGCGAGGCCACGTACCTCGACGACGTCGAGCTCCCGGGCCTCCTCGAGGCTGCGTTCGTGCGCAGCCCGTTCGCGCACGCCCGGCTCGGGGCGGTCGAGGCCCGGGCCGCCCGCGCCCTGCCGGGTGTCGCGGCGGTGCTGACCGCCGCCGACCTCGACGCGGCGCCGCTGCCCGTCGGGGCGATCGAGGGCGCGACGGTGGCGGACGCCGGCCACCCGGTGCTCGCCCGGGACGCCGTCCGCTACGCCGGGGAGCCGGTCGCCCTCGTCCTCGCCGAGACGAGGGCCCTCGCCGAGGACGCCGCGGAGCGCGTCGATGCCGAGTACGAGCCCCTCGCGCCGGTGCTGGACCCGCGCACGGCCGCCGGCGCGCCGCCCGTCCACGAGCACGTCCCGGACAACGCGCTCGTCCGCTGGTCGCGCCGACACGGCGACGTCGACGCGGCGTTCGCCGCGGCCGACACCGTCGTCGCGCAGTCGTTCCACATCCCGCGCCTCGTCGCCGCCCCGATCGAGCCGCGGGGGGCGATCGCCCGGCACGACCCCGGGACGGACGTCCTCACCGTCTGGTGCTCCGCCCAGGATCCTCACCGGCCGCTGGCGCAGCTCGGCTCCTCGCTCGGCCGCGAGCGCGACCGGCTGCGGGTGATCGTGCCCGACGTGGGCGGCGCCTTCGGCAGCAAGGGCGCCGTGGGAGTCGAGGTCGCCGCGGTCGCGGCGGCAGCGGTCGTCCTCGGCCTGCCGCTTCGCTGGACCGAGGACCGGACGGAGAACTTCCTCTCCGCCTACCAGGGTCGCGGCCTCGACGCCGACGTCGAGCTCGCCCTCGCCGCCGACGGACGGATCCTCGGCCTCCGCGCAGCGCTCTTCGCGGACCTCGGCGCCTACCTCTACGCGACGACCCCGGTCGCGCCGCACACGACGGCGATGCTCCTGGGCGGGACGTACCTGATCCCGGCGGTCTCCGTCGAGGTCGTCGGCGCCGCCACGACCAAGGTCCCGACGGGGCCCTACCGCGGGGCGGGCCGGCCGGAGGCCGCCCTCCTGATCGAGCGCATGGTCGACGTGGCGGCACGGGAGCTCGGGCTCGATCCCATCCAGGTGCGCCGCCGGAACTTCGTGCCGCCGGAGGCCTTCCCGTACGAGACGCCGCTCGGCTGGACCTACGACTCGGGCAGCTTCGAGCGCTGCCTCGACGCGGCGCTCGAGCTCGGGAGCCACGCCAGCCTGGTCGAGGAGCGCGACCGCGCGCGCGCCGAGGGGCGGGTCGCCGGCGTCGGCGTCGGCATGTACGTCGAGCGCGCCGCCGGGCTCTGGGAGAGCGCCGACCTCCGGCTCGAGCCGGACGGGCGCGTGGTCGTCCGCACCGGCTCCTCCCCGCACGGGCAGGGCCACGAGACGACCTTCGCGCAGATCGCGGCCGACGAGCTCGGCGTCGACCCCGAGGCCGTCGAGGTCGTCTGGGGGGACTCGGGCGAGGTGCCGCCGGGGGTCGGGACGTTCGCCAGCCGCTCGGTGGCGATGGGCGGCTCGGCCCTGGTCGTGGCCGCGCGGGAGCTCAAGCAGCGGGCGGAGGCCGCCGGGCTCTCCCTCGCGGAGCTGGTTGCGGCCGAGGGCGGGGCCGAGGCCTCGGCGCGCTTCAGCTCCGGGCTCGTCTTCGCCTCGGGCGCGTACCTCGCCGCCGTCGAGATCGAGCGGGCCACCGGCCGCCTCCGGATCCTCTCGCTCGCCGCGGTCGACGACTCGGGCCGGATCGTCAACCCCCTGCTCGCCGAGGGACAGGTGCTCGGCGCGACCGTGCAGGGCCTCGGCCAGTGCCTCGTCGAGGAGGCGGTGCACGACGAGGAGGGGCAGCTCCGCACCGCGTCCTTCGCCGACTACTCGCTGCTGACCGCCGCCGAGCTGCCGCCGATCGCCAGCCGGTTCGTGGAGACGCCGTCGCCGCTCAACCCGCTGGGCGCGAAGGGCATCGGCGAGGGGGGCGCGATCGCCACTCCGGCCGCGGTGGCGAATGCCGTCGCGGACGCCCTCGCCCCCTTCGGCGTCCGGCACGTCGATCCGCCCTTCACGGAGGCGAAGCTCTGGCGGCTCCTGCAGGGGGATCCCCTGTGAAGCCGGCGGCGTTCGCCTACGACGACCCGACGGAGCTCGGCGAGGCGCTGACGCTCCTCAGAGGCGACGGCGAGGACGTGAAGGTGCTCGCGGGCGGGCAGAGCCTCGTCCCGCTCCTGAACTTTCGCCTCGCGCGGCCCGACCGCCTCGTCGACGTGAACCGGGTCGAGGAGCTTGCCTACCTGCGCCGGGACGGAGACGTCCTCCGGATCGGCGCGCTCGCGCGGCACGCCGACCTGGAGCGCTCGCAGGAGGTTGCGGCGGGCTGGCCGCTGCTGGCGCAGGCCGTCCGCTTCGTCGGTCACGCGCAGATCCGCTCGCGAGGGACCGTGTGCGGGTCGGTCGCCCACGCGGATCCGGCGGCGGAGCTGCCGGTCGCGCTCGCCGCGCTCGACGCCCGCTTCCACGTCCGCTCGGCCCGCGGGTCGCGGACGCTCACCGCCGGCGAGCTCTTCCTCGGCTTCCTGACGACGGCCCTCGAGCCCGACGAGCTCCTGGTCGAGATCGAGGTGCCGCTCCCGCCGGCCTCGAGCCGGAGCGCGTTCGTCGAGCACGCCCGGACGCACGGCGACTTCGCGCTCGGCGGAGCGGCCGCCGTGGTGGGGCCGGGGGAGGCGCGGCTGGCGCTGCTCGCCGCCGGGCCCGCCCCGGTGCGGGCGCGGGAGGCCGAGGCGCTCGTTGTCGCGGGCGCGGCAGCCGCCGAGGCCGCGGAGGCGGCGGTCGCGGGGCTGGAGCTCACCGGCCCCGGCGCGGACTGGCGGCGGGCGCTCCTCCGGGAGCTGGCACGTAGGGCGCTCGAGGAGGCGGGCGCGTGACGCGCCGGATCGCGGTCGAGCTCAACGGGATCCTCGTCGAGGCCGAGGTCGAGCCGCGCCTGCTCCTCTCCGACTTCATCCGCCACGGAGCGGGCCTGCACGGCACGCACGTCGGCTGCGAGCAGGGCGTCTGCGGCGCCTGCACCGTCCAGCTCGAGGGCGAGCCGGTGCGCTCCTGCCTCCTCCTCGCGGTCCAGGCCGACGGCCGCTCGCTCCGCACGGTCGAGGGCCTCGCGCCCGCGGAGGGGCTCCATCCCGTCCAGGCGGCCTTCCAGGAGCGGCACGCCCTCCAGTGCGGCTTCTGCACGCCCGGCTTCCTGATGACGATCGACGCCTTCCTTCGCGACCGGCCGGACCCCAGCGAGGAGGAGATCCGCGAGGCTCTCGCCGGCAACCTGTGCCGCTGCACGGGCTACCGCGGGATCATCGAGGCGGTCGAGCTCGCCGCCGAGCGCCTGCGGCGAGCCTAGTCCTCGCGGGCCGCGTCCCGGTGCCAGGCACTGGCCCTGTCCGCGAAGGGCGTCTGTGGGCGGTGCCGCGGGCGGCCTGCGGGCAGAAACCGATCCGCTCCCCAGGCAGGTCCCGCCCGAAAGGCCGTGTCCGGGGTCAGGCCCCGGCCGTGGCCGGCGGGGACGCGTCCGCCCGGCCCGAGGGCTACGTCTCGAAGGGCTCGACCTCGTAGCCGGCGGCCTCGAGGGAGCCTGCGCCGGCCCAGCCCCAGATGAGCTCGACGTCCTCGTCGGAGGTGTTGTCGAACCCGTGCCAGTCGCCGGCGGGGGTGAAGATGACGTCGCCGGCGCGGGAGGGCTCCAGGCCCTCGTTCGTGTGCACGAGGCCGCTGCCGGACATGACGATGAGGAACTCGTCGCAGTGGAAGTGGCGGTGGCGGTCGTGCTTCGCCCCGGGCGGCAGGACGGTCCGGCCGAAGACGAGGCGCTTCGAGCCGGCCGAGGCCTCGTCGACGAGGAACTGCACCCGCATGTCGACCCAGCCCTCGTCCTCGCGCAGGCCCTCGACGAGCGGGACGTCCTCGACGCGGGTGCGGTAGCGCGGCATCAGCTCTGGCCCAGCTCGCGCCGTCCGCCGAGGCCGTTCAGGGCCCGGAAGACCTCGTACACGACCGAGAAGTCGTACTGCTCGAGCCCCATGCCGCGCGCGGCCGTCAAGAGCTCGTTCGCCGCGGTCGAGGTCGGCAGCGGCGTCGCCAGCCGCTTGCCCGTCCCCAGGCCCAGCGTCATGTCCTTCTGCTGGAGGTTGACGTTCGAGAAGGCCTCGGCGGGCATGTTCCCCTCGAGGATGAAGGGCCCTCGGTACTGCAGCATCGGCGACGAGATCACGCTCTGGAGCAGCGCTTCGACCGCCACCTCACGGCGGACGCCGGCCTTCTCGGCCATGGCCACGTTCTCGCAGAAGGCGACCATCTCGGCGACGAGGGTGTTGTTGATGGCGAGCTTCACGATCAGCGCCTGGCCGTTCGGGCCGATGCGCATCACCTTCGGGCCGACCTGGAGGAGCAGCGGGCGGACGCGCTCGTAGGCCTCCTCGGGGCCGCCGACCATGATCGAGAGCTGCCCCGCCTCGAGCGTGGCGAGGCTCCCGGAGACGGGTGCGTCCAGGAGGACCCCGCCGGCCGCCGCGGCCTCGCTTGCCAGCGAGACGCTCGTCGCCGGGTCGATCGTGCTCATCTCGACGATCACGGCGCCGGGCCGCAGCCCGGCGAGCAGCCCGTCGGGCCGCGTCACGACCTCCTCGACGGCCGCGGTGTCCGTGACCATCGAGAAGATCACGTCGGCCGCAGCCGCGACCGCCGCCGGCGTGGGCTCCTCCACGAGCCCGTCGGCCGCCAGCACGCCGGCCTTTCCGGGCGTGCGGTTCCAGCCGTGCACCTCGTTGCCGGCCGCCAGGAGCCGGGCGGCGATCCGGCTTCCCATGGAGCCGAGGCCGACGAAGCCGAGGACCGGGCTAGCCGACGGCGTCAACGATCTCGGACGTCAGGCTTTCGAACCCGCTCAGGAACTCGCGGCGCTCGCGGTGCAGCCGCTCGACCTGGGCGGCGTACTCGTCGGCGCGGCCCTGCGCCTCGTACAGCTCCCGCGGCCGGAGGACGGCCTCGTCCTCGGCGTCGATGCCGGGGACGTGACGCGCGACCTTGTAGCCGAAGTCGGGATCGTCCTGCCACTCGATCGTCCCCTCGGCGATGCCCTTGACGATCGCGGAGGAGTGCGGGATCCGCACCTTGCGCGAGCGCTCGTCGGCGACCGGGCCGCCCACGCTGCCCGTGTTCATCAGGTAGACCTCGAGCGGGTGCTCGCCCAGGAGCTCGAGGAAGCGGTTCCCCTGGAGGTCGTGCGGGAGCGGGAAGAAGGGATTCGTGCCGGGCACGCGGAGGAACTTCCCCTCCTCGGCGGCGCCGCCGGCCGCCGTGCCGGTGGTCTCCCCGAGCATGAAGAAGGCGGCCGCCTGCGGCCCTTCGAGCTTCGCCACCGCCGGGATGACGCCCTCGTTCCGGTTGAGGATCAAGAGGAAGTGCGCGCGCTCGATCGGCCGCGTCGCCGCCGACTCGATCACCTCGAACGGGAACGTCGCGCGCCCGTTCTTCGTGTAGCTCTCGTCGTAGAAGTCGACCTCGTCGCCGGTCTGCGAGACGTTCTCCAGGTACGAGCGCGGCTGCGTGACCGCCCCGTGGATGGTCGGCTCGTCCTCCGGGTTCAGGGCGAAGGTCTTGGCGAAGCATCCGTTCTCGGTCGCGTACACGCTTCCGTCCGGCATCCAGGCGACGAAGTCGTCCTGGATCGGTAGGGATCCGTTCTGCCGGGTGAAGGTCGTGGTCGTCTTCCCGGTGCCCGAGAGGCCGACGATCATGGCCACGCGGTCGCCCGCGTCGGTGGGGATCACCTTCGCGCCCGCGTGCAGCGGGATGCCGCCGCGGTCGTAGACGATCTTGTTCCACATCCGCAGGATCCCCTTCTTCGACTCGCCGAAGTAGTCCGAGTTGAAGACCCGGTTCACGCCCTGCTCGAGGTCGACGAGGATCAGGCGGTCCTCCGGCCAGCCGTGCGCCACGAGGTTGGGCGTGTAGACGACCGTGAGCTCCGGCTCGAAACCGTCGGGGTCGTCGACGGGGAACCAGAGCTGCTGCTGCATCCCGGCGATGTTCGCGTTCGCCGTCTCGATGTAGAGGCGGACGGGGATGCGGAACTCGGGCTGGGCGCCGAGCCAGCCGTCGAGGAGGATCATCTCCTGCTCGGCGATGTAGGCGTCCTGGATGTGCACCCACTCGGCGGCGTGCTCGCGCGAGACCGAGTTCGTGACGCCCGGGTCGGGGTGGTCGGTCACGATGAACGTCGACGGAGTCGAGCGCGCGAGCACGTTCGTCTGCACGTTGACGTTGCCGTACCTCGTCCATTGGGCGGTGGGCATCCGCGCGGTCAGCTGCTGCAGCTCGTCCGGGCTCGGGTTCACGAGCACGGACGCCGCGCCGGGGGGCTGGAAGGCCATCTTCGCCATGTCCGCGGATCCTATCGTGTCGGACCGTCCGACAATGGGCGAGCCCCGCTGGCCGCCCGGCCGCCGGAGCCTCGCCCTCCGGCGCGCCCGGACAGCCGTTTCGTATAGCTTCCCCGGAGGTGGAAGCGAAGCACGACGTCCTCATCGTCGGCGCCGGCTGCGCGGGCATGCGCGCAGCCATCGAGGCATTCGACGCCGGCGCGGACGTGGCCGTCATCTCGAAGATCCACCCCACGCGGAGCCACTCCGGCGCGGCCGAGGGCGGCATCAACGCGGCGCTCGGAAACGCGTCGGAGGACGATCCCGAGAAGCACGCCTTCGACACGGTCAAGGGCTCCGACTACCTGGGCGACCAGGACGCGATCCAGGCGCTCTGCGACGACGCGCCGGGGGACGTCTACGAGCTCGAGCACTGGGGCGCGGTCTTCTCGCGCACCGAGGACGGCCGCATCGCGCAGCGGCCCTTCGGCGCCGCCGGCGAGCCCCGCACCGCCTACGCCGCGGACATCACCGGCCACGTCCTCGTGCACGTGCTCTACGAGCAGATGATGAAGCGCGACGTCGCCACGTACGAGGAGTGGTTCGCCTGGAAGCTCGTCGAGGACGACGGCCGCTGCCAGGGCGTCATCTGCTGGGACCTCCTGAACGGCGGGCTCAAGCTCGTCGGCGCGAAGACCGTGATCCTCTGCACGGGCGGCGCCGGGCGCCTCTACGTGGGCACGACGAACGCGTACTCCTGCACGGGCGACGGCATGGCGATGGCGCTCCGCCTGGGCGTGCCGCTCGAGGACATGGAGATGATGCAGTTCCACCCGACGACGCTCTCGCCGTCGGGCGTGCTGATCACCGAGGGCTGCCGCGGCGAGGGCGCCTACCTCCTCAACTCCGAGGGCGAGCGGTTCCTGAAGAACTACGCGCCGAACGCGATGGAGCTGGCGAGCCGGGACGTGATCTCGCGCGCGGAGCAGATCGAGATCGACGAGGGGCGCGGCGTGGACGGCAACGTCCTCCTCGACCTGCGCCACCTCGGCGCGGAGAAGATCATCGAGCGCCTGCACGGGACGCGCGAGCTCTCCATGGTCTTCGCCGGGGTCGATCCGATCCACGAGCCGATCCCGGTCCGGCCCGGCTCCCACTACCACATGGGCGGTGTCGACACCGACCTCGATGGCAAGACCGTGCTCGAGGGGCTCTACGCCGCGGGCGAGTGCGCCTGCGTCTCCGTCCACGGCGCCAACCGCCTGGGCGGGAACGCGCTCATGGAGACGATCACCTTCGGCCGCCGCGCCGGGCGGGCGGCCGCCGACTGGGCCCTTGCGAACACGGTCGTGGCGCCGCCCGAGGCCGCCCTCGCCGACGCCGAGCGCGAGCTCAGGGAGCTGCTCGACCGCGCCGAGGGGGAGCGCCCGCACACGATCCGCGACGAGATGGCCTCGACGATGCACGAGAACTTCGGCGTCTTCCGGCGCGAGGAGCAGATGCTCGCGCAGGGCGAGATCATCGGCGGCCTGCGCGAGCGCTACGAGCGCGTCGTCGTCGAGGACAAGGGCGACGTGTTCAACAACGACCTCACGCAGGCGCTCGAGCTCGGCTTCCTGCTCGAGCTGGCGGCCTGCATGGTCGAGGCGGGGCTCGCCCGCAAGGAGAGCCGCGGCGCCCACGCGCGCCCGTACGACTACCCCGACCGTGACGACGTCAACTTCATGAAGCACACGCTCGTCACCTGGGCGGACGGCCGCCCGCGGCTGACCTGGGCGCCGGTGCGAGTGACGAAGTGGGAACCGCAGGAGCGGACGTACTAGGCGGTGGGAAGCCGGGGGGTCGCAGCGATGCTGGGGGCGGCGCTCGCCCTCGCTCTGGCCGCGTGCAGCGGGGACGACGAGGAAACGACGGGGGCCACGACGGCGACCGCGCCGGCGGCGACGCAGCCCACCTCGACGGGCGCGGCGGACGAGCCGGCCCCGGCGACGACGACCGGGCCGCTCGCCGGCGGGGAGACGGCCGACCCGGCCCTGCTCGCGGACGCGGCGGGGACGACGGCGGCGGCGCGGAGCGCCCGGGTGGCGACCAGCGTGCGCGTCCGGAGCCCGGAGCAGGGACAGACGCGGTTCTCCGGCGAAGGAGCCTTCGACTTCGAGCGGCGGCGGGGCGAGATGACGCTCGAGCTCTTGGAGGGCGGGGCGGGAGGGTTCGGCGGACAGTCCGAGGCGATCTTCGTGGACACGTCTGTCTACTACCGGCTTCCGCCGGGCACCCTGCCGGGCGGCCAGCGCTGGATCCGGCTCGACCTGCAGAACGTCGTGGACGCGACGGGGATCGACTTCGGCCCGCTCGTCCAGGGGAGCCAGGCCGACCCGTCCCAGTACCTGCTCTGGCTGAGCGCCCTGGGGCCCGGCGTCACGAAGATCTCCGAGGAGGAGGTCCGCGGCGTCCCGACGACGCGCTACCGGGCGGCCGTCGACCTCGGCCTGCTCGAGGGCCAGGCGCCGCCGGGCAAGGAGGCCGAGTGGAGCGCGTACGTGCAGGCGCTGCGCGACCGGCTGGGGCTCGACTTCATCCCGGTCGAGGTCTGGGTGGACGGCGACGGGCTCATCCGGCGCCTCTACCACGAGCACGGCTTCGGGGCCGACGGGACGAGCGCGACGGTGACCACGGAGCTCTTCGACTTCGGCGTCGCCGTGGACGCGAAGGCGCCTCCTCCCGGGCAGGTAGCCGCCATGAATGATTTGATCAGGCCGTAGCGGAGGAAGGAGCACGGTGGACGTCGCCCTGAAGATCTGGAGGTTCGACCCGGGCACGGGGGAGCGCGTGCTCCGGCACTACGAGGTCGAGGCGCCCGAGTGGGCCTGCCTGCTCGACGTTCTCGACATCGTCAAGGACCAGGTGGACGGGTCGCTCGCGTACCGGAAGAGCTGCCGGATGATGATCTGCGGCTCCTGCGGCATGCGCATGGACGGGCGCGCGGTCCTGGCGTGCAAGGAGCGCATGAAGCCGATCGTCGACCGTGGGCACGTCCCGGTCATCTCGGCGATGGGCAACATGCCCGTCCTCAAGGACCTCGTCGTCGACATGAACCCGTTCTGGACGAAGGTGAAGAACATGAAGCCCTGGGTCGAGACGGGCTACCTCGACGTGCCGGAGAAGGAGTTCCTCGTCTCGCCCGAGGAGATGGCGCCGATCCAGAAGGAGGCGCTCTGCATCATGTGCGGCTGCTGCGTCTCCGAGTGCAACTCGATGGAGTCCGACCCCGAGTTCTTCGGGCCGGCGGCGCTCGCCAAGGGCTTCCGCTTCGTCGGCGACCCGCGCGACCAGGTCGAGGTCGAGCGGCTCGAGCGCTACAACGACGAGCACGGGATCTGGGACTGCACCCGCTGCTATTTCTGCAATGAGCGCTGCCCCAAGGGCGTCGACCCGCGCGACGCGATCGCCAAGCTCGGCGCCGAGTCGATCCGGCTCGGCATCGACCGGGACATGGGCGCGAAGCACGCGCTCTGGTTCGTCCACTCGGCGAAGTCGACGGGCTGGCTCCGCGAGACCGAGCTCGTGCCCAAGACGCAGGGCATCCTCGGCGCGCTGAAGGAGACGAAGTTCGCGCTCACGCTCTTCCGGCGCGGCAAGGTGCCGCTCATCCCGCACGTGGCCAAGAACGTGCAGGAGGCGCGCGCGCTCTTCGAGGTCGTCAAGGCGGAGAAGCGCGACGGCGCCGCGGGCATCGTCCAGGCCGAGAGGGCGCTGGCGCGGCTCGACCACGGGGTCGGCGCCCACGGAGAGGAGGAGGCGTGAGGGTCGCCTACTACAAGGGCTGCCTCGCCTCGCTCTCGGCGAAGGAGCTCGATATCTCGACACAGGCCCTCGTCCCCAAGCTCGGGATCGAGCTGGAGGAGCTCGAGGCGGTCACCTGCTGCGGCGCGGGCGACATCCACGAGGCCGAGCCCGACTACTACCTCCATCTGAACGCGCGCATCCTCGCCTACGCCGAGGCGACCGGCTGCGACACGCTGATGACGATCTGCAACGTCTGCACGCTCAACCTGCGCCAGGCGAACCACGCGCTCCAGCAGGACGACGTTCTCCGCGTGCGCGTCAGCGAGAACCTGGAGAAGGTGGGCGCGCCGCCGTACTCCGGCGGCGTCGAGGTCAAGCACCTCCTCTGGATGATCAGCGAGGGCGACGGCTACGAGAAGCTCAAGGGCATCGCGCACAAGGGCCTCAAGGGCCTGAAGGTGGCCCCGTTCTACGGCTGCCAGATCCTGCGCCCGTCCAAGCTCCTCGGCGTCGACGACCCGGACCGCCCGCACACGCTGGAGGCGATCATCGAGGCCTGCGGCGGCGAGGCGATCGACTACCCGGCGAAGGTCAAGTGCTGCGGCTTTCCGATCATCCAGGCGCGCGAGGAGACGGCGCTCGGCGAGCTCGTCCAGCCCATCCGGCAGTCGATCGAGGCCGGCGCCGACGCGATGGTGACGCCGTGCCCGCTCTGCCACCTCTCCCTCGACGCGTGGCAGTCGAAGCTCGAGGCGCAGACCGGCGAGACGTTCAAGATGCCGATCCTCCACCTCTCGCAGCTCGTCGGCGTCGCGGCCGGGCTCGAGGACTCGGAGCTCAAGTTCAAGCGCCACGTCGTCTCGGTCGAGCCGGTCCTGGAGAAGCTTCAGGCGCCCTAGCTCGTCTTGGCCGGGGCCGTCTCCTCGCTCTCCGTGGGAGGGGGTTCGCCGGGCTCTTCCTTCCGGTCCGGGATGACGGCGACGCGCTGTACCAGGCCGAGGAAGAAGGGCTCCGAGAATCCAGCCGCGAAGGCGACGAGCGCGCGTCCGGCCCAGCTGCCCGACTCGCCGGCGCCGTCGAGCGTGCCCGTCTCGATCACGAGAAGCACGACCAGCCCCGCAGTCGCGCCAACCATTGGTTGAACGACTATTGCCGGCCAGAACGAGCGGAGGTCATCGAGCCCGCCGATGTGATCGCGGATCTTGATGGTCCCGGCGAGGGTCGCTCCGAGTGCCCCCGCCGTGCCGGCGACGAAGATCTGCTTCCAGACGTCCTCCGTGCCGGCGGCCGCCGCGTCGATCGCGAACGCGAGGGCTACCAGGAGCGCGAGGAGCGCCGGGGCGAGCCCGATGAGGTAGCGGCGCTTCTGAGCTGCCTTGACGCGCCGCTCTCGTCCGGCCTCCGCTCGGTACATGTACAGCCTGGAGAGCTTGGCCGCTGCCTGTCCCTGAAGCCGTCGATCGATCGTCCCGGCCTTGTAGTGGTCCCGAAGGTCCTGCAGGTCCTCTGCGCTGAAGTGCTGCGTCCACGGATGCCAACGGGTGGGGTCTTTCGCGCGCTCCGCCTCTTCATCGAGCAGCGACGCCATGTAGTCGGCGTTGCCGAGGTACGGCACCAGGGTCTTCAGCTCGTTGTAGAGCTCCCACGCCGAGTCGATCGTGAGTGCCCAGACCGGCTGATCGAGCGTGTCGCGGAGACGCGCCTCGATCTCCGGCGTGCGCAACGAGAACTCATCGGATGGCAGGGCGAGGAGACGCCGGATCTCCCCGACTGCGGAGCGCACGTAGCCGAGTGCCTTCTTGAGCTCCGGATCCCGAGCGTTCCGACGCCAACGGTCGGCCGCGAGAAGCTCGTCGAGCGGGACGGGCTGCCGTTCCTGAGCGCGTCGTCTTCCCCAGCGAGCCCAGTTGCGAGAGGCACCAACGGCTTGTGCCATGTGAAGCAAGCTAGCGCGCAGCGTGCATCCGGTCAACCGCCTGCCGGCCACCGGGCAGGACTACAATCCGGCGCGATGGCCAGGCGTCTTCTCGCTCTGACCTTGCTCGCCTTCGGTGCGGCCGCGTTCTTCGCCTCGCGGCAGCGGCACGCCGCCCGGTACGCGTCCCACAACGGCGGCTCGCGCGAACAGGCCGCCCAGCTCCGGCGCGAGCTCGAGCGCACCTAGTGGCCTGGGTCCCCGTCGCCGTCGCGGTCGTCGCGGCGGCCGGGCTCGCCTGGGCGCTCTTCGAGGCGCAGTGGGTGGAGTACCTCGAGCGGGACGCACCGGTGGTCGGGCTGCCGCCGGAGCTCGACGGCTTCCGCGTCCTCCACATCTCGGACTTCCACCTCGGCACCCTCTCGCTGAACGGCCGGGCGCTCCGCAAGGCGGTCGACTGGGCGTACGGGCGGGACCTCGACCTGGTCGCCGTCACCGGCGACCTCGTCAGCCGGCGGCGCGGCGTCCGGACGCTGGCGTGCGAGCTCGGCCGGCTGCGCTCCCGCCACGGCACCTTCGCCGTCCTCGGAAACCACGACGTCGCCTCCACGCGGGATCCCTTCAGCCGTCCGGCCGACCTGAGCGCCGTCGACGAGGCGGTCCTCCTGGAGCACGAGTCCGTCGTCGTCGAGCACGGAGGCCGGAGGGTCCAGGTCGCCGGCGGAGACCCGCGGCGGCACCTCGAGCCGCACGGCCCCCTCGCCGACCCGGCCGCGGACCTCCGCCTCCTCCTCGTGCACTTCCCTGACGAGGTGCGAGAGCTCGCGCCCGGCGAGTTCCACCTGGTCCTCGCCGGGCATCTCCACGCCGGCCAGATCTGCATCCCGACGCCGGGCGGCAAGGTGCGGCTCGAGCACCTGCGCGCGCCCTACTGGGAGGGCGTCTTCGAGCTGCCGCAGGCAACGCTGCACGTCTCGCGAGGGCTGGGCACGAGCTTCGTCCCCTTCCGCTTCCTGGCCCGGCCCGAGGCGACGATCCTCACGCTGCGAAGCGGGGAGTAGACTCGGCCCGGGAATGGCCTACCGCCTCTCGCCGGTCACGCGGGCGTCGCTCCGGGACGCCCCGGCCGTGTGCGTCGACTGCGTCTTCTGGCAGGGCCGCGGGCGCCGTCCGGTGGACAAGGGCCGCTGGGCCGAGCGGATGGAGGAGGACTGGGGAGCGTGGGGCACGCTGTACCAGGCCGAGGGCGACCGCCTGCTCGGCTTCGTCCAGTACGGGCCGTCGGCGCAGTTTCCCCGCGCGGCCGATCTGCCGGCGGGGCCGCCGTCCTCCGACGCGATCCTCGTGACGTGCGCCTACCTCGTCGACGTCTCCTCGCCGTGGGTGCTGCAGAGCCTCTTCCTGGCGGCGATCGGCGAGGTGCGGGACCGCGGGATCAAGGCGATCGAGACGTTCGGCTACCGCTACCCGGACGGCGCGACGAGCTACGAGCGGGTGCTTGTCCACCGCACGGTGTTCCCGTCCGACTTCCTGGCCGACTTCGGCTTCTACCCGGTCCGCTGGCAGGGCGACGTCTGCCTGGCGCGGCTCGAGCTCGGCGGCCTCGTGCCGGTGGAGGAGGGGATGACGGCGCGCGCGTGGCGGAGGGCCAAGGAGGCGCTCGTTCCCGCGCCGGTGCCGCAGCGGCCGTAACGGCCATCTTGCGCTCGAGGCGCTCCGCGCGCAGCATTGGTCGGCATGTTCAGGCGCGCTCCGGTCGAGCTTCCGATCGACTCGGAGGACGTGCGAACTACCTTGTGGCTGCTGGCTGACATCCGGACTGAGCTGACGGCCATTCACCGGCTCCTGGAGGATGACGACGGTGGCGAAGAGAACACCTGAGGAGCAGGCCGCCTTCGACGAGCGGACTCGGCTCATCTGGGAGCACATCGCCAAGCTCGATCGCAGGATCGCCGAGCAGAAGGAAGCTCGGGAGCGCCACCGCCGCAGGCTGCGCCGGCTGTCGTTCGGTCTTCTGGGCCGCTAGTCGGCCGGCGTGAAGAGCGTGAGCTGCAGGCCGTCCGGCGCGCGGACGCGGGCGTTCCGGTCTCCCCACGGGGTCTCCGTCGCCGGCGCGACGAGCTCCGCCCCGGCCGCGACCAGCGCCTCCGCCGTGCTCGCGGAGTCCTCGACCTCCAGGGCAAGCCGGACCGGCCCGGCGACGCGCCGCCCGACCTCGACGCGGTCGATCAGCTCGGCCTGGCTCACGGAGAGGAGCTCCAGGGTGGCGCGGCCTGCGTCGAGGATGGTGCCGCTCCCCTCCGGCTCGTCCCAGGCCAGCCGCACGGGCAGGCCGAGCGCGTCGCGGTAGAAGGCGACCGCCTGCTCGTAGCCTTCGAGGGTGAGCGCGACCCGCAGCTCGCGCACCGGGTTCGGGCCGGCGCCCGGCGAGAAGCGCTCGAAGGGCTCCTCCGCCCCCGGGGTCGGGACGTGCTCGACCCCGACCGGCCCGGAGGAGCGCAGGAGCTCCTGCATTCGCGCGGCGACCGGGCCGAGCTCGAACCCGGCGGCGGCCGCCGTCTCCTTCGTCGCCGCGTAGGCGATTCGCGTCACGCCGGCGAGCGCGGCGGCCGCCTGGCACATGGGGCAGGGCTCGCAGCTCGAGACGATCGTCGCGCCGGCGAGGTCGGCGCCGCGCGCGTTCCGGATCGCCGCGACCTCGGCGTGCGCGGTCGGGTCGGCGTCCCTGAGCGTCGTGTTCACGCCGGTGGCGACCACCTCGCCGTCCCGGGCCACGAGCGCACCGAACGGGTGCTGGCCCGCCTCCGCGTTCTCCCGTGCGAGGCGGACGGCCTCCACGAGCAGCTCGCCGGTGGTGCGCGTCACGGCGGACACGCTACCCTAGGGCGAGGCGACCCTAGGGAGGTAAGCCATGGTGCCGACGACACGGGACCGGACCGACGAGCTACAGGCACTGGAGGAGCTCTGGGCGGCGCCCGCGCTCGGCGAGGCGCCCGTCAGGCGGGCGTGGCTCCCGCGGGTTCCGGGCGCGCTTCTGGCCGGCAGCTGGTTCGCCTTCTACGCGGTCGTGCTCGCGTTCCAGCCGGAGCCGGAGCACGGCATGACCACTCCCGTCTGGGCGACGACCGTCTCCACGGTGCTGCTGCTCATGCTCCTGGCCGCGGTCGCGATCGGGCCCGTCGTCTCGAAGGTCGGCTTCGGCCTCGCGGCGCTCGCCGGCCCGCTCGGGATCGTGCTCGCCGTGAACTGCCGGGCGTCCGGCCACCACCTCGGCAACTGGTGGCTCGCGGAGCTCGGCGCGACGGTCGCCCTCACGGGCCTCGCCGCTGCGGGCCTGGCGCAGCGGCTACGCCGCTAGCAGCCGCCGCGCCAGCAGCAGCTCGGCGATCTGGACGGCGTTGAGGGCCGCGCCCTTCCGCAGGTTGTCGTTCACGATCCAGAGCGCGAGGCCCTCGCCGGCCGTATCGCGCCGGATGCGCCCGACGAGCACGCGGTCGCGGCCGGCCGCATCGGCGGGCGTGGGCAGGTCGGCGAGCTCGACCTGGTCGGAGGCGGCGAGCGCCTCGCGGGCCTCGTCCGGAGAGAGCGGCGAGGATGTCTCCAGCCAGACGGCCTGGGCGTGGCCGACGAGCACCGGCACGCGCACGCAGGTCGCGTGCAGCGGCAGGTCGGGGAGGTCGAGAATCTTCCGCGTCTCCGCGCGGAGCTTCCACTCCTCGGAGAACTCCTCGCCGTCGAGCTCCCAGTCCATCCCGAGGTTCCCCTCGGCCGGGCCGATCGCCCGCAGCCTCTCGATGCCGGCGTCGCCGGCGCCGGACGCCGACTGGTAGGTCGCCAGGCGGACGCGCGCGAGACCGGCGGCCTCGCGCAGCGGCTGGAGCACGCAGGCCAGCTGCATGGCCGAGCAGTTGGGGTTGGCGACGATCGTCTCGCCGTCCAGGACGTGGTCGTTCACGCCGGCGACCACGAGCGGGATGCCGTCGGTGAGCCGGTACGCGTCGGACTTGTCGATGACGACGGCGCCGCCGCGGACGGCGTGCGGGACGAGCTCGCGGCTCGCCTCCGTGCCGACGGAGAAGAAGACGAGGTCGAGATCGCCGGCGGCGAGCGCCTCCGGCGTCGCCTCCTCGACGTGCAGCTCGCGGTCGCCGAAGGCGACCGTGCGGCCGGCCGAGCGCGCCGAGGCGAAGCCGCGCACGTTCTCGAAGCCGCGCTCGGCGAGGAGCCCGAGCGTAACCGTGCCGACGGCGCCGGTCGCGCCGACGACGCCAATCCGCACGTCAGTCATGCCTGTGCGGCCTCTCCGCCTCGGGCGAAGCGAGGTCGAAGGTCGCGTGGAGCGCGCGGACGGCCGGCTCCACCGACTCCTGCGGAAGGTAGAAGGCGATCTTGATCGGCGAGGTGGCGACGAAGGTCGGCTCGACGCCGAGCTCCCGGAGCGTGGCGAAGGTCTGCGCGGCGACGCCCGGGTGGCTCTTCATCCCGGCCCCGACGACGCTGACCTTGCCGAGGCCCAGCTTCTCGGCGAAGCCGGCGCCGAGCCCGGCCAGCGCCTGCTCGGCCTGATGGCGGTCCTCGAGCGGGGCGGAGAAGACGATGCGGGAGTCCATCTGGATGATCGTGTCCACGTTCACCTCGGCGGCCGCGAGCGCCTCGAAGAGGTCGGCGGGGCGGACGCCGTCCACCTCGTACACCGCCTCCTCGACCGTGTGCGTCACGCCCGAGATCAACGCTTTCTCCAGCATCCGCTCGTCCTCCTCCCTGATCCAGGTCCCCGGCTCCTCGGTGAACGTCGAGCGGACGTGCACCATGACGCCGTGGTTGCGGGCGAACTCGACCGAGCGTAGCTGAAGCACCTTCGCGCCCGAGGCCGCCATCTCGAGCATCTCCTCGTAGCTGACGGCGTGCAGCTTCTGCGCGTCAGGGACTAGGCGCGGGTCGGCGGTGAAGACGCCGTCGACGTCCGTGTAGATCTCGCACGCGTCTGCGCCGAGCGCGGCCGCGAGCGCGACGGCGGTCGTGTCCGAGCCGCCCCGGCCGAGCGTCGTGACGTCGTAGTCCGTCGAGACGCCCTGGAACCCCGCCACGAGGACGATGCGGTCGTCGTCGAGCGCGCTGTGAATCCGGTGCGCCTTCACCTCGACGATCTTCGCCTTGCCGTGCGCCGTGTCGGTGACGATCCCTGCTTGCGAGCCGGTGAG
>DASPGT010000099.1:0-2769 GCA_035620475.1 Gaiellaceae bacterium | reverse complement strand
CGAGTCGCACCTCGAGCGCATGCGCGCCGCGACCGAGCTCATGCGCGAGGGCCTGGCCGACCAGGACGAGTACATCGAGTCCGACGTGGCCTTCCACCTGACGATCGCCGAGGCGACCCAGAACCGGCTGATCCTGCACCTCATGCACGCGATCCGCGACCAGCTCGAGCGGGCGCTCGGGTCGATCTACCGGATTCCGGGCAGTCCGGAGCAGTCGATCGACGACCACGGGCTGATCATCGCCGCGATGGCCGAAGGCAAGCCGAACGAGGCGCGCGAGCGCATGCGCGAGCACCTCACCCGCGTTGAGGAGGCGGTCGAGGCAGCGACTGCGAAGTCGAGCCGGAGCCGGCGGCGCTAGCGCATGGCGAAGGTCGGCTTCGTGGGGCTCGGGGTCATGGGCGGCGGCGTCACCCGGCGCCTGCTCCAGGCCGGCCACCAGGTGGCCGGCTACAACCGCTCGAGGGAGAAGGCCGCTCCGCTCGTCGAGCTTGGGCTCGACCTCAAGGAGACGCCGCGCGAGGTGGCCGAGGCCTCCGACGTCGTCTTCAGCATGGTCACGAACGTCGCCGCGCTGGCGGCCGTCACCGAGGGGCCGGACGGAATCCTGGCGGGCCTCGGCCCGGGCAAGGTCTACGTGGACATGACGACGGGCACGCCCGAGGCGAGCCGCGCGCTCGCCGAGCGGGTGGCGGAGCTCGGGGCCCGGATGCTCGACGCGCCGGTCTCCGGCAGCGTCAGCACGCTGGAGGAGGGCCGCCTCTCGATCATGGTCGGCGGCGACGAGGACGCCTTCGCGGTCGCCGAGCCGATCCTCGAGGACGTCGGCCGCAAGGTCATCCACATCGGCTCGAACGGCCAGGCGCTGCTCATGAAGATCGCCATCAACCTGAGCCTGCACGTGCAGATGACCGCCTTCTGCGAGGGCCTGCTCCTCGCCGAGAAGGACGGCATCGACAGGGAGGTCGCGGTCGAGGCGTTCATGGAGAGCGTCGTCGCCTCACCGATGCTCAAGTACCGCGGCCCGTTCGTCCTCGAGATGCCCGACGAGCCGTGGTTCAACGTGAACATGATGCAGAAGGACATGGTCCTCGCCCTCGAGGCGGGGCGCAGGCTCGACGTCCCGATGCCCACGACGGCGGCGTCGAACGAGCTCCTGACCGCGGCGCGCGGCATGGGCCTCGTGGAACAGGACTTCGCGGTCGTCTACGAGGTGCTGGCGCAGATGGCCGGCCTCCGGAAGGTGGTGCCGTAGTCATGGCTACTCAGGCCCGCCCGGCCGCCGGGGTCAGCCCCGAGCTCGGGCTCCAGATGTACGAGCGCATGCAGCGAATCCGCCACTTCGAGGAGCAGGTGAACCAGCTCTACCGGTCGGCGAAGATGCCCGGTCTGGCCCACCTCTACATCGGCGAGGAGGCCGTCGCCGTCGGCGTCTGCGAGGCGCTTCGCAAGGACGACTACATCACGAGCACCCATCGCGGCCACGGGCACTGCCTCGCGAAGGGCGCGGCCGTCGACCGCATGTTCTGCGAGCTGCTCGGCAAGGAGGCCGGGTACTGCCGCGGCAAGGGCGGCTCGATGCACATCGCCGACCACGAGAACGGCAACCTCGGCGCGAACGCGATCGTCGGCGGCTCGGTCGGCATCGCCACCGGGGCGGCGTTCTCGGCCAAGGCCCGGGGAACGGACCAGGTCGCCGTCTGCTTCTTCGGCGAGGGGGCGCTCGGCCAGGGCGTGCTCTACGAGGTCATGAACATGGCCTCGCTCTGGAAGCTCCCGGTCGTCTACGTCTGCGAGAACAACCTCTACAACGAGTACACCCATTACTCCGAGACGACGGCCGGCGACATCGCCGCCCGGCCGGCGGCCTTCGGCATTCCGGTTGAGGAGGTCGACGGCCAGGACGTCCGCGCCGTCCATCTCGCCGCGCTCGCGGCGGTCGAGCGCGCCCGCGCCGGCGAGGGCCCCTCGTTCATCGTCTGCAACACCTACCGCTTCCACGGCCACCACGTGGGCGACGTCGACCGTGCCTACTACCGCGCGAAGCAGGAGGAGCGCTCCTGGGTCGAGGAGCGGGACCCGCTCGCCATCCTGGGCGACTGGCTGACCTCGGACGGGGGCGTCGCCCGCGAGGCGCTCGAGCGCGTCGAAGGCGAGGTCGCCCAGCAGGTGGAGGCGGCGGTCGCGGTCGCGCTCGAGGCGCCCTACCCGGATCCCGGTGAAGTCGACCAGCATGTCTATCCCTAGCGCCGAGTCGGTCGACCGGCGTGAGATCTCGCTCGCCCAGGCCGTCAACGAGGCTCTGGCCGAGGAGCTTCGGCGCGACCCGACGGTCTTCGTGATCGGGGAGGACGTCGCGGAGGCCGGCACGCCGTTCAAGGTGCTCTCGGGCCTCGTCGAGGAGTTCGGCGCGGAGCGGGTGCTCGACTCTCCGATCTCGGAGGCCGGCATCACGGGCATCGGGCTCGGGGCCGCGATGACCGGCATGCGGCCGGTCGTCGACATCATGTTCGGGGACTTCATGACGCTGGTGATGGACCAGGTCGTGAACCAGGCGGCGAAGGTGCACTACATGTCGGGCGGCCGCCTGAAGGCGCCGCTGACCGTGCGGACGACGCTCGGCGCGACGCGCCGGTCGGCCGCCCAGCACAGCCAGAGCCTCCACGCCTGGGTGGCGCACATCCCCGGCCTCAAGGTGGCGCTGCCCTCGACGCCCTACGACGCCAAGGGCCTCCTGAAGGCCGCTATCAGGGACGACGGGCCCGTCGT
>DASPGT010000098.1:0-22846 GCA_035620475.1 Gaiellaceae bacterium | reverse complement strand
CCGCGAGGCGCTCGGCCGCGACGACGCCCGGTTCGTCGTCTGCGCCCGCGGCGAGCTCGCGGAGATCGCAACCGATGTCTACTCGCGGCCGCTGCCTCCGGCCGCCGACGCACCGCCCGTGCCCCGGCCGGAGCCGGAGCCGGCGCCGGCGGTCGAGCCCGAGCCCGAGGCCGAGGCCCCCGGAGAGCACCTGAACGGCGCAAGCCACGCGGCTGCCGAGCTCTTCGTGCCGGCACCCTCCCCGGAGCCCGAGCCCGAGGCGGTCGCCTCGCCGGCTCCGGCGCCGGCGCCGGAGCCCGCGCCGCTGCGAGCCGAGCCTGAGCCCGAGGCGGAGCCCGAGCCCGAGCCGGAGCCCGAGCCGGAGCCCGAGCCGGCAGCGGAGCCCGAGCCGGAGCCCGAGCCCGAGCCGGAGCCCGAGCCGGCAGCGGAGCCCGAGCCGCCCGCGTTCGAGGTCCCCCTTCGCGACGAGCCCGCCCCGCCGGAGCCGGTCGCGCCGCTCCCGGAGCCCCTGCCCGCCGCGCTCGTCGAGCCGCTCCCCTCCCCGCCCGCCGAGCCCGCCCCCGCTCCGGAGCCGCCGGTGACCACACCCAGCGAGCCCAGCGCCTTCGAGCCCACCGCTCCGGCCGTCGAGTCCGTCGCGCCCCCCGCCGCGCCCGAGCCCCTGCACGTCGTCGAGCCTCCGCCCTTCTCGGGCCCGGATCCGGAGCCGGTCCCCGCGCCCGAGCCCGTGGCTGCGGCCGAGCCGGTCCCCCTGCCACAGCCCCCCGCGCCTCCGCCCATGCCCTATCCTCCCGCCGCCGTCCAGCCCGGGCCCGCCCCGGAGCCGGTGCCCCAGCAGCCCGAGGCTCCGGCGCCGCCCCCGGCCGCCGCGAGCGCCTGGCGGCTGACCATCCGCCTGACGAACGGCGAGCGCGTCGAGGCCGGCGACTTCCCCGGCGAGGAGGACGCCAAGCAGGAGGCGCGGACGATCATGGGCGCGATCGCGGACGCCGACTCGACCGAATGGCCCTTCGTGAGCGGGCGCTTCCTGAAGCCCGACACGATCGTCTCGGTGGACATCGCCGAGCTCGCCGACGAACCGCTCTAGCTCGGCCTCGGCAGGAGCGGCGAGGTGAGGCCGGCGGCCAGGCCGCGGCGCGAGGCCAGGGCCTCCAGAACCGCGACCGTATCGGCGACGGGGATGTCCTCGAGGTAGGCGTCCCGCTCCTCGAAGGAGACGAGCACACGGCGGACGGCGTCCCGGTAGAGCCCCGCGTCGCCCCCGGCCAGGCCGGCGAGGGAGGCCGCGACCGCGCCGGGAAAGGCGGGCTCCGGCTCGGCGCGGAGCCCGGCGGCGAGGGGCTGCGCCTCGTCGTCGCGGCCGAGGACGAGGAGCGCGAGCGCGGCCGCGTAGCGTCCGATCGGCGAGTCGGAGTCGCCCGGCCCCTCTCCGAGCGCCCAGCGGGCGTCCCCGGCCGCACCGTCCCAGTCCCCCGCGAGGACGCGCGCCTTCACCGCCCCGATCAGCCGCCCCCAGCTGCCGGGCGGGGCGTCGGGATAGCTTTCCCGGAACCGCTCGGCGGAGCGGGCGAGCCAGCCCGCCGCCTCCGCTCGGCGTCCCTGCATCAGCCGCGCGAGGCCCGCTCCCGTCGCCGCCATCGCCACGCGCACGAGCTGCTTCTGGCGCCCGTCCGGGTCGGAAGGGAGGCGGGCGAGCCCCTCGGCGTACCGCTCCTCCTCGCGCTCGGCGTGCCCGTCCCAGTCCACGGCCGCCGAGCGTAGCGCGTCTCGCGGCGGCCGATCCCCCGGTGGAGGGAGGCGGCGTTGCCCCTTCGCAGCGACAATAGACAGTGCCGTTGCTGCTCCGGGGGCCTGCTTCCGCAGGCAGGCCCCCCGATCTTCCTCTCCTCGCCCGGCCGTGACCTGCCCTTTCCTCCACCCGCGTCGGCCGACGCCGACAGCCGCCGCGAGCCCCGCTTCGCCGCCCGCCGCGACCGCCGGCGTGCGGGCCCGATGCCGCATGAGCACGAGGATCGGGGTGACGGCATGCAAAGACGCCGCCACCCCGATACGATCCCCGTCCTGCGCTAGTGCCAGGGCGTTCCGCCGACGAGAGCGGCGAACGTCCCGAGGGCAGCACAGAGCAATGTCACCCGAATCAGCATGCGAGCCATCCTTTCGACGAAGTTCCGTTCGGATAGCCCCGGGCCCGAGGACGGTCGCTGACTCTACACGAGTGTTCAGATGCCACGTCAAAAGTCAACTCATGTAGACGATCCCCGGGCGGTGGGCCAGCGGCTCCGCGCGGCCCGGGAGGCGGCCGGCCTGAGCCAGCGGCAGCTCGCCTTCTCCGGCTGCTCGCCCGCGTACATCTCCCGGATCGAGTCGGGCGATCGCATCCCCTCGCTCCAGCTCCTCCGCGAGCTCGGCCGCCGGCTCGGGGTCTCGGAGGACTACCTGGCGACCGGGTCGGACCCGGACGAGCGCAGGAGCGCCGCCCTCGAGGCCGAGGTGGCGCTGCGCCTGGACGAGCTCGAGCTCGCCGAGGGCCTCTACACGGCCCTGCTCGGCGACGCCCACGACGACGCCGAGCGGGCCGCGGCCTGCGCAGGCCTCGGGCAGGTGGCCTACCGCCGCGGCGACCCGCGCCTCGCGATCGAGCACTTCGAGACCGCCCTCGAGCTGTCCGGCGAGGGTGAGGGCGAGATGCCCGACCTCGCGGAGTCGCTCGGGCGGGCGTACGCGATGGTCGGCGAGCTGGAGTCGTCGATCGCGGTCTTCGAGCGCTCCCTCGCCGCCGCCGAGCGCCGCGAGGAGCAGCTCGAGCGCATCCGCTTCCAGCTCCTGCTCGGCGAGGCCCTGATCGACAGCGGGAACTTCGGCCGCGCCGAGGAGGTCCTCGCCGGCGCGCTGGCGATGGGGAAGGACTCTCTCAACCCGAACGTGCGCATCAACCTCTACTGGGCCCAGTCGCGCCTGCACGCCGAGCGGAACGACGCCGACACGGCCGCCCGCTACGCACGGCGCGCGCTCGAGGTCCTCCGCATGACCGAGGACACGTACCGCACCGGCCGCGCCCACCAGCTCCTCGCCCACATCGAGCTCGACCGCGGCCGTCCCGAGGACGCGCTCGCGATTCTCGAGGAGGGCTGGCCGCTCCTCGAGGCCTCGGGCAACCCGCTCGAGCGCGCCCAGTTCCGCCTCGAGGAGGCGCGCGCGCTCGCCAAGCTCGGGCGCAAGGAGGAGGCCGCCGCCCTCGCCATGCAGATCTCCGGGATCATCGCCGACGCCCACCCGGAGGACGCGGCGCGCAGCTATGCGACGCTGGCGGAGGTGTACGAGGAGATGGGCGACCGGGCCCGGGCCCTGGAGCTCTACGAGCTCGCCGCCGACCTTCTGCGGCCCAGCAATCCGAACCGCTACCTCGCCGGCATCTACGCTCGCACAGCCGAGCTGCTCGAGGCCGAGGGCCGCGCCGACGCGGCCTACGAGTACATGAAGAAGGCAGTCGGCATGCAGCAGGAGATCGCCGCGAGGCTCACCTCCGAGTCGCGAATCCGGTAATATCCGGGAGCCGGCGCGAGTTTCAGCTCGCGCGCACTCTCTGGGAAGCAAGCAGCGCGGCAGCGCTGCCTTCATGCAAGAAGCGATACACCATCCGGCTGTGGAGTCGGAGGAGACGGTCGCCTTGACGGCGGCCGCCCTCCGGGTCGAAGCGTGGTCAGGCGAGTCGTTCCTCCATCCGGGCGAGGAGGCGGCCGACGTGCTCGCCGAGGGCCGGGCACGCAGGCGCGCCCTCGACGCGGCTCTCGCCGAGCTGGACGCCGGGCGGCACTCCCCGTCGCCGGAGTGGAAGGTCGACTACGCGCTCATGCTCGGCCTCGAGCGGGTGCTCACCGACAAGCCGCCGCGCCTCGCCTCCGGGACCGAGCTCCGCCGCCACCAGATCGACGCCCTCGCAGGGATGCTGGCCGAGCTCATAGCCCGCCACGAGGAGGAGGCCGAGAACGGCAACGGCAACGGCGACGCCGACGGGGCGGCGAAGCACGTCGAGATCCGTGCCGACGAGGACGAGGAGGAGCTCGAGGGCGAGGACGCCGAGGAAGGCGACGAGGGCGAGGAGCTCGCGCTCCAGCACGACCCCGGCGCCATCCGGCGCTTCCGCTTCCGCCACCCGACCGCCTCCGGGAAGACGATCGCGGCCGCCGGCTTCGTCGAGGCGGCCAGGACGATGGGTGTTCTCATCCTCACGCACCGGCGCCTGCTCGTCGACCAGTTCACGCGCGACCTGACCGCCGAGGGCTACGGGGCCCGGCTGCGCCCGGCCGTCCTCCAGGGCCAGGAGCCGCTCCAGGGGAACCCCCTCACCATCCAGACGTACGCCTGGTTCGCGCGCCACGTCGACTCGCTCTCGCGCAGCGCCTACCAGCTCGTCATCTGCGACGAGGCGCACACGGCCCTCGGGGAGAAGACGAGCTCGGCGATCCGGCGCTTGCCGGAGCCGATCTACATCGGCATGACGGCGACCGAGCAGCTGATCGCCAAGCAGGTCTCGGACGTCTTCCCGGCCTCGGTCGACGACCTGCCGCTCGGCGACGCCGCGCGGCGCGGCCTGATCGCGCCGCTCCGCTCGCTGCGTATCCGGCCCGCGGCGGCGATCTCGTCGGTGCCGATCGTCGGCGGCGACTACGACCAGGAGATCCTGGCCAAGGTCCTCGACCAGGACATCTTCAACCAGGCCGCCGCGAGCCTCTACCGCGACCGCTTCGACGCCGCGCCCGGCATCGTCTACGCGGCCGGCGTCGACCACGCCTACAACCTCGCGCGCGAGTTCCGCGCCGCGGGCCTGAAGGCGGAGGCCGTCAGCGGCCGCACGCCGCCGGTGAGGCTCGCCGAGACGCTCGCCGCCTACGAGCGGGGCGACATCAACGTCCTCGTCAACGCCCAGCTCCTGGCCGAGGGGTGGAACTCCCCCCGGGCGACCGTCTGCATGCACCTCGCCCCGACGGCGAGCCGCCGCGTCTACCAGCAGCGGATCGGCCGGATCATGCGCCTCGCGCCGCGCAAGGAGGCGGGGATCGTCATCGACTTCGTGGACGACGCGGCCACGCACAACGACCGCACGATCACGATCCACAGCCTGCTCGACTCGGACTTCTACCGACCCGGCGCCCGCGTCACACCGGCGCCCCGCCGCCGGATCCAGCGCCGAGCGAAACGGAAGCTCTCGCCGGCGCCCTGGCTCGTCCCGGTCACGCCCGATCCGCGCCGCCGGGTGACCGTGATCACCCGCGAGTGGGAGCGCGTCGACCCGGGCCGCCTGGCGGAGGACGAGCAGCTCCTCTGGTCGCGCATCGCCGGCCGCCAGGTCCGCTTCGAGGAGCGTCAGGCCTTCGCGGAGAAGCTCGCCCGGGCCAGCCGGGAGTGCCGGGAGACCTTCCTGATGAGCTGCGCGGCGGAGAATCCCAACCGCCGCCTGCGCCTCTCGGCCCTCGGCGACCGCGTGGCGGTCGCCGTCGACCGGGCCGACTTCGACGACCTCGTCACCATGGTCACCTCGGCCCCGACCTGGGAGAAGGACCGCGTCCAGGGCGTCCGCGTGCTCCTGCGGGCGATCGGCGAGGGCAAGGTCGAGGCGCCGGACGACATCGTCGCGCGCTGGACCTGGCGTCTCGCGCGGGCGACGCGCAAGCTGCAGGACCGGCGCGCCAGCGCCGACCTCCCCGAGGCGAAGCGCCTGCTGGGAGCGCTGACGAACTCCCGCGGTCACCGGCACGAGGAGAACGCGGCCAGGCTCGTCAACGTCGCGCTCGAGCA
The DNA here is from genome assembly GCA_035620475.1 of Gaiellaceae bacterium. GTDB lineage: Bacteria > Actinomycetota > Thermoleophilia > Gaiellales > Gaiellaceae > JAIBJN01. The sequence goes on along the minus strand of DASPGT010000098.1, from coordinate 17,050 downwards.
GCCGACGCACGTGGCCGCAGCCCTGCTCGCCTCGGCCGAGGCCTACACGCCGACCGCGCAGCGCCTCATCGACGGCGTGCGCGAGCGCATCGGCACCGCGCAGGAGGTGGCCAACGCGCTGGCCGACAACCTGCCCGCCCCGAAGCAGCCCTCGAGCAAGTCCCGCCGGCGGCGGCGCAAGAAGAAGCGCAAGGCCGGGGACGCGCAGGCGCGGCGGCAGTCGCAATCGCCGAACGGGCAGCCGGGGGACGAGGGGCGGCCGCGCGAGCCCGTGGCAGCGGCGGCCGAGCAGGCCGACAAGGCCCCGTAAGACTTCGTTCAGACCCGGGGGCTAGCATCGGGCAGGATGCTGCTCCTTCTGGGCGTCGCGTTCGTCGCAGGGATCGTGACGGCGATCTCGCCGTGCGTCCTGCCCGTGCTGCCGCTGGTCCTGGCGGGAGGCGCGACCGGGGGGCCCCGACGGCCGTTCGCGGTGATCGCCGGGCTCGTCGTGAGCTTCACCGTCTTCTCGCTGACGGCCGCCGCCCTCCTGACCGCCCTCGGGCTCCCCGACGACCTGCTGCGGAACCTCGCGATCGGCGTCGTCGTGATCGTCGGTCTCGCGCTCGTCTGGCCCCGCCTCGGCGACCTGCTCGGGCGACCCTTCTACGTCCTCGCGCGGCGGAACCCCGGCGACACCGGCGGCGGCTTCGTGCTCGGCCTCAGCCTCGGGCTCCTGTTCACGCCGTGCGCCGGGCCCGTGATCGCGGCCGTGGCCACCGTCGCCGCGACCAAGGACCTGACGCTCAGCGCGTTCCTCATCACCCTCGCGTACGGCCTGGGCGCCGGCGTCGTCCTCCTGGGCGTCGCCCTGGCCGCCCGGCGCGGCATGAGCTTCGGGCCCGTGCGCGCCCACGCCCCGGCGATCCGCCGGGCGCTCGGAGTCGCCGTCCTCGCCGTCGCGGTGCTGATGATCTACGGCGTGGACACGAGGCTCCAGACCCAGGTTCCCGAGTACACGCGCGCCCTCCAGGCGCTGGAGGAGAGCGCCGCGGCGGAGGGCGAGCTCGAGGACCTCGTCGGCGGGCCGGGCCTCGCCGAGGAGGAGCAGCTCGACGACTTCGGGGTGGCGCCCGAGTTCCAGGGGATCGAGGGCTGGATCAACTCAGAGCCGCTGACCCTCGAGAAGCTGCGCGGGAAGGTCGTCCTGATCGACTTCTGGACGTACTCGTGCATCAACTGCCTGCGCACGCTCCCGCACCTGCGAGCCTGGGACCAGACGTACCGCGACAACGGGCTCGTGATCGTCGGCGTCCACACGCCCGAGTTCGCCTTCGAGCGGGAGCCCGAGAACGTGCGCCGCGCCGTCCGCGACCACGGCATCGAGTACCCGGTCGCCCTCGACCCCGACTATGCGACCTGGCAGGCCTGGCTCAACCGCTACTGGCCCGCCAAGTACTTCATCGACCGGCGAGGGCACCTCCGCTACGCCCACTTCGGCGAGGGCGACTACGAGGAGAGCGAGCGCGTCATCCGGCAGCTCCTCGCGGAGGACGGCGACGGCATGCTCGTCTCCGAGGAGATCGAGGACCAGACGCCGGAAGGGCCGCAGACTCCAGAGAGCTACCTCGGCTACGAGCGCATCGACCGCTTCGTCGGCTCCCGGATCGAGCCCGATCGCGAGGCCGAGTACACGATCCCGCAGTTCGTGCCCCAGCACGGCCTCGCCTACGGCGGGCGCTGGACGGTGGAGGCCGAGCGGATCGTCGCCGGCGAGGACGCGAGGCTCCGCCTCAACTTCACCGGCTCGAACGTCTTCCTCGTGCTGGGCACGGCCGGCGGAGAGAAGAAGGTCGAGGTCACGCTCGACGGCGAGCCCGTCGGCACGGTGACCGTGACGCAGGACGACCTCTACACGCTGGCCCGCATCCCCGGCGAGAAGCGCGACCACGTGCTCGACCTCAGCTTCTCGCCGGGCACCGAGGCCTACGCCTTCACCTTCGGCTAGGAGCCGGCCGAGTCGTCCTCGTCGAGCTCGCGGGTCCGCTCCTCGTGCTCCTTGAGGAAGCGGGTCAGCTCCGCCGCGAGGGTGTCGCCCGAGGGGACGTCCAGCTCCTCGCCGAGCGCGTCGCGGCGGGTCTCGAGCTCGTGGACGTACTCCTCGGTCTGCTCGTCCTGCGCCACGGCCGCGCTCACCTGGAGCTCGTAGGCCTCCGCGGCGCGCTCGAGGTCGCCGAGGTCGAGCGTCGTGCCGAGGAGCGCGGCGAGCCGCTCGGACAGCGCGAGGGCGGCCTTGGGGCTCGCGGCCAGCGAGACGTAGTGGGGCACCGCGGCCCAGAGGCTCGCGGACGGGATCCCCGCCGCACGGCAGGCGTCGTGGAGGACGCCGACGATGCCGGTAGGGCCCTCGTAGCGCGAGGACGCCAGGCCGAGCTCCTGGACGAGATCGGGGTCGCTCGCCGAGCCCGTTACGGGCGCGGGGCGGGTGTGCGGCACGTCGGCGAGGAGAGCGCCGAGCGTCACGAAGAGCTCGACGCCCAGCTCCGTCGCGAGCCCGGTGACGGACTGCGCGAACGTGCGCCAGCGGGTGTTCGGCTCGACGCCGAGGAGGATGACCGCGTCGCGGTCGGCGTCCGGCACGGCGGCGCTGTAGAAGGCGTTCTCCGGCCAGTCGATCTTCCGGGTGATGCCCTCCTCGAGCCGCACGTGGGGCCTAACGGCCTGGAAGTCGTAGAACTCCTCGGGGTCGATGTCGGCGAAGCGGTCGGCGTCCCAGCTCTGCGCGAGAAAGCTCGCGGCGAGCGAGGCGCCCTGGGCGCCGTCGTTCCACCCGCGGAACGCGGCCACCAGGACCGGCCGGCGCAGCGTCGGGCGGCTCTCGATGCGGAGATGCCCTGCGATGAGATCTAGTCTACGGGAGCCGCGCCCGGCTCCTGAGGACGATGCGGACGGCGAGCCAGGCGACGGCGACCCAGACCGCCGTGGCGAGCGTGACGTGCAGGAGCACGAGCCCCCAGGGCAGCGCCTCCCGCCACTGGATCTCCCCGACCGCCATCTGTACGAGGAGGAGCCCGAGCGCGGCGCCGGCGAGCTGGAGCTCGACCTGCGCGCGGCGGCGCTCGGCGAGCAGGAGGCCCAACAGGCCGAGGAAGAGGATCCCGAAGACCGCGGTGGCGCCGATGTGGATGTGGACGGCCTCGACGAGGTTTCCGAAGCGGATGATCTCCTCGCCGCCCGAGTGCGGCCCGGCGGCGGTGACGAGCGTGCCGGAGACGACCAGCGCCGCCGCGGCCGGGACGAGCGCGAGGGCGAGCCAGGAGGCGGCGAGCGGTCCTTCGGCCGCGGCGCCCCGTGCGAGGTCGCGGGCGCCCTGGACGACGGCAACGACGACGCCGAGGGCGACGAGCGAGAGCAGGTAGTGGCCGGCCACGATGAGCGGGTGGAGCTCGAGCATGACCGTGATCCCGCCCAGGATCCCCTGCGCCAGCACGGTGAAGGGCAGGGCGACGGCGCACCAGAGGAGCCAGCGCGGCAGTCCGGGGACGCGGAACGCGGCGGCCGCCGCGGCGAGGGTCGTCAGCCCGACGACGAAGCCCGCGACCCGGTTCCCGAACTCGACATAGGCGTTGTAGTCCTTGGGCGGGAGGAAGGTGTCGCCGCAGCTCGGCCAGTTCTCGCAACCGAGCCCGGAGCCGGTCAGGCGGACGGTGGCGCCGGAGACGACGATGAGGAAGAGCGCCGCGAACGCCGCCCAGGCGAACCACTCGAACGCCGCCGGGGAGATCGTCAGCGAGCGCAGCCGGGCCGAGCGGGCACCGGCCTCCATCAGGAGACCGCCACCCCGCTCCCCTCGACGATGCGCCCGATGCGCGTCAGGAAGAGGCCCTCGGCGGCGAAGCGGGCGCGGAGGACGGCGGTCTTGTCCGCCGGGACGGTGAAGAGGAGGCCGCCTGCCGTCTGGGGGTCGTAGCCGAGCGCGGCGACCTCGCCGGGCGTCCCGTTCAGCTCGACGGCGTGGGCGGCGAAGTCGCGGTTGCGGGCGTCGCCGCCCGTGCGGACGCCCCGGGCGGCGGCGTCGAGCGCTCCCGTCAGCTGGGGCAGCGAGCCCTGGTCGAGCTCGACGCGGACGCCGCTCCGCTCGGCCAGCTCGTGCGCGTGGCCGAAGAGGCCGAAGCCGGTGACGTCGGTGACGGCCGAGGGCTCGAAGGGCCGGAGGGTGTCGGCGGCGCGGTCGTTCAGCTCCGTCATGCGTCCCGTGGCCTCCGCGACGTCCTTCTCGCCGAGGAGGCCCTGCGCGGCGGCGGCGAGGACGAGGCCCGTGCCGAGCGGCTTCGTGAGGAAGACGTCGTCGCCCGGGCGGGCCGTCGACTTCCGCCAGATCGCCTCCGGGTGCGCCGTGCCGACCACCGCGAGCCCGTACTTCGGCTCGGCGTCGCGGATCGTGTGCCCACCGGCAAGGACGGCGCCGGCCTCCAGCACCTTGGCGGCCGCGGCGTCGAAGATGGCCCGCACGGTCTCGACCGGGAGGTCCTCCGGGAAGGCCGCGATCGAGAGCGCCACAAGCGGCCTGCCGCCCATGGCGAAGACGTCGTTCAGGGCGTTGGCGGCCGCGATCGCGCCGAAGAGCGCGGGGTCGTCCACCATGGGCGGGAAGAAGTCGGTCGTGAAGACGATGGCGCGGTCGTCGTCGAGCCGGTAGACGGCCGCGTCGTCCGCCGGGTCGAGCCCGACGAGGAGGTTCTCGGGGGCGCCCGCGAGGAAGCCCGCCAGCAGCTCCTCCAGGCGGGCGGCAGGGTACTTCGCCGCGCAGCCTCCTCCCGCTTCGAGACTCGTGAGCCGCGCTGTAGTCTCCACCCGATGGAGGTTACCGCCCGTCAGTTCGGCTGTCAGAGCATGACGGCCCCGCTCCGGCGCGTGCTCGTGCGCGCTCCCCGGCCCGAGGACGCGGCCGTCTGGCAGGCCTACGGGTGGCGGTTCGCGCCCGACACCGGCGCCATGGCCGAGGAGCACGCGGCCTTCCGCGAGCTGCTCGGCGCGGACGGGGCGGAGGTCGTCCTCGCACAGACCCCGCACGGGCCGGACCCGGACGCGATCTACACGTACGACCCGGCGATCGTCGCCGACGAGGGCGCCATCCTCCTCCGGCCCGGCAAGGAGGGACGCCGCGGCGAGCCGGACGCGATGGGCGCCGACTTCGTCGAGGCGGGCGTGCCGATCGCCGGCCGGCTGGACGCGCCGGCCCAGGCCGAGGGCGGGGACACGGTGTGGCTCGACGAGCGGACGCTGCTGGTCGGGATCGGCTACCGGACGAACGTCGCCGGCGTCGAGGCCCTGCGCGACCTCCTCCCGGACGTGGACGTGATCGCGTTCGACCTGCCGCACTACCACGGCCCCGGTGAGGTCATGCACCTCATGTCCTTCCTCTCGCCGCTCGACGCCGACCTGGCCGCGGTGTACCTGCCGCTCATGCCGGTGCGGCTCGTCGAGCTCCTCCAGGAGCGCGGGATCGCGTTCGTCGAGGTGCCGGACGAGGAGTTCGAGTCGATGGGGCCGAACGTGCTCGCCCTCGGCCCGCGCGTCGCCCTCGCCCTCGCCGGGAACGACGAGACGCGCCGGCGCATGGAGGCCGCGGGCGTGGACGTCCGCGTCTACACGGGCGACCACATCTCCCGTCCGGGCGACGGCGGCCCGACCTGTCTCACGCGCCCGTTGCTCCGGGCCTAGAGAACCCGCCGAGGCGGACAGGTCCCGGGCGGCCGTGTCCGGGGTCAGACCCCGGCCGTGGCCGGCGGGGACACGTCCGTCAGCGCAGGAGGAAGCCCTCGCCCAGGGGGTCCTCGGGGTCGAGCTCGAAGCTGTGCGCGCCGGTGCGGTGCGCGCTGCCCTCGACCTCCGTGACCACCGCCGGACGGCCGGCGACCTCGGCGTCGCCGACGACCCGGGCGCGGAACTCGGTGCCGACGATGCTCTCGTGCACGAGCTCCACCCCGCGCGGGAGCTCGCCCGCGCGCTCCAGCAGCGCGAGGCGGGCGGAGGTGCCGCTCCCGCACGGCGAGCGGTCGACCTCGCCGTCGGCGAACACGGTGACGTTCCGCTGCCGGACGGGCGGGCCAAGGTCGATGCGCTCCCAGAAGATCACGCCGTAGACGTCGCGGAGCTCGGGCTCCTCCGGATGGATGAACGGACGCTGCGCCTCCAGCCCCGCCTTGACCGCGCGGCCCAGCTCGATCAGCTCGGGGAGGTTGCGCGGCTGCACGGGGAGCGGCGAGGCGACCGAGGCGTAGAACGCGCCGCCGAAGGCGACGTCGGCGCGCAGGCCCTCCGCCAGGAGGGCCTCGGCCTCGACGAAGGAGGGGACGTTGCGGAAGCGCACGGCGCGCACCCGGCCGTCCTCCACGCGCGCCACGGTCTCCAGCCGGCCGGAGGGGACGTCCACGACCACGCGCGTCTCCGGCTCCTCGACCGGCACCCGCCCGCTCTCGAGCGCCCAGGTCACGAGGGCGATCGTCCCGTGGCCGCAGGCGGTCGAGTAGCCCGCGTTGTGGAAGAACACGACGCCGAGGTCGGCGCCGTCGTCCTCCGGCTCCGTCACGAAGCAGCCGTACATGTCGGCGTGGCCGCGCGGCTCGAAGACGAGCAGACGGCGGACCGCGTCCAGGCGCTCGAGCGCGAAGCGCCGCTTCGCCAGGATGGAGCCGCCCTCGAGCGCGGGCACCCCGCCCGTGACGATGCGGAACGGCTCGCCGGCCGTGTGGTAGTCGACCGCCTCGACCGTCTCGACCGGCGTGGAGCCGCTCAGGCCGGCCCGATCTCGGCCGTGCAGTGCGCGCAACGGCGCGCTCCCGCGGGAATCTGGCTCAGGCACTCCGGGCACTCCCGGGTGGACTGCTCGTCGCCGGAGGCCCGCCGCGCCGCCAGCGCGTTGAGGGGCTTGACCACGAGGACGAAGAGCACCGCCGCGATCACGACGAAGGAGAAGACGGCGTTCAGGAACTCCCCGTAGCGGAAGACGCTGCCGTTGATCGTGAAGTCGAGCCCGGAGAAGTCGGGCTGCCCGAAGATCGCCGCGATCAGCGGGGTGATCAGGTCCTCGACGAGCGACGTCACGACCGCCGTGAAGGCGAGCGCCAGCACCAGGCCGACCGCGATCTCGACCAGGTTCCCCCGGAGCAGGAAGTCCCTGAACTCCTTCAGCACGGCGCACCCCCGGCTCGACGACGAGCCGAGGGTACACCGTGAGGTGTCAGGCGGGCTAGGAGCCCCTCTCGATGGGCACGTCGACCAGGTTGCCCCACTCGGTCCACGAGCCGTCGTAGTTGCGCACGTCCTCGAAGCCGAGGAGCTCGCTGAGCACGAACCACGTGTGCGCGCTGCGCTCGCCGATCCGACAGTACGCGGTCACCGGCTGATCCTCGGTGACGCCCTTCCCGGCGTAGAGCTCCCGCAGCTCCTCGGCGGAGCGGAACGTGCCGTCGTCCCGGACGGCGCTCGCCCAGGGGATCGAGACCGCCGAGGGGATGTGGCCGGCGCGCTGGGCGCCCTCCTGCTCGTAGCCGGGCGGCGCGATCAGGTCGCCCGCGTACTCGCCGGGGGAGCGCACGTCGACGAGCGAGGAGCCCCCGCCCTCGACCCACTCGAGCACCTGGTCGCGATAGGCGCGGATCGTCTCGTCGCGCTCGGAGGCCGAGTACGCCTGGGCCGCGGGCGAGGGGGCGTCGGTCGTCAGCTCGCGGCCCTCGTCGATCCACTTCTGCCGGCCGCCGTCGAGGATGCGGACGTCGGCGTGGCCGTAGACCTTGAGGTACCAGTACGCGTAGGCGGCGAACCAGTTGTTCTTGTCCCCGTAGAGGACGACAGCGGTCGAGTTGCCGATCCCGCGCTCGCCCAGCACCCGCTCGAACGTCTCGCGATCGACGATGTCCCGTTCGACCGGGTCCTGCAGGTCCTCGCGCCAGTGCAGCTTGACCGCGCCCGGAATGTGGCCCTCGTCGTACAGGTCCGGGTTCTCGTCCACCTCCGCGACGACGAGCCCGTCGTCGTCGAGGTGCTCGGCCAGCCAGTCGGTGGTCACGAGCACGGCCTTCGCGTATCCGTTCTCCGTCATGCGGCACCTCCACGGGTCACTGTTGCTTCAGAAAGTGAAGCGAACAGTATAGAAGGACTGCGGGGCGCGAGGCTACAGGAGTTGCTGCGCGAGAATCGCGAGCGCGAGCAGCCACATGGCGCCGAGAACGGCGAGGAGCGGAGCGAGAGGACGGAGGGAAGGACGCTCGTGCATCAGTCGAAAGATCTCTGGTCGCGCGCCGGAGAGGTTCGACACCCACACGGGGCATCCTTCCCGACCGTCTGGCGGCCGTCGATAGTGGCCGACCCACGAAGGGTCCAGGCGGTGCCGACGTTTGCCGCAGGGGGCCGCGAGCGCGCCGAGGCCTGACCTCGCCGCGTCGCCCCCTTCCCTGGGATGGCTGGGCGATGCCTAGTGGCCGTCGAAATGGCCGAAGCCGGCCAGCGGCGCGAGGAACGCGACCAGGGCGGTCAGCGTCAGGAGAGCCTTCACCTTCACAGTCGTCACCTCCTTCTAGAAGTGGAAGTCCTGGAGCGCCTCCGCGGCGCGGCGAAACTGCCTTGCCGCCCGCTGGTCGTCGCCCCGCCGCGCCAGCAGGTCTCCCTGAGCGATCCAGGTTGCGGCGCGATGGCTGGTGGAGGACAGCTGGTCGAAGCTCGCTTCGGAGGAGGCGAGCGCCTCCTCGGCCTCGTCGAGCCTGTCCTGCTCGAGCAACGCGCGTCCGAGGACGAGCTGCGCGTTGCCGATCTCGTCGACGTGGTCTTCCCGCTCGTGGAGCATCTCCAGCGCCTGGCGCGCCTGCTCCTCGGCGAGCTCGACCTTGCCGGTGCGGAGGTGCACCTGCGCGAGCGACGAGATGACTCGGGCGGCGTCGACGTCGTCGCCCACGTCCAGGAGAACCTTGAACGACTCCTTCAGGTACGCGATCGCGTCCTCGGGCTTCCCGAGCTGGAAGTTGAGGGCACCGATCTCGTTGAGGAGCTTGCCCACGTTCGACTGGTCACGGAGCTCCTCGTAGATGCCCCTGGCCTTCTCCGCGTGCGAGCGCGCCACGACCCAGTGGCCGGTGCGCTCGGCGACGAGGGACGCCTGGAAGTACGCGTTCGCCATCGTGCGGCGGTCGTTCAGGCCCTCCGCGAGCTCGAGCGCGCGCTCGACGTCCTCCCGGGCCGCCTCCCAGTCGCGCTGGCGCCGGTAGCAGCGGGAGCGCCAGCCGTGGATGTGGGAGCGGAGGCGATCGGCGGGGAGCCCGGAGCGCTCGACGAGGTCGAGCGACTGCGTGTACAGGGCGATCGCGGTGGAGATCGAGTTGAGCTTGTAGCGGCAGGTCGCCAGCCGGAAGAGCACCTCCGCGCGGTCGACGTCCGAGAACGAGGGCGACTCGGCGAGCGTCCGCCCGCGGTCGAGGTCCTCGATCGCCCGCCGGACCTCTCCGAGGTACATGCGGGCCCACGCGCCGGCGAGCAGCGAGCGGAGCTCGAGCTCGGGCGCGGCGACCGCCGCGAGAGCCGGCTCGAGCTTGTCGAGGGCCTCGACGGCGTCCTCGTACTCGCCCTGCTCGACCGAGGCTTCGGCCCGGGCGATCACGCCTTCGACGCGCTCGCGCTCGCTCGAGGAGACGCCGATCTCCAGGAAGGTGGAGTCGACCCCGAGCCGGTTGGCGAGCCACTCGACGGTCTCGGCCGTCGGACGGGTCTTCCCGCGCTCGATCTGGCTCAGGTACTCCTTCGAGAAGCGGTCTCCGGCGAGGTCGGTCTGGGTCAGCCCCCGCGCGATGCGGAGCTGGCGCACGCGGTCGCCAAGGGTGGTGCGGGCGGGCGCGGCGGTGCGGGTGAGTGCGGCGTACTCGGACATGGCTCCTGAGGTGAACTATACGAGCAGAGAACTACTTCACAAGCCCACTTGACTTCCAGTTTGACTGGGCTATAGTCAGATCGTTCCGCACTTCTGCCAGACGCCAGGCAAGAGGGGTGCGGGAGGCGCGCCAATTCCCGGCGACACCAACCCGGAGGCATCGGCTGGGCCGCAGAGCCGAAGTCTCCGGGTTGTCGCCTTTCTGAAGCATGGTCGAAGCGTCGGCGGAAGCGCCGGTTTCGTCCATCCCTCGTTCGGAGCCGATTGACCGCTCGTGAAGCGGTCATACCGTTCGCCTACTTCCCTCCTACCGAGAAGGGAGCTAGCTGCCGCGCTGGCAGTGGCGAAGGGCGTTCAGGCAGCCGGCGACCAGGCTCTCCAGCTCGGCCTGGTTCCAGGCGTTCAGGAAGTCGCCGTGCGCCGAGAACTGGCTGCCGGAGGCGAGCGAGACGTCGGGGCCGCCGGTGACCGGGTAGGCGTAGATCAGCGAGATCCTCGGCACGGCGACCGGATGCGTGCTCGGGCAGACCGACTTCGTCGAGTAGGCCGTGTGGGACTTGTGGTCGGGGCTGTCGAGCCGGCGGCCGTCCCAGCAGTCGGGGAAGTTGACGTGCAGGCGGAGCGACAGCGAGCGGGTGTCCGGGCAGGTCGGCACCGTCGAGGACTGGGGGACGCCGCCTTCGGCGCCGCAGTTCCAGAACGTCACCCGCCGCGCCTGCGGCTCCGCGGCCACGGCGCTCCCGGCGACCACCTTGAAGCCCTGCGGGAAGGCGGTGACCGGGGCCAGGGTGCTGCGCCGGTAGTAGACCTGCGCCATCCGGGGAGCGACCGGCTGGCCGGCCACGAGGAGCGTGGGCATCCAGTACGCGGCGGTGTCGAGCGGCCGGTGGCACGTCGTCCCCGCCTGGCGCAGCGAGTAGGGCTTGGAGAAGGCGTTCGTCGAGACGTTGCCGACGAACGAGTGGTCGTGCGAGGCGCCCGGCTGCTTCGGGTAGACGATCGGGTCGTCCGTCGCGCGGTGGCTGAACCCGCAGGCGCTGACGAAGTTCACGCCCTGGAGCGCCTCCACGCTCGGGGCGGGCGCGGGCGGCGGGGGCGGCTGCGCCTCGGCGGCGGCCGAGGCCGCCGCCACCGCGATCCCGGCCACCAGGGCGGCAGCGACGGAGAGAAGGGGCGCACCGCGCGGGAGTGTGTGGAGTCCCGCGCGACCCGGTCAAGGTCCGAGGAACATCCTTACAACTGGCTCAGGCGGCCGCCTCGGCCAGCTCGCCCGCGTCCAGGTGACGGTGCTTGCGGATCGTCGTGAGCGCGACGACGGCGCCGATCAGCGCGAACACCGCGCTCACCCGGAGCGCGACCTGGAACCCGTCGATGAACGCCGACGGGTCCGGCGTTCCCGCCTCGAGGTCGACGTACGAGGCGACGATCGCGCCCATGACGGCGATGCCGAGCGCGCCGCCCACCTGCCTGAACGTGTTGAGGACGCCGGAGCCGACGCCCGACTTCTCGACCGGCACCGAGCCGAGCGCCGCCGCCGTCATCGGCGTCATCACGAGCGCCATGCCGAAGCCGCCGACGACGAGCCCCGGGAAGATGTCCCAGAAGGTCGAGTCGAGGCCGAGCCGGGAGAAGAGGACGAGCGAGGCGGAGAGGCAGAGCATCCCGGCCGTCATCAGCGCCCGCGAGCCGATCCGGTCGGACGACTTCCCGGCGATCGGCGCGATGAGGATGATCAGGATCGTCATCGGCAGGAACGCGGCGCCGGTCTTGGTCGCCGAGTAGCCGAGGACGTTCTGCATGTAGATCGACATGAAGAAGAAGACGCCGAACATCGCGAGCGTGACGAGCAGGGCGACGACGTTCGCCCCGGCGAAGGTCGAGCTCTTGAAGAGCGAGAGGTCGAGCATGGGCGAGCGCTGGTGCAGCTCGAGGAGCACGAAGGCGCCGAGCGCGGCCGCCGAGACGACGAACAACCCGATGATCAGGGGGTCGGTCCAGCCGTACGAGTTCGCCTCGATGAGCGCGAAGGTCAGCGAGAAGAGGCCGATCGCCGAGACGAGGAGCCCGGGGACGTCGAGCCGCTGCTCGGCCGAGGTGTCGCGCGACTCGTCGATCACCAGGCGCCCGACGATCAGGCCCGCGATCCCGATGGGGACGTTGACGAAGAAGATCCAGCTCCAGTCGATGTGCTCGGTGATGAGCCCGCCGATGAGCGGGCCGATCGCGAGCGCCATCGCCGAGACGCCCGCCCAGATGCCGATCGCCATCCCGCGCTGGCGCGGCGGGAAGGTGGCGGAGATGATCGAGAGCGTCGCCGGCATCATCAGCGCCGCGCCGACCCCCTGGATGGTCCTGGCGCCGATGAGCATCCCGCCGCTCGTCGCCAGCCCGCAGAGGAGCGACGAGAGCGTGAAGATCACGAGGCCGAGGAGGAAGATCCGCCGCCGGCCGAAGAAATCGGCGAGCTTCCCGCCCGAGAGCATGAGGACGGCGAAGGTCAGTGCGTAGGCATTCACCGTCCACTCGAGCTCCGTCAGCCCGATCCCGAGCTCGCGCTGGATGGACGGGAGCGCGACGTTCACGACGGTGTTGTCGAGCATGATCATGAAGAGCGCGAACGAGAGCGCGCCCAGGGTCCACCACTTGCGGTTCTCGTCGGCGAAGATGCGGGCCTTCACGCGGGTTCCTCATCGGCGTTTCGGGTTGGCGGCGCCAGGCCGTGGACGACCGTGCGGACCAGCTCCTGGGCGAACCCCTCGGCGGAGGACGTCGGGATCCCGGTGAGGGCGCGCGTGAAGGTGTGGTCGCGGGCGGCGCCGATCAGGATCGTGGCGACGACCTCGGGCTCGACCCGACCGTCCACGCGGCCGAGCTCCTGCTCGGCCCGGACGTAGTCGGACGCCGCCCCGTGGACGGCGACGAGCCCGGTCTTGCGCTCCCGGATCCTGGCCTTGAAGCGCTGGAAGACGGTCTGGTCGCCCAAGAGGGCGAAGAAGATGGGCTGGTTGTCGCGGATGAGGATCACGAGCTCCTCGACCCACGGCACGAGGTTGGCCTCGACCGTCGCCTCGCCCGCTCGCGCCGGCAGCTCGAGCAGGTGCTCGAAGTACGGCTCGCGCTCGACGACGACGGCGATGACGAGGTCGATCTTGTCCTCGAAATGGACGTAGATCGAGCCCTCGGCGCAGCCGGCCGCCCGAGCGATCTCGCGCGTTGTCGCCCCCGCGAGCCCGTGCTCGCGGATGAGCCCGTCGGCCGCCTCGATGATGCGGCGCCGGAGGGTCGTCTCGGTCCGGGTCGTGTCCACCATGAGTGAGCGCTCGCTCATCATAGTCTGAGCGGCGGCGAAGCCGCAAAGGCTCAGACAGGGAGGAAGGAAGCAGCAGCTTCCTTCCGTTCACAGGACCGAGAGAGCCGCCACGGGGCGCAAGGCGGCCGCCACGCCGCACCTAGAATCGCCCTGTATGGCCGAGGTCGTCTGGACGCCCGACGAGGAGACGCTCGCGCACGCGAACGTCGTCCGGCTCATGCGGCGCCACGGCCTCGGGAGCTACGCCGAGCTCCTGCGCCGGTCGCAGGAGGAGCCCGGCTGGTTCTGGCCGGCGGTCGTGGAGGACCTCGAGCTGGACTTCTCCCAGCCGTGGGAGCGGGTCTACGACGACTCGCGCGGGCCCGAGTGGACGACCTGGTTCACGGGCGCGAAGCTCTCGATCCCCCGAAGCTGCGTCCACCGCTGGGCCGAGCGGGACCCCGATCGGATCGGCGCCGTCTTCGCGGGGGAGGACGGCTCCCGGAGGGAGCTGACGTTCTCCGAGCTCTCGCGCGACGTCACCCGGCTGGCCGAGGGCCTCGTCCGCCTCGGCGTCGAGCCCGGCGACCGCGTGGCCGTCTACCTGCCGATGTCGCCGGAGGCTGCGGTCGCCTCGCATGCCTGCGCCCACGTCGGCGCCGTCCAGGTGCCGCTCTTCTCGGGCTTCGCGGCACCCGCCGTCGCCCAGCGCCTGCAGGACTCGGAGGCGAAGGTCGTGATCACCGCCGACTACTCGCTGCGGCGCGGTGTCCGGATCCCCATGCGCGAGACCGTCGCGGAGGCGGTGCGCGAGGCGCCCTCGGTCGAGCACGTCGTCACGTGGGAGCGGGACGCCGGCTGGGGCGCCGTCGTGGAGGAGAGCCCCGGCGAGCTGCCGCCGCTCGAGGTGGACGCCGAGCACCCCTACCTCCTCACCTACACGTCCGGCACGACCGGGACGCCGAAGGGCGTGCTCCATGTCCAGGGCGGCTTCCTCGTCTCGATCGCGCGCGAGGTCGCCTACCAGGCCGATGTGCACCCGGAGGACGTCCTCCACTTCTCGACGGACATGGGCTGGATCATGGGGCCGTGGATGGTCGTGGGCGGCGGCGCGCTCGGCTGCAGGCTCGTCTTCGCCGAGGGCGCGCCCGACCGGCCGGCCGACCGGCTCTGGCGGCTCGTCGAGGCCGAGGGGGTCTCGGTGCTCGGCCTCTCGCCCACGCTCGTCCGGGCGCTCGCCCCGCACGGCGACCCCGAGGCCGACCTCTCGTCGCTGCGCATCCTCGTGACCACCGGCGAGCCCTGGAACCCGGATCCGTACCGCTGGCTCTTCGAGCGGGTCGGCCGCGGCCGCTGCCCGATCATCAACTGCTCCGGCGGGACGGAGGTGGCGGCGTGCTTCCTCTCGCCGACGCCGGCGACGCCGATCAAGGAGTGCTCGCTGGGCGGGCCGGCGCTCGGGATGGCGATGGACGTCGTCGACGCCGCGGGCCGCTCGCTGGTCGGCGCCGGCGAGGTGGGCGAGCTCGTCTGCCGTCGGCCGTGGCCCGGGATGACGCGCGGGTTCTGGCGCGACCCCGAGCGCTACCTGGACACGTACTGGCGCCGGCTTCCCGGCGTCTGGGTGCACGGCGACTGGGCCTCCGTGGACGAGGACGGCTTCTGGTTCCTGCACGGGCGCTCCGACGACACGCTCAACATCGCGGGCAAGCGCATCGGCCCGGCCGAGCTCGAGTCGGCCGCCGTCGCGCACCCGGCGGTCGCCGAGGCAGCCGCGGTCGGCGTCCCGCACGAAGTGAAGGGCGAGGTGGCGTGGATCTTCTGCGTCGCCGGGCCTGGGCGTGAGCCGGGCGACGAGCTGGCCGCCGAGGTTGCGGCGCTCGTGGCCGGCGAGCTCGGCAAGGCCTTCAAGCCGGATCGGGTCGTGTTCGTCCCCGCGCTCCCGAAGACGCGAAGTGCGAAGATCGTCAGGCGCGCGGTGCGCGCGCAGGCGCTGGGGCGAGACCCCGGCGACCTCTCGTCCGTGGAGAACCCCGAGGCGCTGGAGGCCATTGCTCGCGCAGTCTGAATACGAGGGCACTCCCACCCGCGGCTACCTGGACAGCGCCACCTTCGGGCTCCCGCCCCGCTCGACGCTCGCCGCGATGGAGGAGGCGCTCGCCGGGTGGCGCACCGGCCGGCGCTGGCGGGACTGGGAGGAGGACGGCGAGGCCTGCCGAGCCCTCTTCGCCGGCCTCGTCGGCGCCCGGGCCGAGGACGTGGCCCTGGTCGGGGCGACCTCGGTGGCGACCGGGCTCGTCGCCGCGAGCCTCCCGGCCGGCCCGGGCGCCAACGTCGTCCTCTACGAGCGCGACTTCACCTCGGCGATGCTCCCCTTTCGCTGCCTCGAATCCCGCGGGGTCGAGCTGCGCCTCGTGCCCCTGGAGGGGCTCGCGGAGGCCGTCGACGAGCGCACAGCGCTCGTCTCCGTCAGCCTGGTCCAGTCCGCCGAGGGCCGCGTTGCCGACCTCGAGGCGCTGCGGGCCACCGGCGCGCCGATCCTCCTGGATGCGACGCAGGCCGTGGGCGCCTACCCCGTCGACCTCACCGGGGTCGACTACCTGGTGGCGCACGGCTACAAGTGGCTCCTCTGCCCGCGCGGGCTCACGTTCTTCTACGTCAGCCCCGAGCGGCGGCTCCAGCTCGAGCCGTGGACGGCCGGCTGGAAGTCCCGCCTCGACCCGTACGAGGACTACTACGGCCTCCCGGAGCTGACGCCCGACGCGCGCCGGCTCGACGTCTCCCTGCCGTGGTTCTCGGCGGCCGGCGGCCGTGCCAGCCTGGAGCTCTTCGCGGCGCTCGGGATCGAGCGGATCGCGTCGCACAACCTCGCCCTCGCCAAGGCGCTGACCGCGGAGCTCCGCCTTCCGGAGCCGCCGGCGCCGATCGTCCGCCTCCGGGTGGACGACGCCGAGGGCGCCGCGACGCGCCTGCAGGAGGCCGGGATCTCCTGCTCGGTGCGCGGCGGCTCAGTCCGCCTCTCGTTCCACCTCTACAACGACGAGACCGACGTCGAGCTCGCGGCCGCCGCCCTCCGGCCGAGTTTTAGCCCGCTAGGCGTAAACGGCTAGGATTCGAGCCATGAGGCTTGCGCTGGCCCAGATCGACACGGTCGTCGGCGACCTCGAGGGCAACCGCGAGCGCATCCTCCGCCGCCTGGAGGACGCGCGCACGGGCGGCGCCGACCTCGTGCTCTTCCCCGAGCTGGCGGTCACCGGGTACCCGCCGGAGGATCTCCTGCTCCGCCCGGGGTTCCTGAAGGCCGCCGCGCGGACGCTCGAGACCATCGCCGCGGCGACGAAGGGGATCGCCGCGCTGGTGGGTACGCCGCACCTCGACCGCGACCTCTTCAACGGCTGCGCGGTCTGCGTCGACGGCGAGGTGAAGGCGATCTACCGCAAGCAGTTCCTCCCCAACTACGGCGTCTTCGACGAGGACCGGTACTTCCAGGCCGGCCGCGGCCTCGTGCTCCTGCGCTGCGGCGACACGCTCGTCGGCCCGACGGTCTGCGAGGACGTCTGGCAGCCGGGCCCACCGGCGACCGACCTCGCCCTCGCCGGCGCGCACGTGATCGCGAACATCTCCGCTTCGCCCTTCCACGTCGGCAAGGGCGCCGAGCGCGAGGAGATGCTGGCGACCCGCGCGCGCGACAACGCCTGCTGGATCGCGCTCGTCAACGCCGTGGGCGCGCAGGACGAGCTCGTCTTCGACGGACAGAGCCTCGTGCTCGACGAGAACGGCGACGTCGTCGTCCGCGGGCCGGCCTTCGAGGAGGCGCTGCTCCTCGTGGACGTGGACGCGACGACGGCCGTGGCACGGCGCCT
>DASPGT010000097.1:0-6983 GCA_035620475.1 Gaiellaceae bacterium | reverse complement strand
CGACGCAGGCGCCCGGGTGGACGACCTTGTCGCAGTGCACCTCGCACCGCCGACACTCGGTTTCCTCCTGAGGTCGGAGCGGAAGCTCGGTCCCGGTGAACATCTGGCGCCGCACAGGCTTGTCCCTGGATTGTTGACCGGCCCTTCGGCCCCCGCAAGTCTTGACAGGGGAGGCCACCCGGTGTAGGGCGCGCGAGGTCAGAGCTCGCCGGTGAGCCGCCTGACGACGTTCAGGACGTCCATCGCCGTGAAGGCCTCGTAGTCCGGGTCGACGCCGCGCTCGTCCTCGTCGGCTCGGAACCAGAGCGCCTGCACGGTCGTCATCCCGAGCTCCTTCGCGCCGCGCACGTCCTCGTAGCGGCGGTCGCCGACGAAGAGCGCCTCGGCCGGCTCGACCCCGAGCTGCGTGAGCATTGCCTCGAAGATGGCCGGATGGGGCTTCCGCAGCCCGACCTCCGAAGAGAAGACCGCGGCGTCGAGCCGCTCCGCCAGCCCCATGTCGGCCAGGTCGCGGTGGAGGAGCCAGCCGGGGTCGAACGCGTTCGACACGAGGCCCGTGAGGAGGCCCCGCTCACGCAGCGAGTCGAGGAGCGCGTGCGTGTGGGCTCCGAGCAGCCGCGCGGGCTCCCAGGCCGCGTGCTCGGCGGCGAGGAAGCGGTCGAGCTCGCCGTTCGAGACCTCGATCCCGAACTCGCCGAGAAGCTCGCGGACGAGGCCCGGGTACTCGACCTCCTCGATCGCCCCGGGGACGAAGAGAAGCGGGAGGTAGCGCTCGCGAAAGACGGCGGCCGTCTCTTCGTGCCCGGGCAGGCCGTCGCGCTCGAGGGTGGCCAGGCCGGCCTCCCAGCCGGCGGCGAGGAGCTCCTCGTCGTAGGCGAAGTGGAAGAGGGTGTCACCCCAGTCGAAGAGAACGGCGCGGAGCACGCTCGCCAGAGGATAGGGTGCGCCCGCCGTGGTTCGCCGCATCCTCTTCGCGCTGCTCGCGCTCGGGCCCGTCGTCGTCGCCCTGAGCGCGTTCACGGACGTCGGCGACATGACGCTCTTCGTGCTCGCGGCGCTGGCGCTGATCCCGCTCGCGTGGCTCATCGGCGAGGCGACCGAGCACGCCGCACACCACACGGGTCCAGGGATCGGCGGCTTCCTGAACGCGACCTTCGGGAACGCGCCGGAGCTGATCATCGCGCTCATCGCGGTGAACTCCGGCCTGACCGAGGTGGTGCGCGGGTCGCTCACCGGAAGCGTGATCGGGAACCTCCTGCTCGTGCTGGGGTTCTCGCTCGTCTTCGGCGGGTCGGGGCGCCTCGACCGCGAGTCGAGCCTGACGTCGTTCGCGCTCGTCGCGCTCGCCGTCCTGCTCTTCCTGATCCCGTCGGTGCCCGGCTGGGAGGGCGATCCGGACCGGCACTCACTCGCGGTGGTCAGCGTGCCGGTGTCGATCGTGCTCCTGCTCGTCTACGTGGGCGTGACCTGGTACGCGCTGCGGCGGCATCGCTCCCTTCACGTCTCCGACGAGGCGGCGGTGATGGCCGCCTGGTCGCTGCGGCTCTCGCTCGGCGTGCTCGCCGCGGCGACGGTCGTCACCGCGCTCGTCGCGGAGACCCTGGTGCACTCCCTGGAGGTCTTCGCCGAGGAGGTCGGGCTGACGGAGTTCTTCGTGGCGGCGGTGATCGTGGCCATCGTCGGGAACGCGGCCGAGCACGGCGGCGCCGTCGTCGTCGCCTACCGCGGGAACATCAAGCTCGCCGCCGAGATCGCGCTCGCCTCGAGCGCGCAGGTGGCCGTGTTCCTCATCCCGGCCGTGGCGCTGATCTCGTGGCTGATCGACCCGCTCGCGCTCTCCTTCCGGGAGGTGGAGATCCTCGTCATGGGCGGCTCGGTGCTCTTCACGGCGGCCCTGCTCTTCCGCGGCTACTCCTCGCGCTGGCGCGGCGCCGTGCTGATCGCCGCGTACGCAGCGGTCGCGTACACGTTCTACGCCGTGGGCGACCGCGCGGCGTAGTTCAGCCGGCCGGCAGCACCTCGGTGATCTTGTCGCCGTCGGTGCCGATCCAGTAGCCCCGCCCTTCAGGGCCCTCCTCGACGCAGACGTAGTCGACGTCGTCCAGCTCGATCGTGTCGTCACCCTCCTGACGCTGGCACGAGTACGGCCCGCCGCCCACCTCCTCCGCGAGCGCCGGCGCGGCCTCGGCAGCGCCCATGCGGGCGTCCCACGGCCTCCACGCGAGGAACCCGAGAAAGGCAACCACGCCGAGGACGATCAGGCCGAGCACCGCAAGGCCGCGGAGGCGCCGGGTCAGCCAGGACGGCACCGCCCGAGTATCGCACCGACCCCTGGGGTCAGATCTTGCATTCGAGCATCGCCGCCGGAATGCGTCGATGCAAGATCTGACCCCCGCCGCAAGGGGCAGTCGAGTGCGCATGAAACCTGGGCGCAGGCGAGCGCGACGCTCGGGTCGCCGTCCGTGCGCCCCGAATCGGTGCAGCGTCCGGCCAGGTCCCGGGGTCAGATCTTGCATTCCAGCACCGCCGCCGAGGTGCGCGATTGCAAGATCTGACCCCAGGGCGAGAGCCCCGGGCGACCGGGTAGCTCCCGGGTGGTCGCCAGCAAAGCCGCCGGCTCGCGGGGCGAAGGCCCGGTTAGGCTGCCGGGCGGCGTGGCGTCGCAGGCGAACTCTGATCGCCCGGGCGGGGGGAGCGCGGTCGCGCTCGTCGCGATGGCGTTCGCCGTCTTCGTCATCGCCAACGACTTCACGGCGTTGACGGTCGCCCTTCCCAGCATCGAGGCCGAGTTCGATTCGGACGTCGGCACCGTCCAGTGGGTCATCAACGCGTACGCCCTCGTCTTCGGCGTGCTCATCGTCACGGGGGGCCGGCTCGCCGACCTCTTCGGCCGCAAGCGGCTCTTCCTGCTCGGCGCGGCCGTCTTCGCCACGTTCTCGGTGCTGGCGGGCGCGGCGCAGGACCTCACCTGGCTGATCGCCTGCCGCGGCCTCATGGGCATCGGGGGCGCGCTCATCTGGCCTGCCACCCTCGGCCTGACCTATGCGCTCCTGCCGGGCCGGGCCGGGCTGGCAGGAGGCCTCATCATCGGCTCGGCCGGCCTCGGGAACGCCGCCGGGCCGCTGCTCGGCGGTGTCCTGACCGACGCGCTCAGCTGGCGCTGGGTCCTGTTCGTCAACCTCCCGATCGCGGCCCTCGCCGCGCTCGCCGTCTGGCGGACCGTGCCCGAGAGCCGGGGCGGCGAGGAGGAACGCAGGATCGACTACCTCGGCATCGCCACGCTCTCGCTCGCGCTCGTCTCCCTGCTCCTCGCGCTCGACCTGGGATCGGAGATCGGCTGGGACGCCTGGCCGGTAATCGCCCTCTTCGTCGCCTCGCCGGCGCTCCTCGTGGCCTTCTACCGGGTCGAGCGCCGCGCCGGCGAGGCGGCCCTGCTGCCGCCGGACGTGCTCGCGAACCGGCACTTCCGCATGGTCTGCCTGTCGGTGCTCCTGATGTCGCCGACCTTCTTCGCCGTGCTCATGTACCTGCCGCAGTACCTGCAGAAGATCCAGGGCTACTCGCCGCTCGAGGCCGGCGCCGCGCTCCTGCCCCTGATGGCCGTGTTCGCCGTGGTCTCGTTCTTCGCCGGCTCGGCCTACGACCGGATCGGGGCGAAGCCCGTGGTGTCCGGCGGGGCGCTCGCGATCTGCGTCGGGCTGCTGCTCCTCTCCCTGGTCGGGACGGGCTCCGCCTATGCCGTGCTCGTCCCCGGGATGGTGCTGATGGGGGTCGGCATCGGCCTCTACTACTCGTCGGTCACGACCGCGGGCGTCACCTCGGTCGACCCGACCCGCGCGAGCCTCGCCGGCGCGATCGTCTACATGTTCCAGGTCGGCGGCGGCTCGATCGGGCTCGGGCTGACCACCGCGGTCTTCTCCGGGGCGTCGTCGCGGCGGCTCGAGTCCGACGCCGCCGCGGAGGGGATCTCGGCCGATGAGGACGACCTCGAGGCGGTGCAGGGCATCCTCGCCGGGACGGAGTCCGCGAAGGAGGTGGTCGCCTCCTTTCCCGCGCAGGTCGCCGACCGGCTGGTCGCGCTCGCCGGCGACGCCTTCGTCGCCGGCATGCAGTGGGCGTTTCGCGTCGACGTCCTCATCGCCTTCGGCGGGTTCCTCGTCGCCCTCTTCTTCGTCGGCGGGCCGCTGCGCGGCCGCCGACCCGCCGCCTGAGGCGGTTCGGTTAACCCCACCTCACGGCTCGCGCTCCCCACCTTGCCGGCTGCGGCCGGGCGCTGGAACGATGCCAGCTGTTCCCCGGCCCGCAGGAGGTCCTTAGAGTGGCGCCCATGGCTACCGAGACAGAGCACGTTCAGAGCAGCACCAACGGCGCCGTCGTGACGGCGCGCGGCGTCACCCGCGTCTACGGCGAGGGCGAGTGGGCGGTTCACGCCCTCCGTGGCGTCGACCTCGACGTCGAGCGCGGCAAGCTGACCGGCGTCATGGGCCCTTCGGGCTCGGGCAAGTCGACCCTGATGCACATCCTCGCGGCGCTCGACAAGCCGACCGCGGGCGAGGTGTCCATCGACGGCACGAGCATCGGCGAGCTCGGCGACACGGAGCTGACGAAGCTCCGGCGCCAGCACATCGGCTTCGTGTTCCAGTTCTTCAACCTCCTCCCCATGCTGACCGCCGAGGAGAACATCTCCCTCCCCCTCGAGCTGGCCGGCGGGAAGATCGACAAGGACTGGGTCGACAACGTGATCGAGCGCGTCGGCCTCACCGACCGGCGCACCCACCGCCCGGCGGAGCTCTCGGGCGGCCAGCAGCAGCGCGTGGCCATCGCCCGCGCGCTCGCCTCCAGGCCCACGGTCGTCTTCGCGGACGAGCCGACCGGCAACCTCGACTCGACGACCGGCAACGAGATCCTCGAGCTCCTGCGCGAGTCCGTCGAGACCCTCGGCCAGACGTTCGTCATGGTCTCGCACGACCCGAACGCGTGCTCCTTCTCCGACCGGACGCTCTTCCTCGCGGACGGGCTGATCGTCAGAGAGCTCCGGAAGGCCTCGGCCCACGAGGTCGTCGAGACGATGGAGGAAGTGAGCAGACTGTGATCCGCGTCGCTCTCAGAGGCCTCGCGGGCCGCAAGCTGAGGGCGACCCTCACCGCGCTCGCGATCATCCTCGGTGTCGCCATGATGAGCGGCACCTACGTCCTCACGGACACGATCGACAAGGCGTTCTCGACGATCTTCGACGACTCCTACGCCGGAACCGACGTGGTCGTCTCCGGGCAGGGCGCGGACATCTCCTTCCAGGGCCTCGAGGCGCAGGCGCCGCCCATCGACGAGGCTCTTGTCGAGCAGGTGCGAGCGCTCCCGAACGTCGAGGCCGCAGCCGGCGCGGTGTCCGACGAGACGAGCACGAAGATCATCGGCTCCGACGGCAAGGCCATCAACACGCAGGGCGCCCCCAGCCTCGGCTTCGGCATCGACACCAGCGAGGAGGCGCAGCGCTTCAACCCGCTCAACATCGTCGAGGGCACGTGGCCCACCGGGGACGGCCAGGTCGTCATCGACGCCGGCACCGCCGACCGCGAGGGCTACGGGGTCGGCGACACGATCCAGATCGCCACCCTCGAGCCGAAGCAGGACTTCGAGGTGACCGGCATCGCTAAGTTCGGCGACGTCGACTCGCTGGGCACCGCCACCTTCGCCATCTTCGACCTTCCGACAGGGCAGCGGCTCCTCGACCGCGAGGGCCAGGTGGACAGCATCTCCGTCGCCGGCGTGGAAGGGACGACGCCCGAGCAGCTGATCGCGGAGATCCAGCCGACCCTGCCCGCGGACGCCCAGGTGCGCTCTGCCCAGGCGGAGGCCGACGACGACAAGGAGGAGATCAGCGAGTTCACGAGCTTCATCCGCTACTTCCTGCTCGCGTTCGCGGGCATCGCGCTGTTCGTCGGGGCCTTCGTCATCTTCAACACGCTCTCGATCACGGTCGCGCAGCGCACGCGCGAGTTCGCAACGATGCGGACCGTCGGCGCGTCACGCCGTCAGATTCTCTGGTCGGTGATCGTCGAGGCGCTCACGATCGGGATCATCGCGTCGATCATCGGGCTCTTCGCCGGCTTCGCCCTGGCGGTCGGGCTGAACGAGCTCTTCAAGGCTCTCGACCTCGAGCTCCCCACCTCGAACATGGTCTTCGCCACGCGGACGATCGTCGTCTCGCTGCTCGTCGGGACGGTCATCACGCTCGTCGCGGGCCTCTTCCCCGCGATCCGGGCGACCCGGGTGCCGCCGATCGCGGCGGTCCGGGAGGGCTTCACGCTCCCGCACGGCCGACTGCACCGCTTCGTCCCCTACATCGCGCTCGGCGTCCTCGCGCTCGCGCTCTTCCTGCTCGGCTTCGCCATGTTCCGCGACGACCTGGACACGGCCTCGCGGCTGCTCGCGATCGCAGGCGGCGTCATCCTGCTCTTCGTCGGAGTGGCGATGATCTCGTCGCGGCTCGTCACGCCGCTGGCGGTCGTTGTCGGCTGGCCCGCCAGGGCCTTCGGCGGCTCGGCCGGGAAGCTCGCGAGCGGGAACTCCGCGCGGAACCCGGGTCGCACGGCGGCCACGTCCGCCGCGCTCATGATCGGCATCGCGCTCGTCACGTTCGTGGCCGTGCTGGCGAACGGCATGAAGGCCTCGAACCGCGGAGCCATCGAGGAGCAGGTCAGCGCCGACTACGTCATCACCGCGCAGGACGGGTTCACGCCCTTCGTCGCGGCGGCGGGCGACGCAGTCGGCGGCTCCGACGACGCGGAGGTGGTGGCGAACGTCCGCTCCGACCTCGGGAAGGTGGGCGACGCCTCGACCTACCTGACCGGGATCGACCCGGCCACGATCCTCCAGACCTACACGTTCGACTGGAAGGAGGGCGACGACTCGGTCGTCCAGAACCTCGGGCCCGAGGATGCGATCGTCGACGCGAAGTTCGCGGAGGACAACGACATCGCGGT
>DASPGT010000096.1:0-5491 GCA_035620475.1 Gaiellaceae bacterium | reverse complement strand
CGCATACCACGCGGACGTCCCGAGCAGCTCGACGACCTCGCCGCCGCCCTTGCGCGTCCGCTCGACCATCGCCTCGATCGCCTCCGCGGAGGCGAGCTTCGTGAGCGGCACGCCGCCGACGGTCGTCGCGGAGACGACGGGTACCATCTGGTCGCCGTGGCCGCCGAGCACCATGGCGGTGACGTCCTTGGCTGAGGCGCCGGTCTCCCAGGCGATGAAGGCGCTGAAGCGGGCCGTGTCGAGGATGCCGGCCATGCCGAAGACGCGCTCGCGAGGCCACCCGGACGCCCGCTGCGCGACGTGGCACATGGCGTCGAGCGGGTTGGAGACGACGACGAGGATCGCGTCCGGCGAGCGCTCCGTCGCCTCGCGGGTGACGGAGCCGACGATCGCCTCGTTCGTCGTGACGAGGTCGTCCCGGCTCATCCCCGGCTTGCGCGGCAGGCCTGCCGTGACCACGATCACGTCGGAGTCGGCAGTCTCGTCGTAGCCGTTCGAGCCGGTGATCGTCGGCTCGTAGCCGAGCACGGGGCCCGCCTCGTTCAGGTCGAGGGCCTTGCCCTGCGGGAGCCCGTCCTTGATGTCGACGAGGACGACGTTCGCGTAGTCGCGCCGCGCGATCTCCTGCGCGGCGGTCGCGCCCACGTTCCCCGCACCCACGACCGTCACCTTGCGTCTCACACCCGCACTCCCATCCTGTCGATGATCGCGTCCGCGACCTGGCTCGTCCCGACGGCGGTCGGGTCGTCGCGGCTCGGCTTCATGTCGTAGGTGACGGACTTGCCCTCGGCGATGACGGCGGCGATCGCCTCCTCGAGCCGGTCGGCGGCGGCGCGCTCCTCCAGGTGGCGGAGCATCATCACGCCGGAGAGCATCATCGCCATCGGGTTCACGCGGTTCTGGCCCGTGTACTTGGGTGCGGAGCCGTGCGTCGGCTCGAAGACCGCCGCGCGCGTGCCGAAGTTGCCGCCGGGCGCGAGCCCGAGGCCGCCGATCAGCCCGGCGCAGAGGTCGGAGACGATGTCCCCGTAGAGATTGGGCAGCACGAGCACGTCGTACTCCTCCGGCCGCTGCACGAGCTGCATCGAGAGGTTGTCGACGATCTTGTCCTCGAACTCGACGTCCTCGTTCTCGGCCGCCACCTCGCGCGCGACGCGGAGGTAGAGGCCGTCCGTGAACTTCATGATGTTCGCCTTGTGGACGGCCGTGACCTTGCCGCGGCCGTTCCTGCGCGCGTAGTCGAAGGCGAACTCGACGATGCGGCGCGTCCCGCTCACCGAGAGCGGCTTCAGGGAGATGCCGGAGTCGGGGCGGATCGTCCCGAGCCCGTGGCGCTCGACCCACTCGATCAGCTCGGCCGTCTCCTCGGTCCCCTCCTCCAGCTCGATGCCCGCGTAGAGGTCCTCGGTGTTCTCGCGGACGACCACGACGTCGACGCTGTCGTAGCGTGAGCGCACGCCCGGATAGCTCTTGCACGGCCGCACCTGCCCGTAGAGGTCGAGGCTCTTCCGCAGGGCGACGTTCACCGAGCGGAAGCCCGTCCCCACCGGAGTCGTGATCGGCCCCTTGATGGCGACGCCGTTGCGCTTGATCGACTCGAGGACGTGGTCCGGGAGCGGATCTCCGCCGTGGCGCTCCATCACGTCGGCGCCGGCCTCCTGGAGGTCCCAGTCGAAGTCGACGCCGGTCGCCTCGAGGACGCGGCGGGTCGCCTCGGCGATCTCGGGCCCCGTCCCGTCGCCGGGGATGAAAGTGACGCGGTGCGGCATGGGCGAGCCGCAATTCTATGCAGCGCCCGCAGCGCGCGGCCGTTCGATACCGTGCCGCTGACACGGAAGGAGCCGATGAACGAGTTCAAGCCAGGGCTCGAGGGCATCGTCGCCGTCGAGACGGAGATCGCCGAGCCAGACCGCGAAGGGGGTGCGCTCCGCTACCGCGGAGTGGACATCGAGGAGCTGGTCGGGCAGTACCCCTACGAGAACGTCTGGGGCCTCCTCGTCGACGACGACCTCGACTCGAAGATGCCCGCGCCCGAGCCGTACGAGCCGGCCGGCCTGACCGGCAACGCGCCCGCCGACCTCCAGGCCGAGACGGCCCGTCTGGCCGGCGCGTGGGGGCTCGGCAAGCTCAACGAGATCTCGGACGAGCAGGCGCGCGAGGACCTGGGCCGCCTGTCCGCCCAGATGATGGGGATCGTCGCCCGCTCGGCGCGGATCGCGGACGGGAACACGGACGAGGTCCCCGACGAGGTGGTCGCGCGGGGGACGACCGCCGCCGAGGCCTTCCTCCTGCGCTGGCGGGGCGAGGCCGACCCGCGCCATGTCAAGGCGATCGACACCTACTGGATCTGCACCGCGGAGCATGGGCTCAACGCCTCGACGTTCACGGCGCGGGTCGTCGCCTCGACCGGCGCGGACTGCGGCGCCGCGCTCTCGTCCGCGGTCGGCGCGCTCTCCGGGCCGCTCCACGGCGGCGCCCCCGCGTACGTCAAGCCGATGCTCGAGGAGGCCGCCGAGCGCGGCGACGCCGAGGCGTGGGTGCAGGACGCCCTGGCGAGCGGGCAGCGGATCATGGGCTTCGGCCATCGCGTGTACCGGGCCGAGGATCCGCGCTCGCGCATCCTCAAGCGAACCGCGATCGAGCTCGGCTCGCCGCTCGTCGACGTGGCGCAGGAGCTCGAGTCCGCGGCGCTCTCCGCGCTCCAGGAGCGCCATCCGGAGCGGGTGCTCGCCACGAACGTCGAGTACTACTCGGCGATCGTGCTCGACATCGCCGACATCCCGCCGCCGCTCGCGCCCGCCATGTTCGCCTGCTCCCGGGTCGCAGGCTGGTCCGCGCACATCCTGGAGCAGAAGCGGACGGGGAAGCTCTTCCGGCCCTCGGCCCGCTACGTCGGTCCCGCGGCCCGCTCCTTCGCGTGAGCCTCGCCGAGGCCGTCGCCCGCGCGCCCGAGCTGAAGGACGAGCGCGCGCTCGCCGACCTGCGCCGGGAGGTCGACGAGGACCTCGAGGCCGCCGCGCGCAGCCGCGACTACCGCGAGCGCGCCCTCGCCTACCGCGCGATCGGCCAGCTCAGGTTCAACCAGAAGACCGAGCTGCTCCGCCGGGGCCTCGAGGACGAGAGCCCGGCCGCCCGCGGCTCCGCGCTCCTCTCGCTGGAGCTGCTCTCGCGAACGCACCCCGGCGTCGTGAACGCCGTCCGCGGCACGCTGCACGGGCTCGCGAACGAGGACCCGAACCCCGCCGTCCGGCGGCTCGCGGTGCTCGCGCTCAAGAACGGCTCGCCGCAGCAGGACACCCTGACGCTGCTCGCGCATCTCGCCGAGGAGACGGACGACCGGAACCTGCAGGCCTCCGCGTCGGCCGTGCACGCGGCCCTGAAGAAGAAGGCCGCCGCTCGCGCTTGACGCAGTCGCTTCAGTTTGGAAAGCTTCTACGGCTTCAAAAACTAAAGCGATCCAAGGGGGAAGCGATGCCCGAGCGCGATCACCTGGTTGCGGCGAACGAGACCTACGCGGACGGCTTCACGAAGGGCGACCTGCCGATGCCGCCCGCGCGCAGGCTGGCGATCGTCACGTGCATGGACGCCCGCCTCGACCCGGCGAGGTGCCTCGGACTCGAGGAAGGCGACGCGCACGTGATCCGGAATGCCGGGGGCCTCGTGACCGAGGACGCGATCCGCTCGCTCGTCATCTCCCACTGGCTGCTGGGGACGCAGGAGTTCGCCGTCGTCGCGCACACGGACTGCGGCATGCTGACGTTCTCGAACGACGATCTCCGCTCCAAGCTGCTCGAGGAGACGGGGGCCGACGCCTCCGACGTCGACTTCAGGCCGTTCCCGAGCCTCGAGGAGAGCGTGCGGGAGAGCCTCAGGACGATCCGGGAGTCGCCGCTCCTTCCCGACGGGATCGAGGTCTCCGGCTGGGTCTACGACGTGGGCTGCGGCCGGATCACGGAGGTGGCCGAGGCGGCCGTGGCCTAGCGGCTCCCGCGCCGTGCGTGCGGGTGGGCCTCGAAGTAGGCCTCCCGCCGCCGCCGGTCGGAGACGTGCGTGTAGATCTCGGTCGTGCCCAGGTCGGCGTGGCCCAGCATCTCCTGGACGCTGCGCAGGTCGGCGCCGCCCTCGAGCAGGTGGGTGGCGAAGGAGTGGCGGAGGAGGTGCGGGTGGACGCGCTCGGGGTCGAGCCCGGCCTTGCCCGCGAGCTTGCGGATGATCAGGAACGCTCCGGCGCGCGTGAGCGGGCCGCCCTGGGCGTTCAGGAAGAGCTCGGGGCGGTGCCGGCGGTCGAGGTAGGGGCGGCCGCGCGCGAGGTAGCGGCGCAGCGCCTCCACGGCCTGGCTGCCGAGCGGGACGACGCGTTCCTTGTCCCCCTTGCCGATGCAGCGCACGGCGCGCGCCTCGAGGTCGACGTCGCCGCGCTCGAGGCCGACCGCCTCGCTCACGCGCAGCCCGGCGCCGTAGAGCAGCTCGACCAGCGCCCGGTCGCGGGCGCTCCGCGGCGTCACGCCGTTCGCGGCGTCGATCAGGCGCTCGACCTCGCCGAGCGAGAGCGAGCGCGGGAGCCGCTGGCGCCGGCGTGGGAGGTCGACGTCGGCGGCCGGGTTGTCGCTGCGGAGCCCGAGCGCGACGAGATGGCGGTAGAAGGTGCGCGCCGCGGCGGCCCGCCGCGCCACGGAGCTCGGCGCCTGCCCGCGGGCCCGAAGGGCGGCCAGCCAGCCCTCGATCTCCTCCGCCGAGGCGTCCGCCGGCGGCCGGCCGAGGTGGCCGGCGAGGTCGGCGAGGTCGCGCCGGTAGGCGTCCACCGTGCGCGGGGCGCGCCGGGCCGCGAGGAGGGCGAGGAAGCCGGCCACGGCCGGATCGGCCATGGCCGGGGTCTGACCCCTGCCATGGCCGTTCGGGTCAGGCTCGCGGGTGGGCACGGTCGTAGACCTTCCGGAGGCGCTTCGCGTCCACGTGGCTGTAGACCTGGGTCGTGGACAGGGAGGAGTGGCCGAGGAGCTCCTGGATCGTCCGCAGGTCGGCCCCGCCTTCCAGGAGGTGGGTGGCGAACGCGTGCCGGAGCCGGTGCGGGTTGGGCAGGAGCCGGCGGAGGGAGGACGTGTCGAGCGGGCGGCCGCGCGCGGAGAGGAAGAGCGCGTTCTCGGCGCTGCGGGCGAGCTCGGGCCGGCCGCGCTCGAGGTAGAGGCGCAGGCGGTAGGCCGCTTCCTCCCCCAGCGGGACGACCCGCTCCTTGCCGCCCTTGCCCTGCACGCGCACGTGCTCCTGCTCGAAGTCGACGTCGCCGAGGTCGAGCCGGACCGCCTCGGCGCTGCGCAGGCCCGCCGAGTACACGAGCTCCAGGATGGTGGCGTTCCGGAGCGCGAGCGCGCCGTCACCCGAGAGGCCGTCGATCAGCTGCTCCACCTCGGCCTGCTTCGGCGCGTCGGGCAGGTGGCGCGGCCGCCGTGGCGCGAACGGCGTGTCCGGCACGCGTGACGGCCCGAGCGTGAAG
>DASPGT010000095.1:0-3549 GCA_035620475.1 Gaiellaceae bacterium | reverse complement strand
CCCGTCGTCTCCGCGACGACCGTCGGCGGCGTGCCGCTCACGAAGCTCGCCTCCGCGGAGGCGATCGAGGCGATGGTCGAGCGGACGCGCAAGGGCGGCGGCGAGGTCGTCGAGCTGCTCGGGACGTCCGCGTGGTATGCGCCCGGCGCGGCCGTCGCGCAGATGGTGGACGCGATCATGCTCGACCAGAAGCGCGTCCTGCCGTGCACGGCGCTCCTGCAGGGCGAGTACGGGATCGACGACCTCTACATGGGGGTGCCCGTGAAGCTCGGCGCCGCCGGCGTCGAGGAGATCGTGGAGCTCGACCTGACGGACGCCGAGCGGGCCGCGCTCGCCGAGTCGGCGGACGCCGTGCGCGACGTCGTCTCGGTCCTGGCGACCTAAGAACTCGCTAAGTCCAGGGCGGAGCGCCGAGCCGCGGGGCTACGATCGGTCCATGCGCCGGCGCATCGCCCTCTTCCTCTCGCTGGCGCTGCTCGTCGTCCTGACGGGCCTCGCCCTCACGTGGATCCAGTCGGACCACTACATCGTCCTGCCCGACCGGGCGCGTCCCACCGACCCGCTCGTGGCCATCCCGGGGGAGTCGCAGGACGGCGGCGGGGGCGGCATCTACATGGTCGACGTTCGCGTGGGCAGAGCCAGCCTCCTGGAGCGGATCTACCCGGGCATCCACGAGGGCGCCTCTCTCCTCCCGGAGCGAACCCTGAACCCGTCGGGCGTCAGCGACCGGCAGCGGCGGCGCTCCAGCCTGAACGCCATGTCCCGCTCGCAGCTCGTCGCCATCACCGTCGCCCTCAGGGAGCTCGGCCGCGACGTCTCCGTGACGCCCGCCGGCGCCGAGGTCGTCCTCGTCGTCCCGGACGCCCCGGCCGACGGCGTCGTCGAGGTCGGCGACGTCATCGTGGCCGCGAACGGCGAGGAGATCGGGACCGTCGACGACCTCCAGGCCGCCTTCGCGGGCGTCGAGCCCGGGGAGGAGGTCGAGCTGACGGTGGACCGCGACGGCAAGCCGAGCGACCTGGTCGTGGGCACGCGGGCCGCCGGGGACGACGCCGACCGGGCGGTGATGGGCGTCCAGGTCGAGAACGCGGAGGACTTCGACTTCCCGGTCGACATCGAGATCGACGCGGGCGGCATCGGCGGGCCGTCCGCCGGGCTCGCCTTCGCGCTCGACATCGTCGACGAGCTCGGAGACGAGGACCTCTCGCGCGGACGGACGATCGTCGCCACCGGGGAGCTCGACCTCGAGGGCAACGTGCTACCGATCGGCGGCGTCACGCAGAAGGCGATCGGGGCGAGGGACGCCGGAGCGGACGTCTTTCTCGTCCCGGACGGGAACTACGAGGAGGCGCGCGACGCGGTGGACGGCCTCCGCGTCGTCCCGGTGTCGACGTTCGCCGAGGCGCTCGACGTCCTCCGCGAGAGCTAGTTCTCAGCGGCGCAAACACGCCACCGGAACCCTGCGGAAATTGCGTGTTTTTCGTCGCGGCAACACTTAACCCGGAGGGGCCCCAGCCCATAAGATGGGCGACCCTGGCGTATGGCGAAGCGGCGGCAAATCACCTGCAAAGACTGCTATTTTCGCCAGGCGTCGCTGTGCGCTCTCGCGGGCGGGCCGTGTCCCACGTTCCGGCCCGCGAAGGCGGCAAAGCTCGAGCCGCCGGGGCAGGCGGCCCTCGTCGAGCGGCCCGCGGTCCGCGAGCACGCAGCCGCCTAGTCGAGCGCGCCTCGTACGGAGTCGAGGTCCGGGTCGCGGGCGGCCCAGTCGCGCACGCGCGGATCCCCGGCGGCCGCCTCGAGCAGGTGGGCGGCCGCCTCGTCCCGGCGGCCGGCGAGCGCCTCGCAGCAGGCGAGGTTGTAGAGGACGTTCGGGTTGCCCGGATGGAGCACGAGCGCCCGCTCGAGGACGGCGGCCGCCGCCTCGTAGTCCCCCTCGTCGTAGGCCGGACGGGCCTCGAGCCACGACTCCCAGGCCGAAGGCGTGAAGGCTTCGCCGACGGTGCCGCCGACGACGAGCACGGTCGTGTCCGGCTCGGCCGCCACCGCGCCGCGGCGGACGGCGGGATCGCGCACGAAGACGAGCGTGCCGGCGCGAGCGTCGAGCTCCTCCCCGGCGACCGTGAAGGTGGCGCGGCCGGCGAGGACGACGTAGAGCTCCTCGTGGCGGCCGGCCCCCGCGCCCAGCTCGTCGTGCTCCTCGATCACGCGCCCGCCGGCCTCACGCGACCCGTAGGCGTTGACGCCGAAGGCCGAGATGCCGAACGGGATGCGAACGGGGATGGTGTCGAACTCGCCGGCGAAGCGGTCGAGCTCGTCGAGGTGCGCCGTCTCGAAAGGCGGCCGGGTCAAGCCGCGGGGACGGCGAGCGCGTCCTCGACGAGCCGCGCGAGGCGGGCGATGCCCTCGGCGATCGCCTCGGGGCGCTCGTACGAGAACGCGAGCCTCATCGACGGCTCGCCGCCGCCGTGGAAGAAGAAGTCCGAGCCCTTGATGAACGCGACCCCGGCCTCGCCGGCGTCGGCCAGGAGGCTTTCCGAGCTCAGCCCGGCGGGCAGGTCGACCCAGAGGAAGTAGCCGCCGTCGGGCTCGTTCCACGAGGTCCCCTCCGGCATCTCGCGCGCGAGGGCCGAGGTCATCGCGTCGCGCCGCTCGTGCAGCGCCTCCTGGATCGCCTCCACGTTCGGGTCGAAGAGGCCGCGCGACACGAACTCGTGGAGCGTCGCCTCGACGAACATCACCGGCGAGACGTAGTTCTCGAAGACGAGCGACTGCATGGCGCCCATCAGCTCCTCGGGCAGGATCGCGTAGCCGATGCGGATCCCCGGGGCGACGGTCTTCGAGAACGAGGACAGGAACATGACGCCGTCGCCGCCGGCCAGCTCGAAGAGGCGCGGCAGCCCCTCGCCGCCGAAGCGGAGGAGCCCGTACGGGTCGTCCTCGAGAATGGTCGCGCCGTGCCCCCGGGTCAGCTCGAGCAGCCGGTGGCGGTTCGGCTCCGACAGCGTCCGGCCGCTCGGGTTCTGGAAGGTGGGAATCGTGTAGACGAGGCTCGCCCGGCCCGCGGCCGCGAGCCCGCGCTCGAGCGCGTCGAGGTCGAGACCGTCGTCGGAGAGCGGGATCGACTCGACGTCCGCGCCGAGCCGCTTGAGGATGAGGAGCGAGCGGTCGTAGCAGGGGGCCTCGACGAACACCTTCGCCCCCGACTCGACGTGGTAGCGGGCGATGAAGTTGAAGGCCTGGAGGGAGCCGTTCGTGATCATCACGCGCGCGACGTCCACGCCGTGGCGCTCGGCGATCCACTCGCGGAGCGGCAGGTAGCCGAGCGGCGGCCCGTAGTTGAGGGCGGTGGCGCCGTCGCGTGCGAGCGCGGCCTTGGCGCAGTCGCCGAAGTCGTCGATCGGAAGCAGGTCGGGCCCCGGGATGCCGCGGGCGAAGGAGATCAGGCTCATGGCCCGAGTCTACTGACCCGAGGGACGGCGGAGCTAGACGAGCGCGGGCCGTACGACGAGCGTCACGTCGGCCAGCTCGGTGTCGACCTCGCCGCCTTCG
>DASPGT010000094.1:0-16777 GCA_035620475.1 Gaiellaceae bacterium | reverse complement strand
TCCGAAGGCCCCGACGGCGCGGTCGCGCTCGCGCTGGAGCAGGCGGCCGGCGCCGCTGCGGCGCGCGGTGCCCCCGAGACGGCCGCCGACCTGGCCGTGCGCGCCGTCGACCTCACGCCTTCCGCCGAGCGGGAGCACGCGGTCCGGCGCCGCCTCCTCGCGGCCGACCTCCTCTTCCTCGCCGGGGACGGCGCCGCGGCGCGGGAGGTCCTCACCGGGCTCGTCGCCGAGCTTCCCGCCGGCCACGAGCGGGCCGAGGCCCTCCAGCGGCTTGCATGGATCACCTCGGGCTCGGAGAGTGCCATCCGCCTGGCCGAGCAGGCGCTCGCGGAGGTGGGCGACGACCTCGCGCTCAGGGCGGAGATCCACGTCAAGCTCTCGCGGCTCGTCGCGATCGGCGGCGAGGGCGAGGCGGTCGAGCACGCGCAGGAGGCCGTCGAGCTGGCGGAGCAGGCCGGCGACGTGGACGTGCTCGCCCGGGCGCTCGGCGAGCGGATCCGCCGCCGGATCCTCTGCGGCGGCGGCTTCGACCCCGAGCTTGCCGACCGGGCGCTCGCGCTCGCCCCCGAGACGGCCCGCGTGAGCGCCTACGAGTCCCCGGAGCGCAGCGTCGGGACGGCTCTCGCCCTGCTCGACCGCGTCGACGAGGCGCGGCCTCTGCTCGAGCACTCCCTGCACCGGGCCGTCGACGCGGGGGAGGTCGAGGGCGAGATCGGCATCCTCATGCACCTGGCCGAGCTGGAGACCCGGGCGGGCCGGTGGGAGCTCGCCGACGGCTACATCCACCGCTCCCTCGACCTCGAGCGCGCCTCGGGCCTCCCCGATCTCGCCTACGGCCTCGCCGTCCGCGCGCTCGTCGCGGCGCTTCTCGGCGACGTCGAGGAGGCGCGGCGGGCCGGGGAGGAGGGCTCGGCGGCGGCCGAGGCGGCCGGCCAGCAGATCTTCGCCGTCCTCAACGAGCACGCGCTCGGCTTCCTCGACCTCTCGCTCGGCGACGCGGACGCGGCCGCGCGGCGGCTGGGGCCGCTCTGGGACCGCCTCCTCGCCATCGGCATCCGCGACCCGACCGTCTTCCCGGTGCTTCCCGAGGCGGTCGAGGCGCTGCTCGCCGCCGGCGAGCTCGAGGCGGGGGAGCGCCTGGTCGAGCGGCTGGAGAAAGACGGGACGCGCCTCGACCGGCCGCTGGCGCTCGCGGTCGCCCACCGGGGGCGGGCGCTCCTCGCGGCGGAGCGCCGCCAGCCGGAGGAGGCGCTCGAGGCCCTCGCCCGCTCGCTCGCCGAGACGGAGCGGCTCGGCTCCGCCTTCGAGCGGGCCAGGACACTCCTCGCCGCGGGGCGGATCCACCGGCGCGAGCGGCGGAAGGGGAAGGCACGGGCGGCTCTCGAGCAGGCGCTCGCCCTCTTCGAGGAGCTCGGGGCCGTCCTCTGGGCCGAGCGCGCCCGCGAGGAGCTCGGCCGCGTCGGCCTGCGCCCCCGCGCGCCGGCGGGGCTGACCCCGAGCGAGCGGAAAGTCGCAGAGCTCGTCGCCGGCGGCCGGACGAACAAGGAGGTGGCGGCAGAGCTCTTCGTCAGCGTGAAGACCGTCGAGGTCTACCTGACCCGCATCTACCGCAAGCAGGGCGTACGCTCGCGGACGGAGCTGGCCAACGCCTTCCTCCAGGTGAGCCGGGGCGCGGACTAGTGGCGCCCGGGCCGCAGGTCCCGTAGGCTGTCGGCTCGCCGTCACGGGGGGTTCCGTTTCGGGCTCGTTGAGATTGCCGTCCTCGACGAGACCGGCGGTCAGCGTGCTCGGCGGCAGCTCCCCCAGAGGAAGGGAGGTCGCCCATGCGACCCGGAAAGCGTTTGCTCCCGGTGCTCGCCTTCACCCTGCTCATCGCCGTCGCCGTTCCGCTCGGCGCGGCCTCACCCCCTCCGGAGGACACCGCCGACCGGCCCCACAGCAAGAACATGCGCCTGGTCGGCGCGAGCCTCGCTCCCGGCGCCGTGACCGGCCCGCCGCCGGCCGGCCCGGGAACGGTGCCGTGGGACACCCGCAACACCGACCTGGCCTTCTGGGGCGACACGGTCATCCAGGGCCGGTACGACGGGTTCCGCGTCGTCGACGTCTCGAAGCCGAAGAAGCCCGTCGAGCTCGCCCGCTTCGCCTGCGTCAGCCCCCAGGGCGACGTCGGCGTGTTCGAGAACCTGGTGTTCCGCTCGGTCGACTCGCCGCAGCGGACCGACCAGTGCACCGACACGAGCCAGGGCGGCAGCCCGACGGGAGCCGACTGTGCACCGGCGCCCTCGCCGTGCACGGGCTTCGAGGGCATCCAGATCTTCGACATCCGCAACCTGAACGACATCCGGCACGTCGCGTCTGTCCCGCTCGACTGCGGCTCCCACACGCACACGGTCGTCCCCGACAGGAAGAACGGCCGCGTGCTGATCTACAACAGCGTCAGCGGGACGGGGATGCAGTCGAACCCCGGCAAGTACGGGAACCGCTGCCCCGGCGAGCCGTTCAACCGCGAGGACATCGTCGAGGTGCCGCTCGCCGACCCGGCCTCGGCCCGCGTCATCGGGTCGTTCTCGCTCGGGCAGCTGGACGACGGGGAGCCGATGGACGGCTGCCACGACATGGGCGTCATCCTCGGCAAGGTGATGAAGGCCGCCTGCGCCGGGCACCCGCGCGGGATCGCCGTCTTCGACATCTCGGACCTCGAGAGCCCGAGGTTCCTCTACGCCGCCGAGGCGCCGACCGTCATGGGCTGGCACTCCGCCGCCTTCACGTGGGACGGCGAGATCATCGTCGGCGGCTGGGAGCCGGGCGGCGGGACGCAGCCGCGCTGCCAGGCGACGGGAACCGTGTTCCCCAACGGCGACGTGCAGACCGACGAGATGAAGACGCTCTTCTTCTTCGACGCCGACACCGGCGACATCGTCGGCAGGCACGTGCTGCCCCGCCCGCAGTCGCAGTACGAGAACTGCACGATCCACAACTACAACATCGTCCCCAGCAAGCAGCGCTACCTGCTCGTGCACGGCTCGTACCAGTCCGGGACGGCGCTCGTGGACTTCACCGATCCGGCGAACAACTATGAGATCGCGTGGATGGACCCCGACCCGCTCGACCCGCCGTCGGACACGAGCCCCGGCGGCCGGACGGCCTACCGGGGCGGCGACTGGTCGTCGTACTGGTACAACGGGCTGATCTACGAGAGCGACGCCCGCCGCGGCCTCTACGTCTGGGATGTCCGTGCATGGGAGGTCAAGCGGCCCACGGTCAAGCTCGACTATCTGAATCCGCAGACGAGTCACCTGTCGATCGACGACAGGAAGGGGAAGGGCAAGAAGGACTAGCCCGGACCCGGATCGGGGGGTGCCCGCGGGCCGGCCCTGGGGCCGGCCCGCGGCGCTCCCTTCCTCAGTGCTCTCCGTGCGCGAGCGGGATGCTCGGGTCGAAGAGGATCATGTGCGGCCCGGCCGGGCCGGTGGTGGTCTTCTTGCGGACGTTGCCGAAGCTGACCCAGGGGCCCCCGTCGGGCTCAGGCGAGATGAGGCTACCGGTGGTCTCGTCCACCTCGAACAGCCAGATGCCGTAGTCGTCGTTCCGAGCCGGTCCGAAGTCCGGGTCGTTGTCCCACGGCGTGAGCAGCGAGTTGGTGACGTAGAGCCGCCGGTTGTCGCGGCTCAGCCGCAGCATGTTCGGGTGGGGCACCGAGACGGTGTCCTCGAGCTCCGGGTCGAACGGGTCGGTGATGTCGAAGCGCTGCACCGTGTTCCCGAACCAGTTGCTCACGTACATGCTCCTGGCGTCGTGCGACAGGAGCATGTCCGGCGGGAGCAAGAGCCCGTCCTCGGGGCCGAGGACCTGCTGGAAGTCGAAGACGCCGTCGCCGTCGTCGTCGTCCGCGAGCCAGATCGCGCTCGTGCCCGGGGCGTTGATGAAGGCCCGGCGGACGCCCGGCTGCCGGACGAAGTGCACCATGAGCGCGCCGCTCGACGCGCCGAGGTCGGCGGTCTGGATCACCTTGCGCGTGCGCAGGTCCCAGACCGCGACCTCGTCGCCCAGGCAGGTCGGCTCGATGCCCCCGCCGCACGCGGCGGGCGAGCCGAACGTCGTCGAGATCCCGCGGTTTGCCTCGGGCAGGGACTCGAAGTCGTACATGTACTTCGGCCCGAGCTGACCCGGCGTGCGCGCCGGGCCGGGCCCGAAATGCCCCGTGAACGCGCCGGTCCTGTCGTCGATCTCGACGATGCCGCCGGGAAGCGTCGTGTCGGTGGCAGCCCCGATCATCGTGACCATGGCACGGCCGCGGGACATCGCCATGACGCCGTGCGGGACGACGTAGCCGCTCTTCGCGGCCAGCTCGTCGTTGACCGCCCTGAGCTTCAGCCGCTTGCCGCCGCCCTTGACGTCGAACACGTGCATGCGCGACGAGAAGAGGCCGGGCACGAGCAGCCGCTTCTGGTCGGCGGAGTAGCCGAAGTGGTGGAGCTCGTCGCCCACGTTCGGCATGTCGATGCGGTTGACGATCGTGCCGTAGTCGGAACGGCGCGGATCCGCGCCGATCACGGCGATGAAGTCCGGATCGGTCGGGCTCTGCGCGACGGCGCTGACGTAGAGGAAGCGTTCCTGCAGCTTCGCGTCGTGCTTCTTGCCGTGGGCCGCCGCCGGGGCGGGGGCGCCGGGCGCAGCGGCCACGGCCGCGAGCAGCACGGCCAGCAACGTGAGCGCTGTCAGCAGGATGGTGATTCGCGTTCGCATTTCTGTTCTCCTTCGTGGTCGTTTCTGCGGTGGTCAGTCGCGGGTCGGCCGGCGCCGGAGCCTCCTGCCCAGCCGGCCGAGCTCGGCGCGGAGCGGCAGGAGGAGGAGCGGCACCGTGGCGGCGGTCGCGAGCGCCGCCTGGACGAGCGGGAGCTCGCCGCCGTGGTGTCCGAGGATCACGGGAACACCTCCGAGGTCGAGTCGCCGCCCTGCAGGCGCACCTCGTGCGCCCGCGCGGGGCCGTCGGGCCGGTCGTGGAAGTCGACGAAGAAGTCGGGGTCGACGGCCATGGAGCCGTCCTCCCCGATGTCGACCTTGAGCAGGTAGGAGCGCAGGTCGGGGTAGAACTGGTTGTCCCACGTCGAGAGCAGCGAGTTAGTGACGTAGAGCCGCCGCCCGTCGAAGGAGAGCTGCAGCATCTGCGGCCCGCCCGTGAGCCCGCGGCCCGCGTCGCTCTCCCTGCCGAGCACGCCGCCGAGCCACAGCCGGCCCGTCAGCACGGGGTTGGCCGGGTCGGAGACGTCGTAGCGGCGCAGGTCGCCGTGCAGCCAGTTCGAGAAGTAGAGGGCCTTGTCGTCCAGCGAGAGGACGAGGTCGGTGATCAGGCCCGGAACCGGGATCGGCCAGCTGTCGAGCTCGACCGGGTCGACCGCGACCACGGGCTCCGCCGCGTACGCGCCGTTCTCCCGGTGGAACCGCCAGATCGCGGACGACAGCGCGGCCCCGACGAACCCTTCGTCCGCCTCCGGGTCGTGCTTCCAGCGGATCTCCAGGGGGACGAGCCCGTCCGCGCCGAGGTCGATCGTCTGCTCGAGCTCACGGCGCTCGAGGTTCCAGAAGTGGAGCCGCTGCCCGTAGCGGCCGGCCTCCACGTCGGCGAGGTCGAACCCCGGCTCGTAGGCGTTGGGAGCGCCGAACTCGCTGGAGACCAGCGTGTTCTTGCGCGGCTGGTACCAGAAGTCGTAGTTCATCGGCGGCCGCTCGCCGCCGTTCTCCCAGCGGCCCTTGACCTCGAACGTCGTCGCGTCGATCACGGCGAAGCCGCCGGCGCCGTTGCCGTCGGCGTCGCCGAGCATCGAGAGGACGACGTTCTCGCCGGGCATGCAGTGCGCCGTGTGCGGCCGCGTGTAGCCGGTCGCGCGGACGAGCTCGTCAGGCTCGATCACCTTCTCGATCCGCGGCCGCAGCGGGTCGTCGGCGACGTTCAGGACGTAGACCCGCGAGGAGCGGAACCCCGGGACGATCAGGTGCGAGCGGTCGGGCCCGTGGCAGGCGGACGAGCAGCGGTTCCAGCCGAAGTGGTGGAGCTCGTCGCCGGCGTAGGGCATCGGCGTCTCGTGCACGATCTGCCCGTAGGCGTCCGACTCGGGGTTCGTGTCGACGACCGCCAGGAAGTCGGGCGCGTCGACGCCGGTGCCGGCCCGCATCGCGGCCACGTAGAGGTAGTCCTCGCGAGGCGCGTGCTGCGCCTCCGCGGGCGACAGGTGGAACGTTCTCGTCATCGTGTCTCCTTTCGCTTCGTGGACGAGGTGCGAGGTAGGAGACGCGGAGGCGCCTGCCCGGGGGCTGCCCGCCGGTAACTCGCCGGTAAATCGGCTCCCGGATCGTGGTACGGTCACGGCCGGGCGCCTATGGACTTCCGCCTCCTCGGACCGCTCGAAGTGCGCGACGGGGATCGCGAGGTACGGCTGCGGGGCGGCAAGCAGCGGGCGCTGCTCGCCCTCCTCCTCGTCAACGCCAACCGCACGCTGGCGATCGACCGGATCGTCGACGACCTCTGGGGAGAGGACGTCCCCGAGACCGCGGCGAAGATGGTGCAGATCTACGTCTCGCGGCTCCGGAAGGCGCTGCCGGAGGGGCTGCTGCACACGCGCCCGCCCGGCTACGCCCTCCAGCTCGAGCCCGAGGCGGTCGACGTCCACCGCTTCGAGCGGCTCGTCGCGGCGGCGCGCGCGGCGCTCGACGCCGGCCGGGTCGACGAGGCCTCAGGAGGGTTCGAGGCGGCGCTCGGGCTGTGGCGCGGGCCGGCCCTTGCCGAGTTCACGTCGGAGCCGTTCGCGCCGGCGGAAGGGGCCCGGCTCGAGGAGCTGCGGATCGCGGCGCTCGAGGGGCGGCTCGAGGCCGACCTCGGGCTCGGGCGCCACGGCGACCTCGTCGGCGAGCTGGAGGCGCTGGTCGCCCGCCACCCGCTCCGCGAAGGCCTGCGCCGGCAGCACATGCTCGCCCTCTACCGGTCGGGTCGCCAGGCGGAGGCGCTGGCCGCCTACCAGGAGGCCAGGCGCGCGCTCGGCGACGAGCTCGGCATCGAGCCCTCCCCGGCGCTGCGTGACCTCGAGCGGCGCATCCTTCAGCAGGACCCGGGCCTGGACGTCGCGGCGCCGCCGTCCGCTCCGGAGCCGGCGCCCGCACCCGATCGCGGAGCCCCCGAGGAGGCGGCGCCCGAGGAGATGCTCAAGCTCGTGACCGTCCTCGTCGCCGACGTGGCCGGCCCGGCCGCCTTCCCCGAGCCCCGGCACCCGGAGGACGTCCGTGCCCTCACGGCGGAGTACTTCGCGGCGATGGCGGACGAGATCGGCGCCGAGGGCGGTACGGTCGAGAAGCACGTCGGCGACGCGATCATGGCCGTCTTCGGCGTCCCGGCGGTGCAGGAGGACGACGCCGTGCGCGCCGTGCGCGCCGCGTGCCGGATGGTCGAGCGCCTGGCACGCTGGAGCGAGGAGCGCGACCCGAATGACGCGCTCGAGCTTCGCATCGGCCTCAGCACGGGCGAGATCCTCGTGTCGGGCGCGCCGGGCGCGGACTTGCGAGTCACGGGCGACGCGGTCAACCTCGCCGCACGCCTCCAGCAGGCTGCGGAGCCCGGGACGATCCTCATTGCCGACCGCACCGCCCGCGTCGCGCGTCCCCACTTCGAGCTTCGCGCGATCGACGAGCCGCTTCCGGCCTGGGTGGTGGAGGGCCACCGCGAGGGCGCAGAGCCGCGCGAGGCACCGACCATCATGGCGCCGCTCGTCGGTCGCGACCACGAGCTCGAGTCTCTGCGGACGACCTTCGACAACGCCCGCCGGGAGGGTCGTCCGGCGCTCGTCACGGTCGTCGGCGACGCGGGGGTCGGCAAGAGCAGGCTCGTGCGCGAGCTGCTCGCGCCGCTCGAGGGCGAGGCGAAGGTGCTCGTCGGGCGCTGCCTGCCGCGCCTGCAGGGCGTGACGCTCGAGCCCCTGGCCGAGATGCTCAAGGCCGAGGCGGGCGTGCTCGACACGGACCCGGCCGGCGAAGCATCCGCAAAGATCGCGCAGCTCGTCGAGTCGGCCGTCGACCCCGAGCTCGCCGGCGAGGAATCGTCCACCGCGGCGGCACTCGCTTCGACGCTCGGGCTGCCCACACCGGACGGCGCACTCGGGTCGCTCGACCCGCGTGAGCTCTACCGCCGGCTCGTCGAGGCATGGCGGGCGCTGCTCGCCTCGCTGGGACGCCGGGCGCCCGTCGTCGCCGTCATCGAGGACCTGCACTGGGCCGACCCGACGATGCTGGACGTCCTCGACGAGCTCGCCGTGCGCCTCGACGGGCCGATCGTCTTCCTCTGCACCGCGCGTCCCGACGTCCTCGCCGCGCGCCCGGACTGGGGCGGGGGGCGGTGGAGCTTCAGCTCGCTGTCGCTGGACCCGCTGAGCGCCGAGGAGAGCGCACGGCTCGTCTCCTTCCTCCCGGGCGTCGACGAGTTGCCCGACGGCGTGCGCCGGCTGATCCTCGAGCGCTCCGCCGGGAACCCGTTCTTCCTCGAGGAGATCGTGCGCCAGCTGATCGACGACGGGCTGCTCGTCTGGGAGGGCGGCCGGTGGCGGGCGCGCGCGGGCGTCGACGAGGTGGAGATCCCGGACAACGTGCAGGCGGTGATCCTCGCCCGGCTCGACCTGCTCGCGCCCGACGAGCGTCGGGTCGCGCAGCGGGCGGCGGTCGTCGGGCGGGTGTTCTGGGACGGCGCCCTCGCCCGTCTCGTGGACGTCGACGATCTCGACGCCGCGCTGGAGACGCTTCGCCGTCGTGAGTTCGTGCGCGAGGCCATGTCGTCCGCGGTGCCCGGCCAGCGGGAGTGGGTGTTCAAGCACGTCCTC
The DNA here is from genome assembly GCA_035620475.1 of Gaiellaceae bacterium. Taxonomy (GTDB): domain Bacteria; phylum Actinomycetota; class Thermoleophilia; order Gaiellales; family Gaiellaceae; genus JAIBJN01. The sequence goes on along the minus strand of DASPGT010000094.1, from coordinate 7,919 downwards.
ATCCGCGACGTCGCCTACGCGAGCCTGCCGCGGGCGGAGCGAGGGCGAGCCCACGTGGAGGCGGCCGCCTGGGTCGAGGAGACGAGCGGCGGGGGAACGGGCGAGCCGGCGGAGCAGCTCGCGAGCCACTATGACGCCGCCTTCTCGCTCCTCGGCGACGACGAGCTGCGGCGCAGGGCACGCGCGTATCTCCTCCAGGGCGCCGCAAACGCCCACCGCCGCTTCGCAATCGAGCCGTGCGATCGCCTCGGCCGCCGCGCCGTCGAGCTCTCCCGAGGCGCCGACGAGCGCGTCGAGGCGCTCGAGGCGCTCGGCGACCTCTACTACCTCGCCTTCCTCGGCGACTCCGCGTGGCGCACGTACGGCGAAGCGCTCGAGGAGGTCGCGGACGGGGGCCTCGTGGTCGCGCGCCTGGCCGGAAAGGCCACGCTCTTCTCGGCGCGCTACATCGGCTCAATGGACGAGCTTCCCGACGTCGAGACGGTGCGTCGCGTCATCGAGCGGGGCCTCCTCGCGGCGCCGGCGCCGGGCCCGGAGCGCACGCTGCTCCTCGTGAACCGAGGCTTCCTCGTCGCCCAGCGCGCGGGCGTCCCTGACGACGTGGCCGCCGCAGCCGCCCGCGAAGCGGCAGTCGCCGCGGAAGCGCTCGACGACCCGGACCTGCTCTCAGCCGCGCTCGACCTCGTGCAGATCCACGAGGAGCAGACCGGCCGCCGGGGCGACGCGTACCGCACCTCGCTGAGACGTCTCGAGCTCGTCCCCCGCCAGACCGACGTCAAGGAGATCGGTGACTCGTACGCGGGGGCAGCGAGGTCGGCGCTCCTCGCCGGTTCCTACCGCAAGGCGGAGGCGCACGCGAGCGCGTGCATCGAGCGCGCCCGCGGCATCGACTCCGGTTCGTACATCCACGGGCTCACGTGGCGCGTCGCGGCTCGCTTCGCGCTCGGCGACTGGGAGGGCGCGCTCGCCGACCAGGCGGAGCTCGAGCGCGTCGCAGAGCTCGCCCCGCGTGAGCTGCCGCCCGCCTTCGCGATGGGCTCGTACACGCGGGCCGCTCTCTGCCACGAGCTACGCGGCGAGACCGGCGACGCCGATCGGTACATCGAGCTGGGGCTCCGCTACGTCGAGCTGGGTGGACCGAGGCGTGTGCGTGGCCGCTCCATTCACGTCCCTCCGCTCGCGCTCGCGCTCGCACGGCGTGGGCGCTTCGAGGAGGCGGTCGCCCTCGTCCCGGTGGCGCCCCGGAGCTGGAGCGCCGCCCTGGCGTTGGAAGCGCGCTGCGAGATCGCAGCCGCGGGTGAGCGCTGGGACGAGGCGGCCGGACTGGTCGCCGCCGCGCGGGAGGAGGCCGAGGCCGGAGAGCAGCTCGCCCTGCCCTCGCTCGCCGACCGGCTCGAGGGCAGGGCCGCGGCCGCGAGCGGCGACCTGCCTGCGGCGGCCGAGCTGCTCCGCCGCTCGGCCGCCGGCTTCGCGGCGCTCGAGGCCGTCTGGGAGGAGGCGTGGTCCCGGCTTCTCCTGGCCGAGACGATCGCCGGCACCGACAGGCGAGCCGCGGAGCGGGAGCTCAGGGCCGCGCTTCCGGTCTTCGAACGGCTCGGCTCCGTCCGGGAGGCCGAGCGGGCCCAAGCGGCGCTCGAGGCGATCGCCGTGGCGGCCGGGTGAGGCAACCGTCCCCCCGGCGGGACCGTTCTCGTCTGCCGGGGGAGACCAAGGGAGGCGCGCTCGACCAGGAGCCGGGCCAGGCCGCGGACGAGGGCCCGGACGATCGGCAGCAGAATCGAGGCCCGGGACTCTGCTTTCCCGCCGTTACTGCTAGGGTGACCTCAGCGCGGAAACCTGGACGCGGAAGCCGCTGAGGCTCCGAAGCTCCTCTCCGACTGTCACATCTGGTCTACGTGCTTTCAAAGGAGAGCTCGACTCCGAGCTCCCACCTCTCAATCGTCAGGAGAAGCACATGCATGCAACTGTCAGGCGCTATGACGGCGTCGACGAGTCCCGCAGGGACGAGCTCACCAAGAAGGTCAACGAGGCACTGATTCCCCGGCTGAGCAAGCTGCCGGGCTTCAGCAGCTACTACCTGGTCGAGGCCGGCCCCGGCGTCATGACGTCGATCAGCCTCTTCGACTCCAAGGAGCACGCCGACGAGTCGACCCGCGTCGCGGCGACCTGGATCAAGGACGAGCAGCTCGAGGGTGCCCTTCCCAACGCGCCGAAGATCACGTTCGGCGAGGTCATCGCGAAGCAGACGAACGGCGTCGGCGCCGCCGTCTGAGCACCACAAGGCCCCGGCAGGGCAGGCCCGCGGGACGGGCCTGCCCACCGGAGACGACGAAAGGGTGGTTCTCGTGGGGAACGGAGCCTTCAAGTGGTTCAACAGGGCGAGCGGATTCGGGCTGATCGAGCCCGACGGAGGCGGAAACGACCTCTTCGTGAACCGGGAGAGCCTCGACGAGAGCGTGCTCGCAACGGCCGGCGAGCGGGTCGAGTTCGAGTTCCGCGACGGCGGCATGGGCCCCGAGGCGATCAACGTGGTCGCGTCAGCAGCGCACAGGAATCCGTGAACGCTGCCGAGCCTTCGGCCGACATCGCCGAGCTTCGCTGCGCCCGCTGCGGCTACGGGATCATGGTCGGCGGCAAGCCGCCGGAGTGCCCGATGTGTCGTGCGAGCGTCTGGCAGACACCCACTGGAGAGCCTTGTACCTGGAAGTGACGCTGATCAACGGACAGAACTTCTCGATTCCGATCGACTCGGGGCACTCCGTCGAACGCGAGCTCGAGCTGTTCCTCAAGCGCGACGGTCGCTACGCGGCGGAGTGGGTTCCGCTGCAGAAGGCGGGTAGAGAGCTCTTCGTCCGCTACGAGCAGATAGTCCTCGTCAGCCCGAAGTCCGACTAGCGGCCGGTGGGAAGCTCGGGTGGCGGCCGGCGTCGAAGTCGCAGCTGGAGCGGCCCAGATCCCAGGCGGTTCAGGCGAGAGGACGCTCGCGCAGCCGAGCGCAGTTGGGCTCATGCATCGAGTCGGAGCACGACCTCGTCCGTTTCCTCGTTGCGCCCATGGAGCGAACTCGCGCCCCTCGCCCACGATACGGAAACCGCACTTCGTCAACACGCGAATCGACGCGGCGTTGTCGCTCGCAGCGTGAGCGTAAAGCGGACGGGTGCATGAGGCTTCTCACGCTTTCACTCCGCGCCCGGGCTCCGTGTCGAAGGGAGGGGCCGCTCGACCGGTCTTCCTTCTCGTCGTTGATGCGAATGGCGAAGGAACGCGAGGAGGAAGGCGTCGATTCGGCCCTCGCGCAGGACCGCGTCGAGGTTGCCGAGGCGGACGCCCGTGCGCGGATCTCGGACGCCGCGGCGGCGGCCCTCCTCGTAGATGCGCACGATCGTCCCGGGTTCGTCGGCGGATTGTGGGGCATGACCGTTCTTCCCGTCCGCGCTTGTGATGGTTACGCGTGCGAGCAGGACGCTCCGGTCGGCGAGGACCAGGCGGTGGAGGCCACTCTCGCCTGCGAGCAGGTCGAAGCTTGAGAGGCCTTCGACGACTAGGGAGTTGCTCGGCGGATCTTTCTGCTCGTGGACGTCGCGTCCGGTTCGATCGGCCCAGGCCGCGTACATGGCGAGCAGCTCCTTGGCCCACCGGCCGCTCTTCCTGCCCACCGGGGTAACCCGTAGAGCCGCGTTCGGGGCGCCGCTTTCGGCGACGGCCCCGGCAAGCTCCAGCCTTGCAACAAGGAGGGCATCTTCGATCTCCTCGACCGCTTGTCTGAGTTCGGGAAGGCGTCCCCGGTCGCGCTTGAGGCGCATCTGACGCGCCATTTCGGCAAGCCCGCTCGCCCGCCGGTGGAGACCTTCCAGGCCGTCCAGGACACGCTCGACTCGGTAGATGCGGGTCAGCGTCGAGCGCGCGTGCTCGGGCTCGTCCCAGAAGGTCGGGCCGTGCGTCTGCGAGATCAGCTCCTCCACTTCCGCGCGGAGGGCGGTCACGGCGGGGGTTGCCTCCTCGGCCTCGATCCGCTCCAGGAGATCGGCAACGGCGGTCGCGGCCTTCGCGAGCGTCGCTTCCTGGGCGCGGGTGCGACGGATGCGCGGAGACTCGGCCCGCTCGGGAAGGCGGACCCGCTCGAGCTCGACGGCTATCGCGTCGCCGCTCAGGTGGACGCGTGCGAGGTCGCTCGGCCCCGGCTCATGCTCGACGATCAGCGCGGCGAGCGGCTGGATGATCGCGCGCTCGATCTCACGCTGCAGCGGTCGCGCCCCGTACTGGGGGTCGAAGCCCCGCTCGGCGAGCGTGTCGATCGCCCGCTCGTCGATCTCGACGAGCAGTTGACGGCGCACGATCCCCTCGCGCAGGAGAAGGCGGCCGACCTCGCGGCGCGCGATCTGGCGGACGGTCGCCTGCTCGAGCGGGTCGAAGACGACGATGCGGTCGAGCCTGTTGACGAACTCGGGCCGGAAGAACGTCTCCGCCTGCTCGGTGTAGTGGCGGCGGAGGCGCTCGACCTCGTCGCGGTCGGGCGAGCCGAAGCCGATGGCCCGCGAGGCGCGTGCGTCGGCGCCGAGGTTGGAGGTCATGATGATGATGGCGTTTCGGAAGTCGGCCGTGCGGCCTTCGGCGTCCGTCAAGCGGCCCTCTCCGAGCGCGGAGAGGAGCGCGTCGAACACCGAGGCGTGCGCCTTCTCGATCTCGTCGAGAAGGACGACACAGAAGGGCTGCTCGCGCACGCGCCGCGTGAGCTCCCCTTCCCGCTCGCTTCCCCAGGCGGCGCCGAGGAGACGCTGGACGGCGTCTCCGGAGGCGTGTTCGCCCATGTCGAAGCGGAGCACCCGGTCCCGGCTGCCGAAGAGGAACTCGGCGAGCGCCTTGGCAAGCTCGGTCTTGCCCACGCCGGTCGGTCCGACGAAGAGGAAGGAGCCGAGCGGCTTGGCGGGGTCGTTGAGCCCGGCCTTGAGGACGCTGACCAGCTCGACCATGCCCGTGGTCGCCTCGGGCTGACCGAGCACGCGAGCCTCGAAGTGCGCCTGGACGTCGGCCAGGCTCATCCGCACCTCGTCCGAGAGGAGGGCAAGCGGGAGTCCCGTCCGCTGCGCGAAGGCGGCGACCACGTCCTCGCGCGTGATCTGAGCCGCTCGGCGGCCCGCGTCGCGCTGGGCGCTCTCCTCGAGGAGGCGCACGGCCTTGCCGGGAAACGCCCGGTAGGGCTCGAAGCGTCGGGTGAGCTCGAGCGCGCCGGGGAGGGCGTCCGGGCTGAAGCCGATTCCCTGTCGGTCGTGGATGCGCCGCGCGGCGGCGAGCAGGATCTCCGCTGCTTGCTCGCCGGTCGGTTCCGGCACGTCGACGCGGTAGAAGGCGTCGATGAAGCTCGGCTCCTTCTTGTGCACGGCGGCGAGCTGCTCCGGCGTGCATTCGCAGACGACGGTCAGCTCGCCGCTTTCCAGGTAGGTGCGAAGGAAGCGGCCGAGGTTGTTGTCGCTCTCGCTCCACCGTCCGGCATCGATGATGCCACCGGGATCGCCCATCGCCAGAATCGGGTCGTCCACACGCGCGCGAGCCACGAGGCGCCGGGCCCGGTCCTGCCACATACCGGTGTAGCGGGCACCGGCGATCAGCTCGTTTGCGGGAAGCCGCCACAGCTCGCGGCCGGCGAGCGCCGCGGGCACCTCTCTTTGCGAGAGGCGCACCGCGAGCTCGTGGATGAGGGCCGTCTTGCCGACCTCGCTTGCACCCACCAGGAGCACGCTCGAGCGCCCGCTCGAGGCGAGGGCGGCCAAGACCCGCTCGACCAGCTCGTCGCGACGGTCCAAGCCGGACAGGCGCCCTTCGAGCGCCTGCGCCGTCAGGTCGTCCCCGCACATCTCGAGGATCTCGTCTTCCCCTTCGTAGTCCTCGCCGCCGTCGGGTGCCACCGCGGGTGCCGGTAGCGGCAGCTCGATCGTCTCGAGGCTGACCTTGCCGACCTCGTCGACTCCGAGGAGAGCATCGAGCGGCCACTGGCGGAGGTACTTCGGCAGCTCCTTCGCGGCAGCGGCCGCAGCCTCCGCGCCATCGACGACGACGTGCTCGAAGCCGGCGACGGCGGGGGCGCGGACGAGGTGGACCTCGCTCGCCGTCGTCTTGCGGAGGAGGACGACGATTCCGATCGTGAGGCGAAGTCGCTCCCGACTCTGCTTTCCTCCGCGCACGACCTCGATCTCGACTCGCTCCAGAGTGGGGGCCGGCGGATCGAGCAGCCCGCTGCGCACGGAGGCCGACACGCGGCGCAGCCTCTTCGTCAACCGGTTCGTGAGGATCCGGACGGCCGCAGCTCGATCGGCGGCCTCGACCGCGATGTCGGGAAAATCGACGGGTGTGGCCAGGACGCGCCCGTCCGCGAACGTACGAACGTGGATATGGACCCTGGCCACCATCGGGCTAGCTCGGCCAGGTGCCCGCTTCGGCGCCGTGCGCCCGGCAGGCCTCGGCCAGCCCCCTGTACTGGGCGGCGGCGGCCCGAGACGGAAACGGGAAGCAGCTGGTCAAGGCTGCGAGCTTCGAGAACTTGCGCAGGCCCGATCCGCGACGGCGCTTGAGGACCACGCAGATTCCTCCCGCCTGGCGAAGCGCCGCGATCGCCTCGATCTCCTCGAAGCGAACAGAGCGCTCGCGGACGAAGTTCCGGTACCGAACCCCGGCGTGATCGAAGACGACGTAGGCGCGCCACCACATCACGGCGATGACGACCGCCAGGAGATCGAAGCCGGCGATGATCGCCGCGCCCTTGAGCAGCCGGTCGGGCGGAGGATCGTGCTGGAGAGTCAGCCGGGCAGCCATCCCGGTGACGACGACGGCGAAGAGGATCGGGAGGAGCCCCTGGAGCAAGCGCGCATGCGGCGGCGGGCGAAACAGGAATCCCTGCATCGAATTGCTTATCGGCAGCCGGCCCGGGCGGCAAGAGAGACGGTCCCGCCGACATCGGCCGCGAGGAGTGCGCGCATCGCCCGCATGAGGGAAGCGAAGGCTGTCCCGGCTCGTACAGGATCGGTGCGCGCAGGCCGATAGAGATCCCGTGAGGATCCGGGTCGCCGCGCTGGTCGCTGTTCTGCTGCTCCCGGCGTGCGGCACCCGGGCGGCGGATCCTCCGGCCGAAGCCGCCGGCGGCGGTGAGGAGCAGGAGGTTGCCCAGCGTCTTCTCGAGACGATGGTCGTGCCGCAGGAGGACATCGGCGGGCTTCCGCGCGGCCTGCGGGTCAGCCCCGAGTCTGGGTGGAAAGACAACCAGGCGGAGGCGAAGAGCTCGCTCGACCCCGACGACTCGGCCGCCTCGCTTCGCACGGCGGGGCGCGTCACCGGCTACGAGCTCGCCTACTACGACCCGACACAGGCAGCAATCCGCTCGGGCAGCGGTGTTACCAACGTCATGACCTGGGTCGACCTCTTCACGAGCGGGGATGCCGCCTCCGCCTACCTGCGCGCGCACGTCGACTACGCGCTCGGCCGGGCGGACAGCTCGCCGCGGGAGGGTGTGTCGTTCGGGGAGGTCGAGGCCTTCGAGCCGGGCGTGCCCGGCGAGGCGTACGGGCTGCGCGAGTCGGTCGACTTCGCCGGCGACCGTGTCTTCCGGACGATCATCGTCTTCCGGCGAGGCCGCATCGTCGCGGGCAGCATGGTCGTCCGCGCCGACCGCGGCGACGAAGCCGCCGACGCGGTGAGGATCGCCGGCATCCTCGACCAGCGGATCCAGATCGGGCTCCACGGCGGGAGCAACGGCGAGCCGGTCCTCGTTCCGGAGGACGGCGTTCCCCTGGACGGTCAGCAGCCCACCGCGGAGCAACCGCCAGGTGTGCCCGACCTCGGCGCCATCGCCCTCGGCCCCGACGACGTGCCCGGCGAGTTCGCTTGCGACGACGGGCGCTACACGCGCACGCAGCCGCCGCGGATCACCT
>DASPGT010000093.1:0-10186 GCA_035620475.1 Gaiellaceae bacterium | reverse complement strand
CGGCGAGACACTGCGCTTCGAGGATCTCGAGCTCGACCCGAAGACGCGCGAGGTGCGCCGCGGCGGCGAGCCGATCGACCTCACCCGCACCGAGTTCTCCCTCCTTGAGCTCTTCCTCCTGAACCCGCGGCAGGTGCTCACCCGGTCGCTCATCTTCGAGCGGGTCTGGGGCTACGACTTCGGAGCCACCTCGAACTCGCTCGACGTCTACATCGGCTACCTGCGGCGCAAGACCGAGGCCGGCGGGAAGCCGCGGCTGATCCAGACGGTGCGCGGCGTCGGCTACGCGCTCCGCGAGCCATGAGCTTCCGGGCCCGGATCGCGATCGCCACCGCCGTGGCCGTGGCCGCCGCGATCGCCGTCGCCTCGGTCGTCGCCTATCTCGCCGTGCGCAGCCAGCTGCGCGGGCAGGTGGACGACGCGCTCGCGGACCGCGCCGAGATCGTCTCCGGCATCCCGATCGGCGTCGTGCGCACGCGCGAGGACCAGTTCTTCCTGCGCATCCCGGGGCCGCAGCTGGGCGGGCCCGGCGGCTACGTCCAGGTGTTCGGCCCGGAGGGAGCGATCCGCGCCCGCGGCGACGACGTCGCGCTCCCTGTCGACGACGCGACCCGCCGGACCGCCGAGCAGGGGGGCTCCTTCTACAGCGACGCCCGGGTGGCCGGCATCCACGTCCGCATCCTGACGACGTCCATCGGCAACGGCTACGTCGTCCAGATCGCCCGGCCGCTCACCGAGGTGGACGACAACCTCGACCGCCTGCGGACGATCCTCGTCCTCGTCGCGCTGGGCGGGATCGGGCTCGCCGCCGCCCTCGGGCTGCTCGTGGCGCGCACGGCGCTCGCGCCCGTGCGGCGCCTGACGGAGGCGACCGAGGAGGTGACCGAGACGCGCGACCTCTCGCGCCGCATGGCCGACGAGGGAACGGACGAGCTCGGCCGGCTGGCCGGGAGCTTCAACACCATGCTCGCCGCCCTCGAGGACTCCGCGCGGAGCCAGCGCCGGTTCGTCGCCGACGCCTCGCACGAGCTTCGCACCCCGCTGACCAGCCTCCGCACGAACATCGAGGTGCTCGCGCGGAGCGACGAGATGCCTCCGGAGGAGCGCGAGCGCCTGCTCGCGGACGTGGTCGAGCAGCTCGCCGAGATGAGCGAGCTCGTCGCCGAGCTCGTGGCGCTCGACCGGGTGGAGGACGGCGAGGCGGAGCGGGAGGACGTCCGGCTCGATCTCGTCGCGGGCGAGGCGATCGACCGCGTCCGCCGGAACCGCGGCGGCGTGACGTTCGTCCCCGAGCTGGCGGAGACCGTCGTCAGCGGCGTCCCCGGCTCGCTCGAGCGCGCCATCGGCAACCTGCTCGACAACGCGGCGAAGTGGAGCCCGGAGGGCGGCGAGGTGGAGGTGCGGGTCGGCGGCGGCGAGGTGGCCGTCCGCGACCACGGCCCCGGGATCGACGACGAGGACCTGCCGTACGTGTTCGACCGCTTCTACCGCGCCTCCTCGGTTCGGGGCGAGCCCGGCTCCGGGCTCGGCCTCGCGATCGTCCGCCGGGTCGCCGAGGCGCACGGGGGCGAGGTGACCGCCGAGCGCGCGGACGGCGGCGGGACCCTGATCCGCCTGAAGCTGCCCGTCGTCCAGGGGAACGGCGCGCCGCCCGCCTAGAGGCCTCCGGGTTTTCCCGCATGCGGCTCCGCGGGTGCCCCGATGGCGCCGGGCGCGGCCCGCGGCATCCTCGCGGGACGGTGGCCTATGCGACGATCGTGAAGGCCGGCAGCTCGGCGCCGCTCGCGCCGAACCTGGCCGACTACGAGGCCGAGCGAGCGCCCGGCTTCTGGGAGCGCGCCCGGGGAGACCTCGCCGGCCTGCCCGGCGGCCGCGGCCTCAACATCGCGCACGAGGCGGTCGACCGCCAGGCCGCCGGCCCGCGTGCCGGCCACCTGGCGCTCCGCTGGCTCGGCAAGGACGGGCGCGTCCTCGACTTCACGTACGAGGACCTGCGCCTCGTCACGAACCGCTTCGCCAACGTCCTCGCCGGCTTCGGGGTGGGCAGGGGAGACCTCGTCTGCGTCCTCGCCGGCCGGATCCCGGAGCTGTACGTCGCCGCGCTCGGGACGCTGAAGAACCGGAGCGTCTTCTGCCCGCTCTTCTCCGCGTTCGGGCCGGAGCCGATCCGCACCCGGATGGAGATCGGGCGCGCCAGGATCCTGGTGACGACGCAGACCCTCTACAAGCGCAAGGTCGCCGGCATCCGCTCCTCGCTCCCCGACCTCGAGCGGGTGATCGTCGTGGGCGCCGAGGAGGGCGGCGACACGGAGGACTACGCCGGCTGCATGGCTGCCGCCGCGGACGACTTCGGGATCCTGCCGACGGACCCCGAGGACCTCGCCCTCGTCCACTTCACGAGCGGGACGACCGGCACGCCGAAGGGCGCCGCCCACGTGCACGAGGCCGTCGTCGCCCACCGGGCCACCGGCAGGCTGGCGCTCGACCTCCACGAGGACGACGTCTTCTGGTGCACCGCCGACCCGGGCTGGGTGACGGGCACCTCCTACGGGATCGTCGCGCCGCTCGCCAACGGCGTGACGAGCATCGTCGACGAGGGCGACTTCGACGCGCAGCGCTGGTACCGGATCCTCGAGGAGCAGGCGGTGTCGGTCTGGTACACGGCCCCGACGGCGATCCGGATGATGATGAAGGGCGGGGCCGAGCTCGTCCGCGAGCGCTCGTACCCGGCGCTCCGCTTCCTCGCCAGCGTCGGCGAGCCTCTCAACCCCGAGGCCGTCGTCTGGGGCGAGGAGGCCTTCGGCCTTCCGTTCCACGACAACTGGTGGCAGACCGAGACCGGGGCGATCATGATCGCCAACTTCGCCGCGACCGACATCCGGCCCGGCTCGATGGGGCGCCCCGTTCCCGGGGTCGAGGCGGCCCTCGTCCACCGCCGCCCGGACGGCGGCGTCGACCTCGTCGAGGAGCCTGGGGCCGAGGGCGAGCTCGCCCTCCGGCCCGGCTGGCCGTCGATGTTCCGCGGCTACCTGGGCGAGCCCGAGCGCTACCGGAAGGCCTTCGCCGGCGGCTGGTACCTGAGCGGCGACCTGGCGCGCCGCGACGAGGACGGCTACTTCTGGTTCGTCGGGCGCGGCGACGACGTCATCAAGAGCATGGGGCACCTGATCGGCCCGTTCGAGGTCGAGAGCGTGCTCCTCGAGCACGCCGCCGTCGCCGAGGCCGGGGTGATCGGCAAGCCGGACCCGGTCGCGGGCGAGGTGGTGAAGGCGTTCGTCGCGCTGAAGCCGGGGTTCGAGCCCTCCCCCGGGCTCGAGCGCGAGCTTCTCGCGCACGCGCGCGTGCGGCTGGGCGCCGTCGTCGCCCCGAAGGAGATCTCCTTCCTCGCCACCGTCCCGCGGACCCGGAGCGGCAAGATCATGCGGCGGCTCCTGAAGGCCCGCGAGCTGGGCCTGCCCGAGGGCGACGTGTCCACGCTGGAGGAGAGCGCGTGAGCGCCGCGCCCGCGACCTCGCCCGCGCTCGACCGGGAGCAGGGCCTCGCCCTTCTGCGGGAGATGCTGCTGATCAGGCGGTTCGAGGAGAAGGCGGCCGAGCTCTACAGCCTCGGGAAGATCCGCGGCTTCCTCCACCTGTACATCGGCGAGGAGGCCGTCGCCGCCGGAGCGGTGCCCGCCCTGGCGCCGGAGGACGCCCTGGTGGCGACGTACCGCGACCACGGTCACGCCCTCGCCCGCGGCCTCCCGGCCGCGTCGCTCATGGCCGAGATGTACGGCAAGGCGACCGGCTGCAGCCGGGGCCGGGGCGGCTCCATGCACTTCTTCGACGCGGAGCGCCGGTTCTACGGCGGCTACGCGATCGTGGGCGGCGGGCTTCCGATCGCGGTCGGGCTCGCTCTGGCGGACAAGCTCGCCGGGCGCAACCGGGTCACCGGGTGCTTCTTCGGCGAGGGTGCCGTCGTGGAGGGCGAGTTCCACGAGTCCATGAACCTGGCGGCGCTCTGGGGCCTGCCCGTGCTCTTCCTCTGCGAGAACAACCTCTACGCGATGGGCACGGCCCTCGAGCGCTCGCAGGCCCAGCCCGACCTCTCGCTCCGGGCGCAGGGCTACGGCGTGCCCTCGGAGAGCGTGGACGGGATGGACGTGCTCGCCGTGCGCGAGGCCGCGCGGCGCGGCGTCGAGGCCGTGCGGGGCGGCGGGGGCCCGTACCTCGTCGAGCTCCGCACCTACCGCTTCCGCGCGCACTCGATGGCCGATCCCGACCTCTACCGGACGAAGGAGGAGATCGAGGAGTGGCGGAAGCGCGATCCGATCGACCTCTTCGCGGCGGTGCTCCGCGAGCAGGGGCTCCTGGAGGACGCCGACGTCGAGGAGCTCGAGCGCTCGGTCGCCACGGAGATCGACGCCGCGGTCGCCGAGGCCGAGGCGGCGCCGTGGGAGCCAGTCGAGGACCTCCTGAAGGACGTGTACGCCGCATGACGACGATGACCTACCGCGAGGCCGTGCGCGAGGCGATTCGCGAGGCGCTCGCGTCCGACGAGCGCGTCTTCCTCATGGGGGAGGACGTCGGGCGGTACGGCGGCGCCTTCGCGGTCAGCCACGGGCTCCTCGAGGAGTTCGGCCCGGAGCGCGTCCGCGACGCCCCGCTCTCCGAGTCGGCGTTCGTCGGGGCCGGAATCGGGGCGGCGCTCGCCGGGATGCGGCCGATCGTCGAGGTGATGACGATCAACTTCAGCCTGCTCGCCCTCGACCAGATCGTGAACAACGCCGCCACGATCCGCTACATGTCGGGAGGCCAGTTCGGCGTCCCGCTCGTCGTCCGCATGGCGACCGGCGGCGGCCGCCAGCTCGCCGCGCAGCACGCGCACAGCCTCGAGGCCTGGTACGCGCACGTGCCGGGCATCAAGGCGCTCGCGCCCGCGACGGTCGCCGACGCCCGCTGGATGCTGCCGGCGGCGCTCGCCGACCCCGACCCGGTGTTCCTCTTCGAGCACGCCACGCTCTACCCGCTCGAGGGTGAGCTGGACGGGCAGGGCGGGCCCACCGAGCTGGGCCGGGCAACGGTACGGCGCGAGGGACGCGACGTCACGCTGGTCACCTACGGCGGCGCGCTCCGCAAGTGCCTGGACGCCGCCGACCGGCTGGCGGAGGAGGGTGTCGAGGCCGAGGTGGTCGACCTGCGCTCGCTGCGGCCGCTCGACCTGGACACCGTGCTCGCCTCCGTCGCCCGCACCCACCGGGCCGTGCTCGTGGACGAGGGCTGGCGCACCGTCGGCCTCGTCGCGGAGGTGAGCGCGCGGATCATGGAGGAGGGCTTCGACCTGCTCGACTGGCCGGTGCAGCGCGTCTGCGGCGCCGAGGCGCCGATGCCGTACGCGAAGCACCTGGAGGACGCGGCGTTGCCGAGCCCCGACTCGATCGCGGCGGCCGTCCGGGGGACGCTCGTCTGATGGGCGAGTTCCTCATGCCCGCTCTCGGAGCCGACATGAGCGCCGGGACGCTCATCGAGTGGCAGAAGCAGCCGGGCGACAGCGTCGAGCGCGGCGACATCATCGCCGTCGTGCACACGGACAAGGCCGACGTGGAGGTGGAGACCTTCACGACCGGCGTGCTGGAGGAGCTCCTGGTCGAGCCGGGGACGAAGGTGCCCGTGGGGACGCCGCTCGCGCTCATCCGCGAGGACGACGCCGCAGCGCCCGCCGCCCCCGCACGCCCGGTGCCCGCGCCGGCCCCGGCGGCGCCCGGGCGCCTGCTCATCTCGCCCTCCGCGCGGCATCTTGCGCAGGAGCTCGGCATCGACCCGGCGACCGTCCGCGGCACGGGCCCCGGCGGCCGCATCCAGCGGAAGGACATCGAGGCGGCCGCCCGTCCACCCACTCCCGTTCCCGCTCCTGCGCGGGCGGCGCCAGTCCCCCCGGCCGCGCTGCCCGCGGAGGAGCGGGGTGCGGCCATGCGGCGCGCGATCGCGGCGGCGATGGCGCGGTCGAAGCGCGAGATCCCGCACTTCTACCTCGGGAGCACCGTGGACATGTCGAACGCGGTCCGCTGGCTCGCCGAGGAGAATCTGAGGCGCGACGTCCCCGACAGGCTGCTGCACGGCGTGCTGTTCATCAAGGCGGTCGCGCTCGCCCTCCGGCAGGTTCCCGAGCTGAACGCGACCTGGCGCGACGAGCAGGTCGTGCCGGGCGACGGCGTGCACGTCGGTGTCGCCGTCTCCCTCCGCGGCGGCGGGCTCGTGGCGCCCGCGATCCACAACACGGACGCGCTGACCCTGGACGAGCTGATGCGCGCGCTCCGTGACCTCACCGGCCGGGCTCGGGCCGGCAGCCTCAGGAGCTCGGAGCTCTCCGACCCGACGATCACGGTGACGAGCATCGGCGAGCGAGGGGTGGAGAGCATGTACGGCGTCATCTTCCCGCCGCAGGTCGCGATCGTCGGCTTCGGGAAGGTCGTCGAGCGGCCGTGGATCTCGGAGGGCCAGATCCTTCCCTGCCCGGTCGTCGCCGCCACGGTCTCCGCCGACCACCGGGTGACCGACGGTCACCGGGCCGGCCTCTTCCTCGCGGCCGTCGACCGCCTGCTCCAGGAGCCGGAGGAGCTGTGACCCGCGACGAGATCACGCAGGCCGTCCTCGCCACGCTCGCCGAGATCGCCCCGGAGGTCGATCCGTCCGAGGTCGTCCCCGACGTCGATCTACGGGACCAGCTCGACATCGACTCGATGGACTTCCTCAACTTCGTGATCGCCCTCCACGAGCGGCTCGGCGTGGACATCCCGGAGCGCGACTACCCGCAGCTGGGGACGCTCGACGCCATCGTCGACTACGTCGCCCGTAGTTCTCCGCAGCCCGATCAGCGGCCCCGCTGATTCCAGGGCGCGGGCGCGCCAGCAAGATGGCTCCGGAAGGAGGAGCCATGCGCACGCACGAGTTCTGGCGCGAGACCGGCACCGGTGAGGTCTGGGCGGTGGAGCTCGAGGACGGGGTCGTCGTCCGCGCCCACGGGCCGCTCCACTGGAGCGAGATCGCCCCGGGCTTCCTCGAAGAGGGCTACGACTACCGGACCGAGGACGCCGCGGGCCTCGAGGGGCGGCGAGAGGACTTCGAGCCGCTGGACGAGGCGATCGTGATCCAGATCGCGGGAAGCGTCGACTAGAGGAGGAGCAGGCGATGACGGTGAGAGACGTGATGACCGCGAACGTCGCGGCCGTGGGGCCGGACGCGACGCTCAAGCAGGTGGCGGAGCTCCTGGGCGACCGCGGGATCTCCGGCCTTCCGGTCGTCGGCGCCGGCGGCGAGGTCCTCGGCGTCGTCTCCGAGGAGGACATCATCGTCAAGGCGGCGAGCCATCCCGAGAGCGCCGGGGTCTTCTGGCGCCTCTTCGCGCCGGAGGGCGTCGACCTCGACCGCCTCGCCGCCGCGACGGCCGGCGAGGCGATGACGAGCCCGGCCGTGACGGTGGCTGCCGACGCCTCGGTCGCCGAGGCCGCGCGGCTCATGGTGGAGCACGGCGTCAAGCGGCTCCCGGTCATCGTCGGCGGCAAGCTCGCGGGGATCGTCACCCGCGCCGACGTCGTGCGCGCCTTCACGCGCTCCGACAATGAGATCTGGGAGGAGCTTCGCAACGAGGTCCTGCCGCGGCAGCTCTGGATCTCGCCCGAGCGGCTCGCCGTCTCGGTCGAGGGCGGCCGGGTCGCGATCGCCGGCCGGGTCGACACGTTGACGGAGGCCGAGCTCGTCGAGGCGTTCGCCTGGCGCGTCCCCGGGGTCGTCTCCGTCGACTGCGCCGGCCTCGACTGGGAGACGGACGACCGGGCGGCCCGGGCGGCCCGGGCGGGGCGGCCCGCGTAGCTCCGCAGCCCCGCGGATGCTCCCCGGCGGCCCGGGTAGCGCCGACGCCGCCAGCGCGCTATCATGGGAGCCCGACCAAGCGGTTTCCCGCGTGCGTCGCGTTGCGCGGGGACCGCTCGTCGTGCTATTCTTATCGGTCGCGCCGCTGTACTGCAGATTCTGCTGTTTTCTTGTCGCTAGACCCTGCCTAGAAAGGGAGGTCTCCGTCCTTGGCTAACAAGGTCGCCGCGCGCCCTGCGCGCAAGAGCTTTTCTCGCCTCAAGCACGTCATCGACCTACCGAACCTGATCGACATCCAGAAGGCCTCCTTCCACTGGTTCCTGGAGGAGGGCCTCAGGGAGACGATCGCCGACATCTCGCCCATCGAGGACTACACCGGCACGCTCGCGGTGGAGTTCCGCGACTACGAGTTCGGCGAGCCGCCCGTGCCGATCAAGGAATGCCGCGAGAAGGACCTGACGTACCAGGTCCCGCTGTCGATCTCCGTCCAGTTCGTGAACAAGGAGACCGGCGAGATCCGCGAGCAGACGGTCTTCATGGGGGACTTCCCGATGATGACCGACCAGGGCACCTTCATCATCAACGGGACCGAGCGCGTCATCGTCACGCAGCTCGTCCGCTCCCCCGGCGCCTACCTCATGGAGCCGAAGGACGCGACGAAGCAGGTCTTCATCGCCAACCTCATGCCGAGCCGCGGCTCGTGGCTCGAGCTGGAGATCGACAAGAAGGGCGTCGTCTACGCGCGCATCGACCGGAAGCGCAAGCTCCCGATCACGACGCTCCTGCGCGCGCTCCCGGCCGAGGACCCCTCGACCGGCTTCGTCCTGGACACGAGCACGAACGAGAAGATCCTCGAGCTGTTCGACAACTCGACCTTCATCGCCAACAGCCTCGAGAAGGACACGACGACCCGCGAGGAGGAGGCGGTCGTCGAGGTCTTCAAGAAGCAGCGGCCCGGCGAGCCTCCGACCCTGGAGAACGCGCGCAACCTCCTGCGCGGGCTCTTCTTCGACCCCAAGCGCTACGACCTGACCAAGGTCGGTCGCTACAAGCTGAACCAGCGGCTCGAGGTCGACGTCCCCGACGGCATCCGCGTCCTCACGACGCAGGACATCCTCGCCCTCGTGCAGCGGCTCGTCCGGCTGCCGAAGACGCTCGGCGTCCCGGAGGAGTCCAAGGACTACGCCGCCGACGCGATCGTCCTCTCGCGCGAGCCGATCCGGAGCGAGCTCGACGAGTACGAGCACTTCGGCAACCGCCGGCTGCGCACGGTCGGCGAGCTGATCCAGGAGGCGTTCCGCGTCGGCCTCTACCGCATGGAGCGCGTCGTGCGGGAGCGGATGACGACGGAGGACGTCGACACGATCACGCCGCAGACGATCATCAACATCCGCCCGGTCGTGGCGGCGCTCAAGGAGTTCTTCGGCTCCTCGCAGCTGTCGCAGTTCATGGACCAGACGAACTCGCTGGCCGGGCTCACGCACCGCCGCCGCCTCTCGGCGCTCGGCGCGGGCGGTCTCACGCGCGAGCGCGCGCCGATCGAGGTGCGCGACGTCCACCCGACCCACTACGGCCGGATGTGCCCGATCGAGACGCCGGAGGGCCCGAACATCGGCCTGATCGGCTCGCTCTCGTCGATGGCGACGGTCTCCGAGTTCGGCTTCGTCCAGACGCCCTACCGGGTCGTCAAGAGCGGCAAGGTCACCGACGAGATCGTGTACCTCGACGCGGCCGAGGAGGAGAAGCTCACGATCGCCCAGGCCAACGAGGCGGTCGACGAGCGGACCGGCAAGTTCGTCAACTCCACGGTCCTCTGCCGCGGCCCCGGCGGCCAGCCGGTCGAGGTCGACCCGAAGCAGGTCCAGTACATGGACGTGAACCCGGCGCAGATCGTCTCCGTGGCGACCGCGCTGATCCCGTTCCTCGAGCACAACGACGCCAACCGCGCCCTCATGGGCTCGAACATGCAGCGCCAGGCGGTGCCGCTCATGATCACGGAGCCGCCGCTCATCGGCACGGGCCTCGAGTACCGCGCGGCCATCGACACCGGCGACGTCACGATCGCCGGGAACGCCGGCACGGTCGTCGACGTCGACGCCGAGGCGATCGTCGTCGAGACGAAGGACGGGCGCGACGAGTACGACCTCGAGAAGTTCATGCGCTCGAACCAGGGCACGCTGATCCACCAGAAGCCCACCGTGCGCCTGGGCGACAAGGTCAAGGCCGGCGACGTCCTCGCGGACGGCAGCTCGACCTCCGAGGGCGAGCTCGCGCTCGGCAAGAACCTGCTCGTCGCCTTCATGCCGTTCGAGGGCTACAACTTCGAGGACGCGATCGTG
>DASPGT010000092.1:0-3772 GCA_035620475.1 Gaiellaceae bacterium | reverse complement strand
CCGTGTGCGCGGGGAACGCGATGCCGACGATCTGCCGGACGTCCTCCATGTGCCGCAGCTCCCGGGGGCCGAACGCCGGAGCTCCGTCGGAGAAGCGCTCCGCGCGCAGGAGCTCGATGCCGGCGCCGCCGGGCAGGATCGAGTCGAGCCCGAGCAACGCCAGCCGGCGCCGGTCCTCGTCGGTGAAGCCGTAGCGGTCGGCGGGCAACCCGCCGTGATCGACCTCGAAGTGCACGATCCAGTCGTTCGCGACGATTCGGAGCGCCCCGATCGCGGTGAGAGGGAGGACGAGCAAGGCGACGGCGGCCGAGGCGGCGAGAGCTCGCATAGTGCGAGCGTACGGTCTCGGCCTCACCTGGTACGTCTCGCAGCGTTGCACCCGAAACCGGGTGAGGCGCGCTGCGACCTCTTCAGGATCACGTCCGTCAGGGCGTGCAGCAAGCATGGTAGTGGGGCGTCTCACAACGATCATTCCTGTCCGAACGTTGTGAGACGCCACGCTAGGAACGGGGGTGCGCGTGGTCGTAGACGCGGCGCAGCCGGCGCGCGTCGACGTGGCTATAGATCTGTGTCGTCGACAGCGAGGCGTGGCCGAGGAGCTCCTGGATCGTCCGCAGGTCGGCGCCGCCCTCCAGGAGGTGGGTGGCGAACGCGTGGCGGAGCCGATGCGGGTTGGGGAGGAGCCGCCGCAGCGAGGACGTGTCGAGCGGGCGGCCGCGGGCGGAGAGGAAGAGCGTGTTCTCCGCGCCGCGCGCCAGCTCGGGCCGGCCGCGCTCGAGGTAGAGCCGCAGCCGGTAGGCCGCCTCCTCGCCCAGCGGGACGACGCGCTCCTTGCCGCCCTTGCCGCGGACGTGTACCAGCTCCTGCTCGAAGTCGACGTCGGCGAGCCGGAGGTCGACGGCTTCCTGGGCGCGCAGACCGGCCGAGTAGACGAGCTCGAGGAGCGCCCGGTTGCGGAGCCCGAGAGCGTCCGCCGACTCGACCCCGGCGAGCAGGGCGTCGGTCTCGCCCGGCCGCGGCGCGTGCGGGAGCCGGCGGCGCCGCCGGCCGGAGACGGCCAGGTCGGGCACGCGGCTCGGCCCGAGGGTCGCGCGCAGGAAGGAGCGGACCGCCGCCAGCTTGCGGGCGACCGTGGTCTGAGCGAGCTTCCGCGGCCGCCGCCCGGGCCTGTCCGCCCCCAGCTCGGCCGCGTAGGCGGCGAAGGCGCCCGCGTCGAAGCGGTCGAGGGTGAGGTGGTTGCGGCGAAGCCAGGCGGCGAGCTCCTCGAGGTCGCGCCGGTAGGCGCGGCGCGTGGAGTCGGAGAGAGCCTGGCTTGCCAGAAAGCGGTCGATCGCGGCGCGGGTGTCCACCACGCGCAGTTCCGCCTCGTGCCTAGGCTTCCTGCCGTGGTCCTCCGTCACCGCGTTCGCGACCTTGTGCTCGCCAGCTGGGAGACCGATGCCGAGCGTGTCGCGCGGGTCCTGCCCGCCGGCCACGAGCCGGCGACGGTCGACGGCCGCCATCTCGTCACCGTCGCCGCCCTTCGCTGGACGGGCGGGCGCCTCGGCGTGCTCCCGGTCCTGCCCTTCTCCCAGGTGAACGTCCGCGTCTACGCCCGCCGCGGCGACGAGACGGCCGTTGTGTTCCTCGCGCTCCGCGTCACGCCGCTCGGCCTGGGCGGCGCGCTCCTCGGCTTCCCGGTGCGTCCCGTGCGGGCGCGCGTGCGCGAGGGAATCGTGTCCGCCCCGGGCTTCGGCGTCGAGGTGCGGTACGACCGGGCCGGCCCGGCGCCACCGAGCGAGCTCGGGGAGCACGAGCTGGGCCTCTTCGAGGCGGCGGGCCTGCGGGAGCTCCGGATCCGTCGAGGGGAGGCGACGTGGGAGCGGGCCGAGCCGGTGGGGCAAGCCCGCGCGGAGCCGCTCCTTGCCCTCGGCTTCGCGGTGGACGAGCCGCCGGAGATCCGCTACGCGGCGAGGGCGTCCTTCGAGGCCGAGCTGCCGCCGAGAAGGGTTTCCTAGAGCCCCGGCGGGCGCTCCGGCGCGTCCGACCCGGTGCGGGCGCGGAGCCACGCCTCGACGGAGTCGTGCGGCTCGACCGTCACCTCCTCCCCGCTGACGCGGACCGAGTAGACATGCCCCTCGGCGCAGCGGTACAGCTGCTCCTCGAAGTCGCGCTTCCACCAGAGGAAGCCGACGGCGCCGACGTAGGGTGTGCCGACCGTGATCCTCGACGGGGAGCCGCAGCCCGGGCAGGGCGGGATGCTCATCCCAGGAGCTCCCGCAGGCGCGCCGCCCGGTAGTCGAAGATGTCGTCCAGCCAGCCGGCGACCGCAAGGCGCCGGACGAGCGGTGCGAGCGGGCCTCCCGGCGTTCGATAGCGGACGAGGTCGTAGATCTCCGTCCCGCCGGAGGCCGGGCTCAGCCGGTGCGTGTGCTCCCAGAGCGGGTACGGGCCCGAGAGCTGGAGGTCCGTGAACGAGCGCGGCGGGCGCCAGTCGACGATCTCCGTGTGCCAGCCTACGGGCGCGCCGAAGATCCGCAGCCGGTAGCGGAGGTGCGACCCCCGCTCCAGCCGGGCCGGCGCCTCGACGATGCGGAAGCGGAGCCAGGGCGGCGTGATCGCCTCGAGGTTCCACGGGTTCGCGAAGAACGCGAACGCCTCCGCGACGGGGACGGGGACGAGCTGCGTCCGCTCGAGCGCGTACTCCATTCCCCCAGCCTAGAAAAAGGAGGCTCCCCCGCCCGGCGGGGGAGCCTCCGGCCTGCCAGTGTGCGTCCCTCTCTTAGTCGAGGCTTGCGTAGGGGCCGTCGCCGTGGACGATGCGTCCGTCGACGACGGTGAGGAGCGACTTGAGGTCCTTGATGTCGTTGTCGGGGACGGTGAAGTAGTCGCGGTCGAGGACGATCATGTCGGCGAGCATGCCGTTCTCGAGGGTGCCGACCTTGCCGTCGAGGTCGAGGAACCAGCCGCACTCAACGGTGTAGTGCCGCAGGGCCTCGAGGCGGGTCAGCCGCTCCTCGGCGGGCACGCCGGTGGTGCCCGGGATCAGCGTCTGGCCGCTGGTGACGTACCAGAGGGCCTGGAACGGCGCCCAGGGCGCGACGTTCATCGCGTCCGTCATCAGGCACATGTGCGCGCTGTTTTCCATCGTCGTCTTGAAGCGCGGGCCGGTGCCCCCGGTCCGCACCGGACCGATCGTCAGGGCCCAGCCGACTCCGAGCGCCTTCGCCCGGTCGAGCTGGGCGTCGCTCGGCTGCCCGTTGCCCGGGTGCGCGATGCGCCACTTCAGCTCGCCGACCGGGTAGACGGCGTTCGCGGCCTCGAACCCGTTCAGGATCGCGTCGATGTTGCCGACGTGCGTCTCGACGCTGAGACGCTTGCCCGCCGCGTACTCCATCGTCTCGACGTACAGCGGATCGGTGCCCATCACGTCTTCGCCGATGCCGAGGTACTTGAACATGTCGTCGCCGAGGAAGCCCAGGGAGTTCGCCGTCTCGGGCTTCACCCGCGTGATGTCGTACCCGGACATGGAGTTGAAGGCGATGCGGGCGTTGAGGCCGCCGTCACGGTAGAGGGCCATCGCGGGCTCCTCGACCTTCAGGCCCTCGTTGATCGCACCGCCGGTGCCCCAGGGGGCGTCGTTGCCGCCGGCGTCCTTCCAGGCGGTGAGGCCGCGGCTGTTGGCCTCGGCGATGAAGTCGCTCAGGCACTCCGCCTCTTCGTCGATCGTCTGGGCGTCGAGCTGGGCGAGGATGGCCTGGTTGGCGGCCGTGGTGGCCGGCGCCGTCAGCTG
>DASPGT010000091.1:0-8060 GCA_035620475.1 Gaiellaceae bacterium | reverse complement strand
GATCGATCGCCGCGGCGAGGAGCTCCTCGCCGGCCTCGACCCCGGCCGCGGACGGCGGCGCCTGACGCCGGCCGACGCCGAGGCCGCCGCCGGGCCCGCCGCCGCGCTCGCGGCCGGCCTCGTCCAGCTCGCGGAGGCGCTCCGGGGCGGCGGGGAGGACCTCGACCTGCTGGCACGCCGGGCGCTCGGCGTCGTGGACGACCTGGGCGCCTGCCTCGCGCTCGAGGACGAGGACTCGGTCTCCTGGGCCGAGCACGGGGCCCTCGCCTGGGCGCCCGTGGACGTCTCCGACACGCTCCGCGAGATCCTCTGGGAGCGCGAGGCCGTCTCCGTGCTCGTCTCCGCGACCCTGGAGCCCCGCTTCCTGCGCCGGCGCCTCGGTCTCGATGACGCGCGGGAGGTCTCGCTCGCATCGCCCTACGACTTCCGCGAGCAGGCCCTGCTCTACGTGCCGCGTGCCTTCCCCGAGCCGCGCTCGGCGGGCTACGACGCCCGGCTCGCCGAGGAGGTGCTCGCGCTCTGCCGCCTCTCCGAGGGCCGCGCTCTCGTCCTGACCACGTCCTACCGGGCGCTCGACGGGCTGGCAGAGCGGATCGCCGGCCGGCTCCCCTACCCGGTGCTCGTCCAGGGCGAGGCCCCGCGCGAGCGGCTGCTCGAGCGCTTCCGGGAGGAGGTCGACTCCGTGCTCCTCGCCACGCAGACCTTCTGGCAGGGCGTGGACGTCCGCGGCGAGTCCCTCTCGCTCCTCGTCATCGACAAGCTTCCCTTCGCCGCCCCCAGCGACCCGCTCGTCGAGGCGCGCTGCGAGCGGATCGCGCGGGGAGGCGGTGACTGGTTCGCGGAGTACGCGGTGCCGTCGGCCGTCCTCCAGCTGCGCCAGGGCTTCGGGCGGCTCATCCGCGGCCACGCCGACCGGGGCGTCGTCGCGATCCTCGACCCGCGGCTCCGGACCCGCGCCTACGGCCGCCGGTTTCTCGACGCCCTGCCGCCCGCTCCCCTCGCCGCGGACCTCGGCGCCGTCGCCGAGTTCCTAGGTGCGAGCCAGCGCGCGACTGCCTGATACCTTTTTCACTCCGTGGCCAAGAAGGATCGAGTCCCGACACCGCCCAAGCGACCCGTTCAGGCGCCCAAGGCGTACAAGGCCGAGGCGAGCCCGCGGCGGAACCAGCTGATCTTCATCGGCGTCGCCGTCGTGATCGTGCTCGCGGCCGCCGCGATCGGGATCGGCTTCATCATGAGCGGCGGGGACGACTCGTCCGCCGCCGGGCCGACGGCGACCGGGAGCTGCACCTCGGAGACGTTCGATGCGCAGGAGGCGGCGCACGTCGAGGAGTTGCCCGCCGACTACGAGTACAACTCGGCCCCCGCCACGAGCGGGCTGCACAGCCCCGTCACCGCGATCTGGAATCTCTACGACCAGCCGGTGCCGCAGATCAACTACGTCCACAACCTCGAGCACGGCGGCATGATCGTCCAGTACGGGAGCGACGTCTCCGCCGAGGACGTCGCGAGCCTGGCGAGCTGGTACCAGCAGGATCCGCGCGGGCTGATCATCGGCCCGCTCGCCGAGGAGCTCGAGGAGGAGGATCCGACGCTCGCCGGCCAGATCGTGGCCACGTCGTGGACGCACATGATGCGCTGCGGCTCCTTCGACCAGGAGGCGCTCGCCGACTTCAGCGACGACTTCAGGGGCCCGCAGGGCGACGCGCCCGAGAAGTTCCAGCTCGACCAGTTACAGCAGGGTGCGAACTAGGTCCCGCGGCGCCGGGGTGGCGGAACGGTAGACGCGGGGGGCTTAAAACCCTCTGCCCGAAAGGGCGTGTGAGTTCGAATCTCACCCCCGGCACTCGACTGGAACGGCTCCGATGGCCCATCCATTTGTCCAGGAATTTCCGCTTCCCACTTGGCAGCAGCCCCGGGAACGCTCATGCTGAGCCTTCCAGCACCTGCGCCGGTGGGGACCGGCGTGATCGGAGGGAGAGCGAGGATATGACCGTAGCGCGCGGACCACGAGCGGTCGCGGGCCTTCTGGCCGTCGTGATCGCAGTTGCGGCGTGGAGCTCCGCGCCGGCGGCGGGGACGACTCCGGGGACGGGCGGCGAGTGCCCGTCCATCCTGCCGCTCGACCAGGTCTCGGTCGGCATGAAGGGCACCGCCGTCTCCGTGACGCGGGGCCGCTCCCTCTCCACCCTCGGCGTCGAGGTGCTCGGCGTTCTCCGCGACGCGGTCGGGCCCGGCCGGGACATCGTCGTCGTCGACCTGTCCGGCACGGCCGTCACGGCCGCGGGCGGTCTCTGGGCGGGCGCCTCCGGGTCGCCGGTCTACTTCCGCAGCGGCGGCAAGGACCGGCTCGCGGGCGCGATCGCCTACGGCCTCGCCTCGGGCGGCTCCACGCTCGCCGGCGTGACGCCCGCGCAGGACCTCGCAGACCTCCTGGCGCCCGGCACGGACGCGCGCTCCCGCTCGGCCGTGCGGGTTCCGGCGGCGCTCGCGACGCGCATGGCCGCGGCCAGCGGGCTCTCGGTCACCCAGACGGCGTCGATGACGCGCCTGAAGACGCCGCTCTCGGCCTCCGGCCTCACCGACCGGGGCCTGCGGCAGCTGCAGGCCTCGATCGACCGCCAGGGGCTGCCGTTCATGGCCTACATGGGCGGCTCGGCGTCGAACAAGCCGCCGCTCCCCACCGCTCGCCTGCGCGCGGGCGACTCGTTCGCGGCTGCGATGTCGCTCGGCGACGTGACGGTGGCGGGCATCGGGACGACGACGTTCGTCTGCGACGGCCAGGCGGTCGCCTTCGGGCACCCGTTCAACTGGACCGGCGACACGCGGATGGCCATCCGCGCGGCCGACACGATCACGATCGTCAAGGACCCGATCCTCGGGAGCTACAAGCTGGCGAACGTCGCCGAGAGCCTCGGCACGCTCACGCAGGACCGCCTCGCCGGCATCGTCGGAACCCTGGGCGACGCGCCGGCGACCTCGCCGATCACCTCGACGGTCACCGATCTCGACCTGGGCCGGACGCGCTCGGGCACGAGCGAGGCCGTCTTCCCGGGCTTCCTGCCCTTCCTCGCCTTCACGCACCTCTTCCAGAACGTCGACGTCACGATCGACCGGATCGGCGGCGGCAGCTCCGAGGTCGGCTACACGATCCGCGGCACGCGCGACGGCGGCGCGACCTGGGAGCTCACCCGCTCGACGCGCTTCGCCTCGCCCGACGACATCTCCTTCGACTCGGTGGTGGAGATCGGGTTCGCGGCGCAGACGCTGCAGGAGTACGACGGCGAGGAGATCGAGGTCACGAGCATCGACGTGCCGACGCTCGAGGTGAAGAAGGCGTACGAGCGCTACAACCTCAAGCGCCTGCTCGTCTGGAACGGCTCGCGGTACGTCGTGCGCGACTACGTGGCCGCGCGGCCGGGCCGGACGGTCCGGCTCCGCGCGGTGCTCCAGCCGGTGCACCGGAGCGGGACGAAGAACGTCAACATCTCCCTCCGCGTCCCCGCGAACGCGCGGCGGAGCGGGTACATCGAGGTGCTCGGCGGCGGCACGATCGGCCCCGAGATCCCGTGCTTCATCGTCGAGGAGGAGTGCGTCGACGACACCAACCGCACCTTCGACCAGCTGCTCAACGCCTTCAGGAACCAGCCGCCGGGCGACGCGCTCGTCGCGCGGCTGCGGCTCGGCGACGCGGGCATCCTCCGCGCGCAGTCGAGCGTGCGCCAGGACGCCGTCGTCGGCGGGCGGCTGGCGATCGGCTTCCTCCTGCGCCGCTGAGACTCTTTGCGGCTGCTCCGCCGCTGGGATCTTGTGAACGGTCGGGAGCAGCGGAGCTGCTCCCGACCTTCCTGTCTCAGCCTTTGCGGCTTCGCCGCCGCTGAGACTGAGCGGGCACAATCGCGCGGATGATCCTGGTCGGCGCGATTCTCCTCGCCGTCTTCGTCCTCCCGGACCCGTGGGACATCCCTGTCGTCCTCGTCGCGGCCGTCATCGAGGTCACGGAGACGTTCTTCTGGCTCTGGTACACGAAGCGACGCCGCGTCCAGATGGGGCCCGAGACGCTCGTCGGCACCGTCGGGCGGGTCGTCACGCCGTGCGCGCCGCTCGGCCAGGTCCGCGTCCAGGGCGAGCTCTGGCGGGCCCGCTGCCCCGAGGGCGCCGGCGCCGGCGAGGAAGTGCGGGTGGTCGCCCTGGAGGGGCTCACCCTCCTGGTCGAGCGCGGGGCATAGACTCCGCCGGTGATCGTCCGCAACGCTCTCGTCGCCGACCCGCGCGTCCTGCAGGCCGGGGCGCCCGCGCGCGAGGTCGCCGCCGTGCTCGTGCGGCCGCAGGTGGAGCACGTTCTCGTCACCGACGGCGACCGGCTCGTCGGGTCGGTGACCGCCGAGGCGATCGTGGCCGCCGTCGCCGAGGGCCGCGACCTCCGCGCGCTGACCGCCGGCGACCTGGCCGACCCCGACGTCCCGACCGTCGGTCCCGACACGGCACTCGACGAGGCGATCCTGCTCATGGGCGAGACCGGCCTCGAGCGGATCGCGGTGGTCGAGGACGGCCGTCTGCTCGGCGTCCTCCCGCGCGAGCCCGTCGTGCGCCGGCTGGCCGAGAACGAGCCGCCTCCGTCGCCCGAAGCCACGTAGTACTAGGAGGGTCAGCAGCAGGTGTGCGCGCCGGGAGGCGCCGCGCCCTCGACGGGCTCCGGCAGCTCCGCCGCGGCGAGAGCCGCACCGTGGAGGAGGTCGTGCTCGCTGACCTCGAGCTCCTCCAGGCCGTAGCGGCGCAGCGTCTCCACGAGGACGAGCCCGCCGGCGACGATCACGGGGGCGCGGTCGGGATGCACACCACGCAGCTCGCGGCGCGCGGCGACCGGGAGCGCCGCCAGCCGCTCGACCTCCTCGGCGATCCAGCCCGTCTCGAGGCGGTGTCCGTGGACGAGGTCGGCGTCCTCCTCGGCCAGGCCGAGCGAGAGGACGGCCAGCGTCGTCACCGTCCCCGCGACGCCGACGGCGTACGCGGGCTCGGGCTCCGACGGCAGGAGCCGCCGGATGTGCTCGCGGCACGCGGCGAGCTCCCGCGGCGCCGGCGGGTCACCGTGGAGGAAGCGCTCGGTCAGGCGGACGCAGCCGAGGTCGACGCTGCGGTGCCACCCGGCCAGCACGAGCTCGGTGGAGCCGCCGCCGACGTCCACGACCATCGTCCCGGCGGGAAGCTCCCGGCCCGCGGCGACGCCGCCGTAGGTCAGCTGCGCCTCCTCGTCCCCGCTCAGGAGGCGGGTCGCAAAGCCGTAGCTCCACTCGACCTCGCCCAGGAACGCCTCGCCGTTCTCGGCGTCACGGACGGCGCTCGTCGCCACGGCGAGCGTGCGCTCGACGCCGTGCGCCTCGAGCTCGCGCCGGTAGCCGGACAGGGTGTTGCGCACGCGCGCGAGGGCGGTGGGGAGGAGGATCCGGCGCTCGTCGACCCCTTCGCCGAGCCGCGTGATCGTCAGCCGCCGCTCGACCTCGCGGACGGCGCCGTCCTCGACGTCGGCCACGAGCAGGCGCGTCGAGTTCGTCCCCAGGTCGACGACGCCGACCCGCGTCACTTCTTCAAGTAGCGGCTGCGGGCCCGCCGGGGACCGCTGGTCGCCTCCGAGAACGCCGTCGTCAGCACCCGCAGGCGCGCGATCGAGGCCTCGGTGCGCGCGCGGTGGCGCTCGAGCTCCTCCAGCCGCTCCTGCAGGTGCAGCTGGCGGCTTTGCGTCTCCTCCGAGAGGCGCGCGACCTCGTCCAGCCTGGCCTGGATCCCCTCCGCGGCCGCTCCGACCCGCTTCAGGCGCCCGAGCGCGAACGCGGTGAAGACCGCGCCGGCGACGATCGCGGCGAGGAAGACTCCGAGGCAGAGCCAGGTCCACCAGGGCACGAAGCGGATGCTATCCTTGCCGCTGCGACGCGGGGTGGAGCAGCCAGGTAGCTCGCCGGGCTCATAACCCGGAGGTCGCAGGTTCAAATCCTGCCCCCGCTACTGAAAAGCCCCGGACACG
Source organism: Gaiellaceae bacterium (assembly GCA_035620475.1). Taxonomy (GTDB): domain Bacteria; phylum Actinomycetota; class Thermoleophilia; order Gaiellales; family Gaiellaceae; genus JAIBJN01. Next base: position 2,041 of record DASPGT010000091.1, on the reverse strand, counting down.
GGGCTTTTCCTTTCCTCGCGATCGGCTCGGGCGGACCCCGCCGGCTACGGCGCTTCGATGTAAGTCGTCAAGGGGGGAACGACGCCGTGCGCCTCCATCAGCGCCGCGGTCTCGGGCGGCGGCGAGGCCATCATGGCCTGGAGGCCCTCCAGGTCGTGCACGTCGGCGGTGACGGCGATGTTGTTGCTGCCGTCGGCCGCGACGTAGTCGGTCACGTTCGTGCCGGCGGCGCCGATGGCCGCGGCGCGCTCCGCCTTCCCTTCCAGCCACCGCTCGATATCGACCACTGCGTGGGTGATGACCATCCTTGGCATTGCGGGCTCCCTTCCGCGCTGGGTGAACGAGCGAACCCGGCAAGTATGGCGTCCCTCGCAACCCGCCCGCCGCCGGCAGGCGCGCAGGAGCTCTCCGTGCTCGGGGTCGGCCCGGTCTGTACAGTCGTCGCCGTCAACCTTCGAACGGAGGATTCCGATGGATCATGCGGCCACGATGAGGCGCGTGTACGAGCTGATCAGCGCCGGAGACGTCGACGGGTTCGGCGAGTTCCTCGCGGACGACTTCGTCGAGCACGAGGAGACCCCGGGCCTGGAGCCGACCAAGGAAGGGGTCACGCAGTTCTTCCAGATGTACAGGGCGGCGTTTCCCGATCTGCGCATGGAGCCGCAGGACATCCTCGCGAGCGGTGACAAGGTCGTCGCTCGGGTCCGCGTGACGGGAACGCACCAGGGCGAGTTCCTCGGCGTGCCCGCCTCCGGCGAGCGCATCGACGTCCAGCTGATCGACATCATCCGGTTCGGCGACGACGGCCTGGCCCACGAGCACTGGGGTGTCTTCGACGCGCTGGCGATGATGCAGCAGCTTGGGGCGATCCCTACGGCCTAGCGGCCCGAGCGACAAGCGCCGGACATTGGGGCGAGGGGTCTAGTCGAGCCCGCGCAGGAACGCCTCGACCGCGTCCAGGAACGCCTCGGGCTCCTCGACGTGCGGCATGTGGCTCGACTGCTCGAAGAGGACCCACTCGGCGTTGGGGATCCGCTCGTGGATCTCGCCGACGATGTGCGGAGTCGCCTCGTCGTAGCGCCCGGAGACGAGCAGCGTCGGCGTCGCGATCTCGTGGAGCCTGTCGGTGATGTCCCAGGTCCTGAGCGATCCGACGACGTGGAACTCGCTGGGGCCGTTCATGGCGTGGTAGACGGTGGGGTTGGCCTCGATCTGCGCGAAGGTGCGCGTGACGCAGTCGGGCATCGGCGCCACCCGGCAGAGGTGCCGCCCGTAGAAGACCGCGACCGCCGCCTCGTACTCGGGGTCGTCCGTCGTGCCGGCCTGCTCGTGTCGCGTCAGGGTCTCCTGCACGTCCTGCGGCAAGTTCGCTCGCAGCCGGTTCGCCTCCGCCACCCAGAGCGGCATGCTCGCCGGCGAGTCGGCAACCACGATCCCGCGCAGCCCGGGCGGCTGGTCGAGCGCATGCTCCATCGCCAGCATTCCGCCCCACGACTGGCCGACGACCGCATAGCGCTCGGCGATCCCGAGGTGCCGGGTGAGCTCGACGAGCTCGTCCTTGAACAGCTGGGGCGTCCAGAAGCCGGCGGGCGCGTCCGGCAGGAGCTCGCTCCTGCCGCAGCCGAGCTGGTCGTAGAGGACGCAGGCGCGGCCGAACCGGCTCAGCTCGGCGATCGGCTCGCAGTAGTCGTGTCCCGCGCCGGGCCCGCCGTGGCAGACGATGACCGGTGTGCGCCCGCCCTGTGGGTCGAGCTCTCCGACGACGCGGTACCAGGTCTCGTGCCCCTGCCACCTCATCCGCGTCTCGCCCTCGCTCACGACGGCTCGATCCTAGAAGTGGAAGCCGCTGAACCGGTGGTGGTGGTGCTCCGGAACCTGCGCGGCCTCGGGCAGCTCGGCTGTCGGCTGCTTCGGCTCGACGAGCCACCAGGTCAGCACCGTGCAGACGGTTCCGATCCCCACGAGCACCCAGATGGCGTGGCCGAGGGCGTACGTGAAGGCGCTCGCCGCCGTGCTCTCGATCTGCTCGGCGACGCCCGCC
>DASPGT010000090.1:0-11338 GCA_035620475.1 Gaiellaceae bacterium | reverse complement strand
CCTCGACTTCCCCGTGGTCCTCTTCGACTCCGAGAACTGGAGCGGGCTACTCGACTGGATCCGCCGGCCGCTGCTCGCCGAGGGGATGATCTCCCCCGTGGACTGGGACAACCTCAGCGTCACGGACGACGCCGAGGAGGCCGTCCGCCTCGTCGTCACCGCCTACGAGCACCGCTCTGTCTCAGCGGCGGCGCAAGCCGCAAAGGCTGAGACGGAGAGGTAGGGAGCGGCGGAGCCGCTCCCTACCGGTCACAGACCTCAGTTGCCGCTCTCCGCGAGTCGCTACTCCGGCCTCACGAGCGTCGTGGACTCGTTGGCGCGCCGCGGCGCCACAGTGGCCAGCTTGCAGCTGATCCGGTACGGGACCGCCTTCGGATTGTCGACGCGGAAGTCGTACCACTCGAAGTCGTTCGGACGGATGAACGTCGTGACGTTGTCGGCCAGCTGGGTGCTGGTGTTCCAGCGATACACATCCATCCGCGGGCCGCCCACCAGGCGAACTTCGATGCGGCGATTCGGGCCGGTCGCCGACCACTCCGACCACCACCAGTCGTCGTCGCCGGCCGGGCCGATCGTCGCGGCCTGCCGGCGCGTCTCGTCCAGGATGGAGCTGCAGGCTCCGTGCCGGCCGGCCGCCGCGTCGTCGGCGTCCTCGAACCGGTCCGTGCCGACGCCGAGGGCCAGCTCGTGGACGACGACCGTGAAGAAGTCGTTCTCGTCGGTCGACGTCCCCGGCCGCGCCGTCAGCGAGACCGTGTGGGTTCCCGCGCCGAGGCCGGCGAGCGGGCTCGCGTTCGCCACGAAGGACTTGTGGCTCCCGGCCTCGTTGGTATACGAGCGCGCCTGGCCTGCCTCGATGCCGTCGACTGCGATGTTGACGCCGATCACCCTGCCCGCGACCCCCGAGAAGCCCGAGCCCGATACCTCGACGAGGATCGGCCCGCCCGAGGTCTGGAACGTCCCCTGGAACGGAGGCGTCACCGGCCCGGGCCGCACGTCCATCACCGTCGTGACCTTGACGATCGAGCCCTCCTTGATCTCGAACTTCGAGAGCGCGTCCTTCTTGACCTTCACGCCCGCGACGGTCCGGTTCACGAGCTGGCTGCCGTGGATCTTCGTGAGCGCGTAGCCGGTGCCGCCGAGCGCCACGAACAGCGCCGTGCACGCGATCACGAGCGCCGGCGACGGCCACCTGAGCCGCATCTTCATCGTCTCCCTCCGCCTCGACCCCGTCTCTCGCACGCGGGGCTTCTCTCGGAGCTAAACGCGCCTCCCGCGGAAATTCAAGGGCGGGCGCCGTCCCCCGCACGGCGCCCGCCCCTGAGAGGGTCAGCGGATCCGCCGGCCGCGCTCGACCTCGCCGCGCCAGGCGCCGGTCTCGGCGCCGCGGCTCTCGACGAGGTCCTTGAAGCGCTCGAGGTCGCCCTGCACGCGGCGGCCGTCCATGCCGAGGGCGCTGCCGAGCTGCTCCATCATGCCCTCGGTCTCGTGCTCCATCTCCACGGTGACGCGCGTCTCGCGCTCGCCGAGGCGGTGGAAGGTAACGACGCCCGCGTTCCCGTGGCCGTCGACCGACCGCCACGCGACGCGCTCGTCAGGGCGCTGCTCGACGATCTCGGCCGTCCAGGCGTGCTCCTTGCCGCCGGCCTCGGCCACCCAGCGGACGTGCGTGTCGTCGATCTGCTCGACGGACCGCACGCCCTCCATGAACCGCGGGAACTCCTCGAACTGCGTCCACTGGTCGTACGCGGTGCGCACGGGCGCCTGGACGTCGATCGACTCGGTGATGCTGGCCATGTCTCCTCCTTGGTTTGCGTCCTCCGACGCGTACCCGGGGGGACCGGCCCGAAACTAGGAGTCGGAGCCGCGGAGGTGCTTGACGAGCTTCCAGGCGCCCGGCAGGAGCATGCCCGCCAGGTAGAGCTTGATGAGGTCGCCGACGACGAACGGGTAGAGGCCGGCCTCGAGCGTCCCCTCGAGCCCCGTGCCGATCTCCTTCGCCAGCCAGGGGAGCCCGAGGAGGTAGATGACCACGCTGCCGGAGAGCATCGCGGCCACCGCCGAGTTGAAGCGCCGGTCCCAGCGGCGCACCGCAAGCCAGCCGGTCAGGATCGCGGCGACGACGAAGCCGACGAGATATCCACCGGTGGCGCCGTGGAAGACCTCCCAGCCGCCCTCCCCACCCGAGTACACCGGCGCGCCCAGGAGGCCGACGCCGAGGTAGAGAAGCAGGCTGGAGGCGCCCAGCAGCGGGCCCATCGAGGCCCCGACGAGAAGCACGGCGAACGTCTGCCCCGAGATCGGCACCGGCGTGAAGCCGAGCGGGATCTCGATCTGGGCGGCGAGCGACACGAGCCCGGCGCCGGCGACGACGAGGAGGACGTCCACCAGCAGGCTCGCGCGCGGGAAGACCGCCAGCCTGAGGGTCGCCGCCTGCGGGTTCATCGCGGCGGGACTCTAACTCAGGCGCTCGAAGGAAGGTAGAAGTAGTCGCCGGGCGGCGTGCGGCCGGGGCCGTAGATCGCCGTCGGGTTCTCGGGCTTGTAGCGGGTGAAGAAGCTGTCCTCGCGGATCAGCTTCCCGCGCTGGAAGACCTTGCGGTACACGGTCACGTCGAAGCCCGGGCCACCCGCCGAGGTCCGGCGGACCGAGTTCCGCGGCGCGCCGGGGTCGACCGCGTACTGGAGCTCGGGCTGCGTGTAGTTCGTCGGCTCGCTGGTGGAGGACTCGACGCGGCGCCCCTGCTTCGTCCCGTAGAACGTCACCGTGAAGGTCGCGGTCGTGTAGCTCACCTTGATCAGGATGGCGTTCTTCAGGTCGTTGCGAAACACGAACTCGGGCCCGCCCCAGGACACGGTCGCGTCGCGTCCCATCGGGTAGTGGCTGATGTAGAAGGCGTGGTTCGAGCGCTGCAGGACGGGCAGGCCGGCCTCGAACGCCGCGTTGAAGATCGTCGTCGCCGTCTGGCAGACCCCGCCGCCGATCGAGGGGATGAGGACGCCGCCCCAGATCATCTGGCCCTCGCGGAAGCCGCGCTCGACCGTGCGGGGGCCGATGTCGCGGTTGTACGAGAAGGTCTGGCCCGGCTTGACGATCGTCCCGTCGAGGTAGTCGCCGAGCAGGTGCACGTTGTGGATCCGGTTCGACGACGAGGCGCCCATGTCGGTCGTGAACGAGGAGACCTGCTCGCGGATCCCGAGGGCTTTCGCCTCCTTCGTCGTCAGGTCGGCGGCGAGCGCGGTCAGCCCGACCGCGGCCACCCGCCGGCCGGGGCCGGTTCCGGCGGCCAGCACGGCGTCCTTGGCCTTCTCGACGTCGAGCGTCGTCCCGGGCTGCGACCGGACGACGCGCACCCGCTTGCCGACGATGCGGAACGTCGCGTCCTGCGGCTCGCGGAGCGTCGTCTTGACCATCGGGAGGAGCGCCGCGCGCAGGCCGTCCGGCTCGAGCGCCAGCTCGTACGTCCCCGCGGCCTGCGGGAAGCGGACGAGCCCGGCCAGCTCGGCGGGGCGCAGCTCGCCGACGCGCTTCTTCTTCAGCTTGACCGCGACCGGGGCGGCGAGGAGCGTGCGGGCCTGGACCGCGACCGCCTCGGCCTCCTCGGTCGTGATCGAGGGAGCGACCTCGCGCACGTCGGCGGTGACGCGGCCCGCTCCGGCGAGCCCTGCCGCCCGCACCGAGGCGAGCAGCGGATCGACGTCCACGGTCGTTCCGGCGAGGCCCGGGCGGACGACGACCTCCCTGCCGTCCATGCGGAGCTTGGCGTTCGTGGGCCGCGAAGTCAGCTCGCGAAGCTGCTCGCGGACACGGCTCCGCTGAGCCGGCAGGGCCTCGAGCACCGGCTCGACCTCCTGGGTGAAGGCGAACGGGGCGACGAGCGCGCCGAGTCGCGAGAGAACGGACTCGCGGCCGGCCTGGTAGGCGCGCTGCTCCGTCGCCGCGGCGTCGAACGCGAAGGCCGTGCCGGGCCGGACGACGAGCACCTCGCCGCCGACGGCGAGCCGCACGGGCTCGGCCAGCCGCGGCCCCAGCTCGGCCCGGAGCTTCGCCCGGGCCTCCTCGTGGGAGAGCCCGCCGATGTCGACCCCGGCCACCGACACGCCCGGCAGCACCGCGTCCCGCACGGTGTAGGCGCGGGCGAAGAGCCCGGCCCCGGCGGCCATGACGAGGAGCGCCGCGACGAGCGCGACGGTCGCCGCACGGCTGCGCCGGCGGCGGCGCTCGCGACGGGCGGAGCGGACGGCGATCTCGGCCATGAACCCCGCAGGGTAGCGGGAAATGCGGTCACTATCATTTGCGGTCGTGGCCTCCTCGAACCCGCTCCGGGAGCTGCCCTCGGTCGACGCGCTGCTCCTCCGGAAGGAGCTGGAAGCGCCGGCGGCCGAGCACGGGCTCGAGCCCGTCAAGGCGGCTGCCCGGGCTGCGCTCGCCCGCGCGCGCGAGGACGTGAAGGCCGGTTTTCCGGCCGGCGACCTGGTCGAGCGGACGCTCGCGGAGCTCGAGGTACGGCTCCGGCCGAGCCTCCGGCGCGTCCTGAACGCAACCGGCGTCGTCGTCCACACGAACCTCGGGCGCGCTCCGCTCGCGGAGGAGGCGCTCGCGCGCGTGCGCGAGGTCGGCGCCGGCTACTCGAACCTCGAGTACGACGTCGATGCGGGCGCGCGCGGCTCGCGCCAGGACCACGTCGCCGCCGCCGTTCGCGAGCTGACCGGGGCCGAGGCGGCGGTCGTCGTCAACAACAACGCGGCCGCGGTGCTGCTCGCGCTCGCGGCCCTCGCCGAGGGGCGCGAGGTGGTCGTCTCCCGCGGCGAGCTGATCGAGATCGGGGACGGCTTCCGGATCCCCGACGTCCTCGCCCGCTCGGGGGCGAGCCTGGTCGAGGTCGGAACGACGAACCGGACGCGGCTCGCCGACTACGAGCGCGCGCTCGGCGACCGCACCGCCGCGATCCTGCGCGTGCACCAGTCGAACTTCCGACTGGTCGGCTTCACGGAGCGGCCGCGCGTGCGCGACCTGGCGCGGCTCGCCGAGCGGCACGGCCTGGCCCTCGTGGACGACCTCGGCTCCGGCGCGCTCGTCGAGGTCGGCGACGAGCCGACGCCGCGCGCGAGCATCGAGGCGGGCGCGCACCTCGTGACCTTCTCCGGCGACAAGCTCCTGGGCGGCCCGCAGGCGGGGATCGCCGCCGGCCGGGCCGAGCTCGTCGAACGCCTGCGCCGCCATCCGCTCCAGCGCGCGCTCCGGGCCGACAAGCTCACCCTGGCGGCGCTCGAGGGCACGCTCGCCCTCTACCGGACCGGACGCCCCGACGTGCCCGTCCTGCGGATGCTCGCCGAGCCGCCGGAGGCCGTCCGGGCCCGCGCCGGGCGGCTGGCCGCGCTCACGGGCGGGACGGTGGAGGAGACGACCGCGCGACCCGGCGGCGGCGCGCTCCCGACAACGGAGATCCCGAGCTTCGCCTGCGCGCTCCCGCTCGAGCTGGCGGAGCCGCTGCGGCGCGGAGACCCGCCGGTGATCGGGATCGTCCGCGACGACCGACTGCTTCTCGACTGCCGGACCCTCTCCGACGCGGAGGTCGAGGAGGCCGCGGAGGCCGTCGCCCGTTGCCGCTGACCGTCGGCACCGCCGGCCACGTCGACCACGGGAAGACCTGGCTCGTCCGGGCGCTGACGGGGAAGGACACCGACCGGCTCCCCGAGGAGCGCGAGCGCGGCATCTCCATCGACCTCGGCTACGCGCCGCTCGACCTGCCCGGGGGGCGGCGGCTCTCGCTCGTGGACGTCCCCGGGCACGAGCGGTTCGTCCGCACGATGGTGGCCGGCGCGACCGGGATCGACCTCTTCCTGCTCGTCGTCGACGCGGGCGAGGGCGCCCGCGCGCAGACGCACGAGCACCTGGCCATCCTGCGGCTGCTCGGGATCGAGCACGGCGTCGCCGCCGTGACCAAGGTGGATGCCGTGGACGCCGAGACGCGCGAGCTGGCGCTCGCCGAGGTGCGCGAGCTCGTCCCCGGAGCGGCCGTCGTGGCGACGAGCGCGGCCACGGGCGAGGGGCTCGACGAGCTGCGCGCGGCCCTCGCCGAGACGGCCGGCCGGGTCGAGCAGCGGGCACCGACCCGGCCGACACGGCTCTTCCTCGACCGCGTGTTCACGCTCCGCGGCATCGGGACCGTCGCCACCGGGACGCTCTGGTCCGGGTCCGTCGGCGAGGGCGACCGGCTGCGCGCCGAGCCGGCCGGGCTCGACGTGCGCATCCGAAGCGTGCAGGTGCACGACCGGCCGGTGGAGCGCGCGGAGGCAGGCCAGCGCGTGGCCGTCGCGCTCCCGGGAGTCGAGCGCGGCGACCTGCGCCGCGGCGACGCGCTCGTCGATCCGGATGCCTACCCGCTGAGCTACCGCCTCGACGTCGCGCTGGAGCCGTTCGCCGAGATCCCCGGCGGGATGCGCGTCCACGTCCACCACGGCACCGCAGAGCACCTGGCACGCGTCGTGCGCGCCGGCGAGCGCTACGCGCAGCTCCGGCTCGCGTCGCCCGCCGCCGCCGCCCGGGGCGACCGCGTCGTCCTGCGGGAGGGGACGACTCTCGGCGGCGGTGTCGTCCTCGACCCGGCGCCGCCGCGGCGGCTCTCGGCCGGCCGGCTCGAGCTCCTCGAGCGGGGCGACCCCGCCTCCCTCGTCCTCGCGGCGCTCGCGGCCGCCGGCGAGCCGCTGCGGCGCGAGGACCTGGCGCGGCGCACGCACCTCTCGCCGGAGGAGCTCGACGCGGGCGTGGCCGCCGCCGTCCGCGCTGGGGAGTGGTACCTGGCGCCGGAGCAGCTCGAGGAGCTCCGGTACGAGGTCGTCCGCGCGCTGGACGCGCGGGCCGCCTCCTCGTCCCTGGACCCCGGCGTCCCGGTGGCCGAGCTGCTGCCGCAGCGGCCCTGGGCGGCGGCGCTCCTGCCGCTCCTCCCCGTCGAGCGGCGCGGCGCGACCGCGTACGCGCCCGGAGCCACCGCCGGGCTCGGCGACCGCGCCGAGGCCGCCGACCGGCTGGAGGACGAGCTGGAGGAGGCGGGGACGACGCCCGTGAAGGTGGAGGACGCCGAGCTCGCCCGCTACCTCGAGCAGGCCGGCCGCCTCGTCCGCCTCGGCGACGGGACGGCGATCGGCGCCGCCGCCTACGAGGAGGCGAAGCGCGTCGTGATCGGGGAGTGCGAGGCTGCCGGGTCGATCACGCTCGCCCGCTTTCGCGACCTGCTCGGCACGAGCCGCAAGTCGGCACAGCTCCTCCTCGAGCGCCTCGACGCCGACCGGGTGACCAGGCGCGTCGGCGACGAGCGCGTCCTCCGCCGCCGGGCCCGGGCCGGAGGCTGATCCCACGCGCATCGCGGCGATCCGGGAGACCTTGCCCGCCGAGGCCCGAAGGTTTACGTTCCTCCCACCAAGAGGACGTCCCCCTGCCGTCGAGGAGGTCTCTCATGTGGCGAGCGCTGCTGTCCCTCGGGACCCTGTCAGCTCTGATCGCGGCCGCCCCCATCGGCGCCGCCGGGGGTCCCGACCCGCGAAACGCTCACCCGCCCCAGCCGGGCGCGGCGAGCCTGGAGGCCGCCGCGGCCGCCCTCGACTGGCCCCCGTTCGCGATCGTCTCGAACGGGACGGTCCGGCTCGGGATCAACCCGCAAGGCCACCTCGACGCCGGCGACCTGGGTGGAGGAGGCGGAGGCGAGACGCTCACCGCCCTCGAGCCGGAGGACGTCGGCCTCGAGTTCGTCCCGACCGGCGGCGACGCGCTCATTCCCGGGTGCTACTGCGAGGGCTGGGGGATCGCCTCCGCACCGAGCGGGCTGAGCGGCTACGCGTCGGTGGCCAACGGGGGCATCTCGCCGAACCTCGTCGTCACGGCGTTCAACGTCACCGCGGACACCGCCGAGTCGATCGTCGAGATCGCGGGCCGGCTGCGCGTCCGCCACGTCTACACGCCGTCGGCCAGCCCGAGCCTCTACCGGGTGGACGTCAGCGTCGAGAACATCGGTGCCGTGCCCGCGCCGGCGCTCGTGTACCGCCGGGCGATGGACTGGGACGTGCCGCCGACGGAGTTCGACGAGTTCGTCACGCTGCAGGGCGCCGCTCCGTACCTCCTCGACTCGACCAACGACGGGTTCGCCTTCGTCGACCCGCTGGTCCCCCTGAGCGATCTCGGCCACAGGGGCACGTTCGTGGACGCCGGCCCGTTCGACCACGGGGCCGCGTTCGACCTCTCGCTCGGCGACCTCGCCCCGGGTGAGAGCACGGGCATCACGCTCTTCTACGGCGCCGCCGCCACCGAGACCCAGGCCCTGGGGGCGCTCGCGTCGGTCGGCGCGCAGGTGTACTCGCTGGGACAGCCCAACACGCCCGACGGCGCCCGGCTCGGCACGCCGAACACGTTCGCCTTCGGCATTCGCGGCGCCTGCGAGGACGACACGGACTGCGACTACCTCACGAACGCCGTCGAGGCGAACCAGGGCACCGACCCGAACGACCCGGACACGGACGGCGACGGCCTGCTCGACTCCTGGGAGATGCCCACGAGCGTCCCCGGGTCCGGCTTCCACGGCCCCGGGTTCGAGTCGTACTCGCCCACGCTCGCCGACGTCTTCGGGCCCTTCGAGTCCGGCATCTGCCTCCTCCCGGAGCAGGACCTCCGCCTGAACGGCCAGGTGACGTGCTTCAACCAGCCGCCGAACCCGCTGCGCAAGGACGTCTTCCTGGAGCTCGACTGGCAGGACTGCCGCTTCGGCTCCTGCCCGGAGATCCTCGGCCTCAACGTCGATCCGCTTCACCACGCCCCGAATCTGCCGGCCCTCGGGCGCATCACGGATGTCTTCGACGACGCCCCGGTGAGCAACCCGACCGCCACGTCCGGCGTCGCGCTCCACATCCTCATCGACGAGGCGATCCCGCACGCGCCGAACTGCGACCAGGGCGAGTCGTCGGTGCGCCCCGACCGCTTCGGAACCGCGGAGCAGCGCGCGAACGCGAACGCGACCGAGATCCTCGCCGCGAAGGAGGCCGCCGTCCGGTACGTGTGGAGCGGCCATTCCAGCCACTCCAACAGCGGCGCCGCCTGCCCGAATCCCGACGGCTTCACGTTCTTCAAGCAGGGGGCGGGCTTCTCGGAGCTCGCCGACTACGACTGGAGCCCCTTCGGCGACGTCGACGTGGGCGGCCGCGACCTCCTGCTGACCCTCGGCCCGATCTGGTCCTGCTCCGCCGAGATCAAGCTCAACTCCGACTCGCCCTTCCTGGGGCCGTGCTACCGCCAGATCAAGATCATCCAGACCTGGTTCGGCTTCGGCTCCGCGTCGGTCGTTCCCATCCCCGGCATCTTCCCGGCGAAGATCCGCGACGAGCACGGCAACCAGCTCGACGTCCGCTGGCCGATCAACCAGCTTCTGGGCGTCGGCGAGTCTGCCGGGATCACCCAGCTCTGGGCACGAGCGCTCACGCATCTCCTCGGGCATGCGCTCGGCCTGCCGGACGACGCGAGCGTGCGCAATCAGCCGGGCGTCCCCGGCGCTTCCGATCCCGACTCGTTCGCCTCCTGGCAGGGGCTGAACTACGCCCCGGGCCAGGGCACGGGATCGCTCCAGGAATCCTTTCCGGACTACGTCGGCTTGGCAGCACAGGACCTGGACGGCGACGGCGTGCCCGAAGGCGAGGACAACTGCGCCGGCGTCTCCAACCCGGAGGAGGACGGGCGGCAGCCGGACTGGGACTTCGACGACATCGGGAACGCCTGCGACCAGGACCTCGACGGCGACAACCTGGGGAGCTCCTCCTCCGGGCTCACCGGCCTCCTCGCCGCCGTCGCCGAGCTCATCCAGCCGGCCGGCGACCCCTTCCCGCTCGACACCGACAACGACGGGCTCGACAACGACGTCGACGCAGACGACGACAACGACGGCGTCCCGGACGCCGGTGACGGCTGCCCGGTGGTGGCCGACCCGCTCCAGGCCGACACGGACGGCGACGGGCTCGGAGACGCCTGCGACCTCGACGACGACGGCGACTCCAACCTCGACGCCCTGGAGACCGCCACAGGGTCGGACCCGCTCGACCCGCTGAGCGTCCCCGAGGTCATGGGCGGCGGCGGCACCGCGTGCTCGGACGGCGGCGACAACGACCGCGACGGCCTCGTCGATGGCGCCGACGGCGGCTGCCGCGACGCCGACGGGGACCGGATGCCCGACGACCTCGACAACTGCCCCTCGGCCGCCAACGACGGTGACCACTGGTCCGACGGTGACGGGGACGGGCTCGGCGACGCCTGCGACGGGGTGGTCGACGATGCGACCGTGACCGTCGACGCGGTGCTCGACGCCGAGGTGGGGCCGGCCGACGCCGGGACGGGCGTCGCCTGGCACGCGGACCGGGACGGCCGCTACGCCGTTCTCCTCGGGGGCGGCGGCTGCGACGCCGGCCTGCAGATCGACTCCGGAACGTACACGGCGCCCGTCTCCCTGCTCACCACCATTCCGGCGGCGCTTCTGTCCGACGGCCCGAACACGGTCCGCGCCTGCCTGTCGACGTCGGCGGGCACCTTCTCGGCGACGGCGACCGTCGTGAGGACGGCGGACGGGTTCGAGTTCGAGGGCTTCTTCCCGCCGGTCGACAATCCGCCCGTCCGGAACTCGATGACTGCGGGGGCCGCGGTCCCGGTCAAGTTCAGCCTCGGCGGCGACTTCGGACTCGACATCCTCGCCCCGGGCTCCCCCTCCTCGCAGTCGCTCGCCTGCGAGACGGGCGTCCCAGTCGATCCGGTGGAGCAGACGGTGACGGCCAGCCAGAGCGGGCTCCAGTTCGACGCTGCGACCGACCGATACACCTACGTGTGGAAGACGCAGAAGGCGTGGGCCGGGACCTGCCGGAGGCTGATCGTCGAGCTCACCGACGGCTCCGTGCACGACGCCCTGTTCGTCTTCAAGTGACAGACCGCCTCGACGGCGTCGTCGTCGCGCTGGCGGCGCTCGTCGCCGTCGCCGGAACCGTCCTCGGCCTCGTCCTCCTGGTGGCAACGGCGCTCGCGACAACGGCGTGGGACGCCGTCGGGCTGGCCGCCCTGGGGCTCGGCTTCGCGGCGATCCCCTGGACCGCCGTCTGGGCCGCGGCGACGAGCCGCTGGATCGTCGCCGCGCTCGCCCTCGCGCTCGCCGCCGTCGGCTTCGCGGCGATCTCCCGCGACGGCTTCCCGACGCTCGCGCCGGCCGCGGTCGCGCTCGCCCTCGCCCTCGCCTGCGCGCTGCGATCCCGCCGGCCCGCGCGAAGCACCGGCTGACCGAGGGCCTCGCCGCCCGTTGTACGCTGACCCCGGAGCGGCA
>DASPGT010000089.1:0-19437 GCA_035620475.1 Gaiellaceae bacterium | reverse complement strand
GGCTGGAGGACGAGCACCTCGACGTGGCGCACGATCGTCGTGTCGAGCGGCGGCGCCGAGACGAGGGCGAGCAGGTGGGTGAGGTCCGCCAGCACCTCGGTGGTCGCCCGCAACGCCGAGTCGACCTGGGTCTCGGCGGCCGAGAGGTCGAGCTCCAGCGCGGACGGCCGTGGCTCGAGGCGGTCGAGCAACCGGTCGACGAAGAGCCGGTACCCCGCGTCCGTCGGCACCCGACCCGCGGACGTATGCGGGTGGGTGAGCAGTCCCTGCTCCTCGAGGACCGCGAGCTCGTAGCGAACGGTCGAGGACGAGACCTCGAGCCCCGTGCGCTCGACGAGCGTCTTCGATCCCACGGGCGTGCCCGTGGCGACGTACTCCTCGACGACGCGGGCGAGGATCAGCTCCTGCCGCGGGCTGAGTCGAAGCTCCTGTGCGTCCGGCATCGGTCTAAATCGTACTTTTTGCAGGGCTTTCAGCCATGAGCTCGGCAGTGACCCCGCCGCCGAGGAAGCGGCCTCGCCTCGTGAGCGCGAGCCCGTCGCCGCGACGCTCGGCCAGCCCGAGGCGCTCCATCCGCACGAGCGCGTCGCCGTCCACGGCGCCGGCGACGTGCGCGAGTGGGACCGGCTCGTCCAGGCGCAGGCCGAGCATCAGGCGCTCGCGGCGCGCCGTCTCCGGCTCGACGGGCTCCTCGTCGCGGGGCGGCCGCCTTCCCTCCGCCAGTGCCCCGAGGTAGCCGGCCAGGCTCGCACGGTTGCGCCAGCGCAGACCGCGAACCGTCGAGACCGCCCCGATCCCGACGCCGAGGTAGTCCTCGCCGTGCCAGTAGCCGAGGTTGTGGCGAGCCTGCCGCCCCGCCCGGCAGAAGCTCGCCGTCTCGTACCAGCGGTAACCGGCTCCGACGAGGGTCTCCACGACGAGCTCGAAGTAGCCCTCCATCGCGTCCGCCTGGCGCGCGAGCTCCTCGCCGTGCGCGTGGGTGAAGCGCGTGCCGGGCTTCGCCTCGAGCTCGTAGCAGGAGAGATGCTCGGGCCCGAGCGCTATCGCCTCTGCAAGGTCGCTGTGCAGGTCGGCGGCGCTCTGGCCTGGGATGCCGTAGACGAGGTCGAGCGAGATGTTGTCGAATCCGGCATCACGCAGATGGTAGAAGGCCGCCCGGACGACGTCCGGCCCGGCCCGCCGCTCGAGGACGGCGAGGAGCTCGGGCCGAAAGCTCTGGGCGCCCAGTGAGACGCGCGTCACTCCGCCAGTGCCAAGGAGCGCCGCCAGCTCCGGCGTGACCGTCTCCGGATTCGTCTCGACGGTCATCTCGGCGGCCGGCGGCAGCGCCGCGAGCAGGCGGGCGAGCTCGGCCGGCTCGGTGAAGGTCGGTGTCCCACCGCCGAGGAACACGGTCTCGACCTCGCCGGCGAGTGCATCCCGCTCGAGCCGGAGCTCGGCGAGAAGCGCGTCGACGTACGCGCCGTGCCCGTCGCGCCGGCCGACCAGCGTGACGAAGTCGCAGTAGCCGCAGCGGTGCACGCAGAAAGGCAGGTGCACGTACAGGTGCCGCGCGCCGGCGCTCACTTCCGCTCACCGTCCAGGTTGAGAACGGCCAGGAAGGCCTCCTGCGGCACCTCGACCGAGCCGACCTGCTTCATCCGCTTCTTGCCCTTCTTCTGGCGCTCGAGGAGCTTCCGCTTGCGCGTGATGTCGCCGCCGTAGCACTTGGCGAGCACGTCCTTCCGGCGGGCCCTGATCGTCTCGCGCGCGATGATCCGCGAGCCGATCGCCGCCTGGACGGGCACGTCGAACATCTGCCGCGGGATCTCCTCGCGCAGACGGTCGACGAGGGCCCGCCCGCGTGCGTACGCACCGTCGCGATGGACGATCAGGCTGAGCGCGTCCACCGGGTCGCCGGCGAGCAGGACGTCGACCCGGACGAGATCGCCCGGCTCGAAGCCGACCACGTCGTAGTCGAAGCTCGCGTAGCCGCGCGTCCTGCTCTTCAGCTGGTCGTAGTAGTCGTAGACGATCTCGGCGAGCGGCAGGTCGAAGACGAGGAGCACGCGCTCCTCGCTCAGGTACTCGAGGTGGTGGAAGCGGCCGCGCCGCTCGTTGTTGAGCTCCATGACCGAGCCGACGTAGTCTTTCGGGACGATCGTCGTCGCGCGGATGTACGGCTCCTCGACGAGCTCGACCTCGGGAGGCATGTCGGAGGGGTTGTGGACCTCGAGCTCCTCGCCCGCCTTGGTGAGCACCCGGTAGGCGACGTTCGGTGCGGTGACGAGCAGGTCGAGGTCGAACTCCCGCTCGAGCCGCTCGCGCACGATCTCCATGTGCAGGAGCCCGAGGAAGCCGCAACGGAAGCCGAAGCCCAGCGCCTGCGAGGTCTCGGGCTCGTAGAAGAGCGACGCGTCGTTCAGCTTCAGCTTCTCGAGCGCGTCGCGCAGGTCCGGGTACGCGTCGGAGTCGGTCGGGAAGAGGCCCGCGAAGACGGTCGGCTTGACGTCCTTGTAGCCGGGCAGCGGCTCGGCCGCGGCGCCCGCCTGCGCGGTGAGGGTGTCGCCGACCCGCAGCCGGCTCACGTCCTTGAGCCCGGTCACGACGTAGCCCACCTCGCCGGCCTCGAGGGTCGGCGTCGGGCTCCGGTCGGGGGCGAAGAACCCGAGCTCCTCCGCTTCGAAGCGCGTCCCGGCCGCCATCGCCCGCAGCGGCTGCCTCGTCGTGAAGCGGCCGTCCACCATGCGGACGAATGCGACGACACCGCGGTACTGGTCATACGACGAGTCGAAGACGAGCGCCCGCGGCGGGGCGTCAGGATCGCCTTCCGGCGGCGGTATTCGCTCGACGATCGCGTCGAGGACGGCCTCGACGCCCTCGCCGGTCTTCGCCGAGATGCGGAGGACGCGGTCGGGGCTCTCGCCGACGAGCTGGGCAACGTCGGCGGCGGCCGCGTCGGGATCGGCCTGCGGCAGGTCGATCTTGTTCACGACCGGGACGATCTCGAGGTCGTTCTCGATGGCGAGGTAGGCGTTGGCGAGCGTCTGCGCCTCGATTCCCTGCGCGGCGTCGACCACGAGCAACGCGCCCTCGCAGGCCTGCAGCGCCCGGGACACCTCGTAGGTGAAGTCGACGTGGCCCGGGGTGTCGATGAGGTTGAGCTGGTGACCCCGCCAGAGGACGCGCACCGCCTGTGCCTTGATCGTGATGCCGCGCTCGCGCTCCAGCTCCATCGTGTCGAGGACCTGCTCGCGCATCTCCCGACGGGAGAGCGTCTGCGTCACCTCGAGGATGCGGTCGGCGAGGGTCGACTTCCCGTGGTCGATATGGGCGCCGATCGAGAAGTTGCGGATGGGATCGAGGCGGCTCACAGCTGCTCGTCAGTGGTTGTAGCGGATCGGCGGCGCAGGGAGAGGAGCGCTTGCAGCTCGCGGACGCGCAAGAGGGCCGCCGCGGCGAGGAACGTCGCGGCACCGGCGACGATGCCGGTTCCGACCGAGACCACCTGCGCGCCGAGCGACACGCCCATGACCTCGTCGAGGCCGTACCAGGTTCCGAACGCGACGGCGGCCGCCGCGGCCGAGGCGAGCCCGATCCGCGCGTACGACGAGAGGATGGCGACCCCGTCGATCCGGCCGAGCCGCCGGCGGAGGATCTCGACGAGAGCCAGCGTGCCCGCGATGTTCACGATCGAGGTGGCCAGCGGGATCCCCCAGACGCCAACGCGGTAGAGGATCCCCGCCAGCACCGCGTTCAGCGCGAGATTCCCGACCGCGACCCAGGTCGGCACCCAGGGCGACTGCAGGCTGAAGAAGGAGCGGTTCAGCATCAGCATCGTCCCGTTGAAGGTCAGGCCGAGCGCGAAGGCGGCGAGCGCCCCCGCGACGATGGGCGTCTGGTCGGCCGTGAACTCGCCCCGCTGGTACAGGAGCCTGACGATCGGCTCGGCGAGGACGGCCGCGACGGCGCTCGCAGGCAGGAGCAGGAAGCCGATCTGCCGGAGCCCGAGCGACACGGTCTCCCTGAAGCCGTCGAGGTCGGCCCGGGCGGCCAGGCGGGACATGCGCGGGAAGAGGACGGTCGCGACCGCGACGGAGAACATCCCCTGGGGAAGCATGTAGATGCGGAACGCGGCGTCGATCGCGCTCGGCGCGAGCTGCGGGTCGACGAAGCGGGAGGCGAAGAAGGTGTTGATGACGAGGTTGAAGTTGATGAGCCCGATGCCGAGCGTCACCGGCAGCATCAGGGTCAGGACACGCTTGACGGCCGGATCGCGCAGGTCGAGGACAGCGCGGATCCGGCCGTCGCGGGCGCGGAGCCACCACACCGGCGTGACCGTCTGGATGATCGTGCCGACGAGCACCCCGCCCGCGTAGACGTACAGTTGCGCCTCCTCGCTCTCGAACCGCGGGGCAACGAAGAGGAGGGACGCGATGATCGCCAGGTTCCAGAGCACCGGCATCAGCGCCTGAACGGTGAACTCCTCGTAGGAGTTGAGGATCCCGATCACGATCCCGGAGACGCCCATCAGGACGACGATCGGGAAGAGGATCCGCGAGAGCGTCGTGGCGAGCTCCTCGAGGTCCCCGAGGCCGAAGATGCGCATGATCAGCGGGGCCAGGAGCATGAGGAGCCCGGTGAGCGCGCCGAGCACGATGAGCACGAGCCAGAAGAGCGTCGAGGCGACGCGCCAGGCCCGCGCGCGCTGGCCCTTCTCCAGCAGCTCACTGAAGACGGGCACGAACGCCGAGCTCAGCGCCGCGTCGGCGGCGAGCGCCCGGACGAGGTTGGGGACCTGGAACGCGACGGTGAAGGCGTTGATGTCGCCTTCGACGCCGAACGCCCTCCGCGCGACGATCTCCCGCACGAGGCCGAGAACGCGGGAGACTCCCGTGATCCCGGCGAAGATCGCCGTCGAGAACGCCAGGCGCCGCGGCTTCCTGCCCGAGCTCCCCAACGGCGCCGACTCGCCCACGCGGGCGAGGATACGGGGGCGGCCAGAGCGAGCGGCCTCCTGCTACGATGGCGAGCGGCCCGCCGGGGCCTTTTCTCTGGAATGCCGAACATCAAGCAGCAGAAGCGTCGTGTCTCGATCGCCGCCCGCCAGCGGCACGAGAACCTGCGCTACCGGTCGACCGCGAAGACGCTGTACAAGCGCCTCGAGGTCGCCGTCGCCGAGGGCGACTCCGAGGCGGCTGCCGCGGCGCACCGCGAGCTCGTCCGCTGTCTCGACCGCGCGGCCGCCAACCGCGCCCTCCACCCGAACCGCGCCGCACGCAAGAAGTCGCAGGCGGCCGGGCTCCTCGCAAGCGCGTCGTAGCGGCGACCGAACCCGGCGCGAAGCCGTCGCGAACTCGGCACGGTCCGCGCACCACGGGTGCGCTTTTCGGCGTTAGGCTCGAAAGCGGGTGGTGGGCCGGGGTGCCCCACGAGGTGCCGGGGATTTTCCGGGGCCCGGAGGGTCGGCGGCGCGGCCTACCGGTGGGCTGCCGGCTCCGGAGCGCGGACGAGCTCCACGATCGCCCGCTCGAGCTCCAGCTCGCCCGCGAGCCGGCTCGCGCCCTTGAGCGCCGCGTCGAGCGCGGCTAGACGGATGACCGCCTCGTCGAGCTCGTCGCGCGTGTAGTTCTCGGCGTGGCCGAGGGCCTTCCGCACCCGGAACTCGTGCTTGCGCAGGCGCTTGGCGATGTCCTTCGTCCCGAGACTCTCCTCGCGCAACGCCTGGGCCTGGCGGACGAGGCTCACCTGCGAGGAGAGGCGCATCGTGATCGCGAACGGGTCTGCTCCGTGCTCGAGGTCCGACTGGCAGGCTGCGAGCGCGCCCGGGAGGTCGCGGGCACCCCACGCGTCCATGATCGCCCAGGCCGAGGCCTCCTGGGCGGGGGCGGCGAGGAGCTCGACCTCGCGCCGGCCGACCGGCTCGCCTCCTGCCCACGCCGCGAGCTTCTCGACCTCGGTGGCCAGGGCGCTGGCGTCGTCGCCGACGATCTCGACGAGGGCCCGAGCGGCATCCGCGTCGGCCTGGACGCCGGTCCGCTCGAACTGGGCCCGCACCCAGGAGGGGAGGTCGCGCGGCTTCGGAACGTCGTAGGCCAGCACCTCGCCGGCCTTCGCGCAGAGCGCCGGGAGGGTCGACCCCTTCAACTCCGCCGCGACCAGAGCGAGCACGGCGCCCTCCACTGGGTCCGCGAGGTACACGGCGACGGCCTCCTCGTCCGCCTTCTTCCAGCGCTCGACGTCCTCGACGATTACGAGGCGCCCGCCCGCGCCGGCGAAGAGGCCCAGCGAGTTGAGCGCGGCGACGGCCTCGTCGCCGCCGGAGCCCTCGGCGGAGATGGTCTCGACGGACTCGGGGCCGAAGCGGGAGCGCAGGCGCTCCAGGGCCCGCCGGATCTTCGGGCGGTCGCCCCCGGTGAGCAGGTAGATCGGGCGAAGCTCGCTCTCGGCCACCGCGGGCAAGCATAAGTCACCCGCCCCGCGCGACCGAGATCCGCCGGCCGTCGGTCTCGACGGTGACCCGGCCGTCGCGATCCGTCCGGTAGACGGCCAGGCCGCGGGCGGCCGCCAGCGCCGCAATCGTCGACGGCGTGGGGTGCCCGTAGTCGTTTCGCTCCCCGACGGAGACGAGCGCCACGCGCGGCCGGACGAGCTCGAGCAGCCGCGGCAGCCACGGATCGGCGGATCCGTGGTGCGCGACCTTGACGATCTCCACCTGGGGCGGGCCGAGCGGGACGGTCACGTCCCCCTCCGCGTCCGCGGTCAGGAGCGCGTCGATCTCGCCGAAGGACGCCACGAGCACGACGGCGTGCGCGTTCGGGTCCTCCCCCGGCGATCCCGGGCCGTCCGGCCAGAGGATGCGCACCCGCAGCCGGCCGAGGCGGAAGCTCCGCCCGGCCCGGGCCGCGAGCACGGGAACTCCCTCGTCGCGCGCGGCGGAGAGCGCCGCTTCCTGGTCGTCGCTCTCCGCCGGAATCCGCGGGTCGAGCACGGCGTCGACCTCGATGCGCCGCAGGACGTCGGCGGCGCCTCCCACGTGATCCCGCTGCGGGTGAGTGAGAACGAGCGCGGCGAGCCGCTCGACTCCGAGCGCTTCGAGCTGGCCGGCCACGTCCGCCTCGGGCGGGCCCTGGTCGACGAGGAGCGCGCCCTCGGGCACCTGGAGGAGGATCGCGTCCCCCTGGCCGACGTCGAGCATCGTGATCCGCAGGCCGTCCGGAGGCGGTGGACGTTCATCACCCGGGAGAAGCGACCACGCGAACGCGAGCGCCGCGGCCAGGCTGGCGACCGCAAGTGCCCGGCGGAGGCGGGATCCGCGCATGCGGACGAAGACGACGGCGGCGAGCGTGCCCGCGACGAGCACGCCCAGGGCGGTCGGCGAGCTCGCCTGCGCGTTCGGGAGCCCGCCGACCAGCCTGGCGCAGAGAGCGAGATACGCGGCGAGGTGGGCGTCCAGCCAGACGAGCGCCGCCGAGGCCTCCGGAACGAGCGGGTGCACGACGGCGGCGGCGAGGGCGAGCCCGAGCAGCGGACCGACGACAGGAGCGGCGAGCCCGTTCGCCAGCACTGCGTAGACCGGGATCGCCTGGAAATGGAGCCAGAGGACGGGAGCCGTAACGAGACCGCAGGCCGACGAGACGGCGATCACCTCGGCCAGGCGGGGTGGCAGCGGGTAGCCCTCGAGCCGGCGCCCGATCCTTGGGACGAGCACGAAGATCGCCGCGACCGCGCTGAAGGAGAGCTGAAAGCCGGGCTCCAGCAGGCTGTACGGATTCCATGCGAGCAGGACGGCCGCGCCGGCGAGGAGGAAGTACCAGCGGTCCCGCGGCCGCGAGGCGAGCCAGGCGAGCGACGCGAGGCCGCCGGCGACCCCCGCCCGGACGACCGAAGGCTGCCAGCCGACGGCCAGGACGTAGGCGGCCACGGTGCCGAGCGCCGCCAGCTCCCCGATCCGGCGCGGAAGGCCGAGCGCCCAGACGAGCAGGATCGTCCCTGCGACGACGTACGCGACGTTCTGGCCGGAGACGGCCAGGAGGTGGTAGAGGCCGGACGCGCGGAAGCTCTCGCGCAGATCGTCCTCGAGCCCCTCGTCCTCCCCCAGCACGACGCCGGCGAGAACGGCGCGTCGCTCGCCCGCCGGCACGGTCTCGAGCGAGCGGAGCACGCCCCGGCGAAGGCCGTCCGCAAGCCGGCCGAGGCCTCCCCTGCGCCCGACGACCCGGAAGCTGCTCGCCCGCAGGACGACGTGCATCCCCTGGCGGCGGAGGTAGCCAGCCTCGTCGAAGTCACCGTCCTGCTCCGGCTCCCTCGGCGCCGCGACGGTCGCGACCACCTCGAGCACCGTGCCCTGCGCGGGCGCTGCCTCGGGGGGAAGATCGAGCCGGGCGCGCTCGTCGAGCGTCTGCGCCCCGAATCGACGCACCCGCACCGGGACGCGCAGCGCGAACTCGCTACGGCGCGCCGGCCCGGTCACCTCGACGAGGGCGACGCCGGCGCGGCCGATCTCGGGCGCGAGGTCGCTCCGGTCGAGCGCGGCGAGGCGGACCCCGCCCCACCAGAGGCCGGCGAGGAGCAGCGCCCCGAGCAGCAATGGGAGGCGGGCGCGCTGCGTCGCCGGAGCCGCGAGGCCGGCCGCCGCCGACCCGAACAGCAGGGCTTCGTGGGCCGCGCGGAGCAGGAGCGCGAGCGCGAGCCCCGCGCAGAGGGAGCCGGCGAGCAGATGCGCCGGCGGCAGGCGCTCGAGTCGGCCGGGGGCCACGAGGGCCGCTCACAGGTCGACGAGCGGCCGCAGCTGCTCGAGCCGCGCCGGCCCGATCCCGGGGACGGCGTCGAGCTCGTCCACGGAGCGAAAGGCTCCGTTGGCAGCCCGGTAGTCGAGGATCTGCTGGGCGGTGACCGGCCCGATCCCGGGAAGCTCGTCGAGCTGCTCCAGCGTGGCGGAGTTGAGGTGCACCTTCCCGCCGGCGCCCCCGGCCTCCGGCGCCGCCGTACTCGCGCCCGCTGCCCCTCCGCTCCCCCGCAGCGGCACGAGCACCTGCTGGCCGTCCGCCACGGGCGCCGCGAGGTTCACGAACTCGAGCGCCGCCTTCGGCTTCGGCCCGCCGGCCTCGGCGATCGCGTCGTCGACCCGGCTCCCGTCGGGCAGGCGGTAGAGGCCGGGCCGGAAGACCGCGCCGGCGACGTGGACGACGACCTCGCGTGGCGGCGCCTCCTCGACGTCGAGCGCGACCGACGGCGTCGCCTCCACCGGCGTGGCGCCTCCGGCCCCCAGCGCGACGCGCCCGGCGATGGTCAGCAGCACGAGGAGGCCGGCGGCGCAGGCGAGAGCCTGCGCGCGCGAGATCCGCGGCATGCTCACGGCTCAGCTGGGCCCGGGCCTCGAGTAGGTGACGACGAGGCGCGGCCGGAGCGAGGCATCCGGGTAGGACGAGGACGGGCCGTACGGGCCGGACACGCCGAACCACTCGTCGCCGTCCTGGAGCTTCAGGAGGACACCATCGTTTCGAAGCTGGCCTCCGTGCCAGGAGCGGACGAGCGAGGTCACGTTCCAAACGAGCCACTGCGGCTCGGTCGGGGCGAAGACGACGGCGGTGTCGAGGACGGCCGCGTCGAAGTCGACCTCGCGCTCGCCAAACCAGCTCGCCGAGAGAATCCGGTGCGCGTCGACGACCGCTCCCGGAGGGACGCACGGCACGGACTGCTTCCGCGGGGCCACGCAGACGCCGTCGTGGTGGACGCGGAGCTCCGCCGAGGTGACCGTCGCCCACGCCGGGACGGCGGCAAGGGAGAACCTCAGCGCGGCGCGCCACACCTTGTCGTCCACCCCGCCGATCGGCAGCCGTGCGCCGTCGTCCCGGTAGCAGCGCCACTCCCAGTCGTAGCCCCAGTCGCACCAGAACGGAAGGCCGACGTCGGAGCTCGCCGGAAGGGAGATCGTGCGAGCCGCGCCCGCCTCGACCGGGCCGGGGAGTCCGACGAACGTCACCGCCAGGAGGAGAAGCCACCGTCGCATGACCTCGATGGTCGCGCGGAAAAGCGCACGGGTGGCGCGCGGACCGTGCCGGCTTCGTCACGGAATTGAGACGGATCTCCACAGACGACGGCCCGACCCCAGGGTACGGACCGCCGCGCACGGGGTATGAGACGAAGCATGCTCGCCTGGATCCGAAGCCACTGGCAGAACGCTCTCCGGGGCTTCTGGCTCTTCCCGGGCCTGACCGCCCTGGCCCTCGCCGTCCTCGCCGTCGTCCTCGTCGAGCTCGACCGCCGCGGCGGCGCCGAGGGCATCAGCCACACGTTCGACGGCGATGCGTCGGCCGCCCGCTCGATCCTGACGACGGTGGGAGCGACGGTCATCACCGTCGCCGGCCTTGCGTTCTCGATCACGGTGGTGACGGTCCAGCTCGTCTCCAGCCAGTTCAGCCCGCGAACGCTCAGAAGCTTCCTCGCAGACCGGCCCAGCCAGCTGATCGCGGGAGCCTTCGTCGGGATCTTCGCCTACTGCCTCCTCGTCCTTCGCACCGTGCGGGACGAGGGCGGCAGAACGGCGGAGTTCGTCCCCTCGCTCAGCGTCTCGGTCGCCATCGGCCTCGGGCTCGTCGGGCTCGTGCTCCTGCTCGTCTTCATCCACCGGGTCACCCAGGTGATCAAGGTGGAGAACATCACGGGGCGGGTGGCCGCGGAGACCCTCGACGCGATCGAGTCCCACTACCCGGATCCGTTCGCCGAGGCGGGCGGCCCCGAGCTGGCGGAGGTGCTCGCTGCGTGGGAGGCGTCCGGACCTCCCCGGGCCGTCCACCCCGCGCAGCCGGGACACGTGCGCGCGGTCGAGGCCGGCCTCCTGCCGAAGCTCGACCTGCCCGCAGGGAGCCGGATCCACCTCGCCGCCCGGGCCGGCGACCAGGTGACCACGTCGACGGCCGTCGTTCGCGTCTGGTGCACGGAGCCGCTCGACGAAGGCCTGCTCGACGACCTGCGCCGGCTCGTCACCGTCGAGCGCGAGCGCGACGTCGCCGCCGATCCGGCCTTCGGCATCCGCCAGCTGACCGACGTGGCGCTCCGCGCGCTCTCGCCCGGGGTGAACGACCCGACGACGGCGATCACGTGCATCGGCTACCTCCAGGAGGCCCTCGAGCAGCTTGCCGGACGGAGGTTCCCCGATCCGGTGCGACGCCTCGAGCCGGGCGGGATCCTCGTTGCTGCCTCGACCGCCTCCTTCGAGGAGCTCGTCCGCGAGCCGTTCGCCGACCTCGCGCGCTTCGCCTCCGGTGACGCGCGGGTCGTCTCGGCCCTGCTCGACGCGCTCGCCGGGATCGCTTCGGCCGCCGGAGCGGCGGGGGCCGGACGTCGCGTGGCGGCGGTGCTGGAGAGCGCCGAGGAGGTCGCCGCGCCCGCGTTCGAGGACGCACGCACTGCCTCCGACCGCGGGCTCGTCGCGGCAGGCCTGGCCCGCGTCCGCGAGAGCGCGGGCTACTCGACGATGCAGGGACCCGACGGGACCCGGCGGAGCGGGCCGGCGGCCGCGTCCAGCACGAGCTCGACCGGCACCGCGTAGCCGCCCGCCCGGTCGCGCGTGCCGCCGAAGATCATCGCGACGACGCGCCCGCGCCGGTCGACGACCGGGCCCCCGCTCTCCCCCGGCCGGACCGGGCCGCGCAGCGGGACGACGACTCTCGGGCGGGTCCGCTGCCCGTATGCGTCCGGCGAGAGCACCGTCCGCGCGGCCCCGGCGGTCGCCGCGGTTGCCGTCAGCGGACCGTTCTGCGGGTAGCCGAGAAGCGCGACCGGGCGCGACCGGTCCGCCTGCGCGTTCGTCCTCAACGGGGTCGCCCCGAGGCCGCGGACGCGGAGGAGCGCGATGTCGTTCGTAGCGTCCACGTACACCGGCCGCGCCTGCAGGACCTGGCCGTTCGGCGCGAAGAGACGGGTGCCCCCGTGGCCCGCGATGACGTGGGCGTTCGTGGCCACGAGCCCGGAGCGGACGACCCACCCGGAGCCTTGGGTCCCGACGCCGCACGCCGTGCCCTGGAGCTTGACGACGGACTCCGAGGCCGCCCGGGCGCCCGGGCTCCTGAGCACGCTCGGGTCGGGCGGCGGCAGCGTCTCCTCCAGCCCGGGTAGGAGCGGCAGCGGGTCGAAGCGGTTGAGCGCCTGGAGGACCCGGTCCGGCGGCACCGCGCTCAGGAGACGCGGGAGGATGGCCGACGACCGCACCTCCGCCCGCAGGCCGAGCGCGGGCTGGTGGAGCGCCAGCACGGCGAGGAGCCAGCCGATGGCTAGCGCGATCAGGCCGCCGAGGGCGATCCCCCCGATCCGGTCGAGCGTCGCGAGCGGCGGGTGGGAGACGACGAAGAGGCGGACCGGGCGGCTCAGCACGCCGGCGAGCGTCCCCAGCACGAAGGCGCCGGCGAGCGCGCCCATCAGCCCGGCGACGGGAAGCCAGGCCGAGTTGTCGGGAAAGAGGTGCGGCGCGATGAGCGAGCCGAGAACGGCCCCGAGCGCCAGCCCGCCCAGGGAGAGCGCCTGGGCGGCGAGGCCGCGGTGCGCCCCCAGGATGGAGAACGCTGCGACCCCGAGCAGCAGGAGAGCGTCGACACCGTTCACGACCACAGGGTACGGAGCGCCGTCGGCTAGACGACGAGGTTGACGAGCTTGCCCGGGACGACGATCTCCTTGCGGATCTCCTTGCCGTCCACGTGCGCGCGCACGCGCGGGAGCTCCTTCGCCCGTGCGAGCAGCTCGGGATCGGAGAGGCCGACGGGCACCTCCACGCGGTCGCGGACCTTCCCGTTCACCTGCACGACGAGCTCGAAGGTCTCCCGCTCGAGCAGGGCAGGGTCGGCCTGCGGCCAGGGCTCCTCCCACAGGCGCTCGCGGCCGAGCCGCTCCCACAGCTCCTCGGAGAGGTGGGGCGCGTAGGGCTGGATGAGGCTGACGGCGGTCTCGGCGGCGAAGCGGACCTCGCCGGCGCGGGCCGGGTCGTCCTTCACGTGGTAGGTCTCGTTCACCAGCTCGATCACGGCGGCGATCGGCGTGTTGAACTGGAAGCGGCGGAGGATGTCGTCGGAGACCTTGGCGATCGCTGCGTGGGCACGGCGGACGAGCGGCCCGTCGGCGGGGACGTCGACCGGGCCGCGCTCGGCGGCCTCGAGGCCCAGCCGCCACAGCCGGCCGAGAAAGCGCGCCATGCCGTCGATGCCCGTGTCCTGCCACTCGATGTCGTCCTCGGCCGGCCCCATGTAGAGGATGTAGAGCCGGACGGAGTCGGCGCCGTAGGTCGCGATCAGGTCGTCGGGGCTGAGGACGTTCCCCTTCGACTTGGACATCTTCGCGCCCAGGTAGTGGATCATCCCCTGCGTGAAGAGCCGGAGGAACGGCTCGCGGAAGCCGAGCAGGCCCAGGTCGTTCAGGACCTTCACGAAGAAGCGCGCGTACAGCAGGTGGAGGATGGCGTGCTCGACGCCGCCGATGTACTGGTTCACCGGCAGCCAGTAGTCGGCGATCTCCCGGCTCCACGGCGCCCCGTCGTTTTTGGCGTCGCAGTAGCGGATGAAGTACCAGGAGGAGTCGACGAACGTGTCCATCGTGTCCGTCTCCCGGTGGGCCTCGCCGCCACAGCGCGGGCAGGTCGCGTGCACCCAGTCCTCGGCGGCCGCGAGGGGCGAGCGCCCCTTCGGCAGGTACTCGTCGACCTCCGGCAGGAGCACGGGCAGGTCCTCGTCGGGCACCGGCACCATCCCGCAGGAGTCGCAGTAGAGGATCGGAATCGGGCAGCCCCAGTAGCGCTGGCGCGAGAGCAGCCAGTCGCGCAGGCGGTAGGAGACCGCCGCCTTGCCCAGGCCCCGCGACTCGAGCCACTCGACGATCGCCCGCTTCCCCTCCTCGGCCGGAAGCCCGGTGAACTGGGCCGAGTCGACCAGGCGCTCGTCCTCGGAGTGCGGGACGTACGTCCCCTCCTCGAGCTCGTCGTCCGGAGGGGCGACGACGACCTTGACCGGCAGCTCGAAGCGGCGCGCGAACTCGAAGTCGCGCTCGTCGTGGGCGGGCACGGCCATGATCGCGCCGGTGCCGTACTCCATGAGGACGTAGTCGGCGACCCAGATCGGGATGCGCTGCTCGTTGACGGGGTTCGTGACGAACGCGCCGGTGAAGACGCCGGTCTTCTCCTTCTCGGGGTCGGCGCGCTCGATCGCCGAGCGCCCGGCGGCACGCCGCGCGTAGTCGAGGACCTCCTCCTCGTGCGGCGTTCCGCGGACGAGCTCGGGGACGAGCGGGTGCTCGGGCGCGAGGACGAAGAACGTCGCGCCGAAGAGCGTGTCCGGACGGGTCGTGAAGACGGGGATGTCGGCGTCGAGCTCCTCGATCCGGAAGACAACCTCGGCCCCCTCGGAGCGCCCGATCCAGTTCCGCTGCATCGTCAGGACGTGCTCGGGCCAGGACTCGAGCAGGCTCATCTCGTCGAGCAGCCGGTCGGCGTAGTCCGTGATCCGGAAGAACCACTGCTCGAGATTGCGCCGCTCGACCTCCGCGCCGCAGCGCTCGCAGCGCCCGTCGATCACCTGCTCGTTGGCCAGGACGGTCTGGTCGTTCGGGCACCAGTTGACCGGTGCCTCCTTGCGGTAGGCGAGGCCCTGCTCGTAGAAGCGGAGGAAGATCCACTGCGTCCAGCGGTAGTAGGACGGGTCGGAGGTCGAGACCTCGCGGTCCCAGTCGATCGCCCAGCCCATGCGGCGCATCTGCTCGCGGATGGCGGCGATGTTCCGCTCCGTGACCGCCCGCGGGTGGCCGCCCTCGCGGATGGCCGCGTTCTCGGCCGGGAGCCCGAACGCGTCGTAGCCCATGGGGCGGAGAACGCGCAGGCCCATCCTGCGGCGGACGTGGGCGAGGACGTCGCCGAGCGTGTAGTTCTTGACGTGTCCCATGTGGAGCTCGCCGGAGGGGTACGGGAGCATCTCGAGCACGTAGGTGTGCCGCTCATCCATCTCGCCCGGACCGGGGTTGGGCACGGAGAACGCGCGCTCGCGCTCCCACACGTCCTGCCACTTCAGCTCGATCGTCTCGGGCTCGTATCGCTCCATCGCGCTCCGCCTTATGAAAACGCCTCTCGTCCCGAGAGGCGCCCGGACAGGAATCTTAGCGCCGTGCTTCGGCGTGGCTTTCGCCGTTTCGGGTACAGGACAGACCGACCGACCGAAAGGAGCCGAGATGGCCGTCTGCGAGCTGTGCGGCAACGACTACGACAAGGCCTTCGACGTCGTCATGGGCGGCGAGACCCATACCTTCGACAGCTTCGAATGCGCGATCCACGCTCTCGCGCCCACGTGCTCCCACTGCGGCTGCCGGATCATCGGCCACGGGGTCGAGTCCGACGGGCGCATGTTCTGCTGCGCGCACTGCGCCGGGCACGAGGGCGTCGAGGGGCTCCAGGACCGGGTCTGAGACAATCGGGCGGTGATCTCGACCTACTCGATCGCCGCCTGCGACCTCGAGGCGCGCGAGTGGGGCGTCGCCGTCCAGTCGAGGTTCCTGGCCGTCGGCGCGGCCGTGCCCGCCGCGGAGCCCGAGGTCGGGGCCGTCGCCACGCAGGCCTGGGCGAACCTCGCGTACCGGCCGCAGGGGCTGGCGCTCCTCCGCGAGGGGTACGCGGCCGGCGACGTCGTGCGGACGCTCGTCGGCGCCGACGAGGGACGC
This sequence comes from Gaiellaceae bacterium, assembly GCA_035620475.1. GTDB lineage: Bacteria > Actinomycetota > Thermoleophilia > Gaiellales > Gaiellaceae > JAIBJN01. Next base: position 3,768 of record DASPGT010000089.1, on the reverse strand, counting down.
GAGCATCGCCAGGTCGGGGTCGTGGACGCGCACGGGCGGGCGGCGACCTACACGGGCTCCGAGTGCCTCGAGTGGGCCGGCGGCACGGCCGGGCCGGGCTACGCGGCACAGGGGAACATCCTCGTGTCGGCGGCAACCGTCGACGCGCTGGCCGCCGCGTTCGAGCCCTCGGCGGGCCGGCCGCTGGCCGAGCGCCTCCTCGAGTGCCTGGCCGCGGCGCAGGCCGCCGGAGGCGACCGGCGCGGGCAGCAGTCGGCCGCGCTCCTCGTCGTCCGCACGGACGGCGGCTACGGCGGGACGAGCGACGTCGCGGTCGACCTCCGCGTCGACGACCATCCGCGCCCCGTCGAGGAGCTGGCGCGGCTCTTCCGCCTCCACGCCCTCCTCTTCGGGGAGACGCCCGAGCACGAGTGGCTCGACGTGGACGCGACGCTGGCGGCGGAGCTCCGCGAGCGCCTCGCCGCGCTGGGCTACGACGGCGAGCTCCAGGAGGCGCTGGCGGCCTGGGCCGGCGTGGAGAACCTCGAGGAGCGGGTGCGCGGCGCCGGCCGCATCGACCCGGTCGTCCTCGCCGAGCTCCGCTCCCGGTAGAACACCGTCATGGAGACCGCGCAGCCGCGCGAGATCGAGCCCGAGGTCGAGGGCGAGGAGGCCGGGCACCCGGTCAAGCCGCTCGAGCTCTTCTTCGACCTCGTCTTCGTCTTCGCGCTGACCCAGGTGACCGGCTTCATGTCGGACGACCCGACCTGGGCCGGGGTGGGCCGCGGCCTCCTGATCCTCGCCGCGCTCTGGTGGGCCTGGGGCGCCTACGCCTGGCTCACGAACGAGATCGACCCCGACGAGGGCTCGGCGCGGCTGGCGATGTTCGGCGCGATGGCGGCCCTGTTCGTCGCCGCGCTGGCCGTCCCGCACGCCTTCGACACGGACGCGGTCGTCTTCGGCTTCGCCTACTTCGCCGTTCGCCTCATGCACATCGTGCTCTTCGCGGAGGCGACCCCGAACGTCGACGTCAGGCAGGCGGCGTTCCGGCTGGCGCGGACGGCGATCCCGGGCCCCGCGCTCCTCGTCGTCGCAGGCTTCTTCGACGGCTGGACGGAGATCGCCCTCTGGCTCGTCGCGCTCGGGATCGACTACGCCGGGCCGTACGTCTTCGGCGTGCGCGGGTTCTCGGTGTCGGCGGAGCACTTCGCCGAGCGGTACGGGCTGATCGTGATCATCGCCCTGGGCGAGTCCATCGTCGCTATCGGGATCGGAGCCGCCGGGCTCGAGCTCGATGCCACCCTCGTGCTCGCCGCCGTGCTCGGGCTCGCGCTCGCCTGCGCGCTCTGGTGGGCGTACTTCGACATCGTCGCCCTGCTCCTGCGGCGGCGGCTCGTGGAGGCCCGCGGCCACGAGCGTGTCAGGCTCGCGCGGGACACGTTCAGCTACCTCCACCTGCCGATGTTCGCCGGGATCGTGCTCGTCGCGCTGGGCGCCAAGAAGGTGCTCGGCCACGTCGACGATCCCCTGGAGACGGTCCCCGCGGCGGCTCTCTGCGCGGGGGCCGCGCTCTTCCTCCTGAGCCACGACGCCATGCGCTATCGCAGCGTCCGCAGCGTCAACCCGAGGCGCTGCGTCGCCGGGGCGGCGAGCCTGGCGCTGATCCCGGCGGCGACGCGGGTGGACGCGGTCGTCGCGCTCGCGCTCGTCGCCGCCGTCTGCGTGGCGTTCGTCGCCTACGAGACGCTGCGCTTCGGCGACACGCGGGCGCGCCTGCGCACGGCGGTCTGAGGCGCCGCAGGCTCTAGCAGGGTGCCGGAGCGCTTCGGAGAGCCCGGATCCCGAACGCGCGGCGTCGGCGGCACGGCTTCGGGACGACGCGGCGTCCGGCGGCGCGGGCGTGCTCGCGCTCGAGCTCGGCCTCGATCTGCCGGTGGCGGGTCTCGAACTGGGTGAGTGTGAGGTAGGTCATGAGGAAGGCTCCTGCGCGTTTCGTACGCCCATCGTGCAGGTGGAAGAAGCTGGGCGCAGTACGGCGCCCAGGCGTCCCGCGGTGCGGTTACCCGCACCAAGAAACGCAAGAGCCCGCTGCGGCCAGCGGGCCCTTGCCTTCGTGTAGACCGGAGCACCGCCTGCGGCCAGCGGACTCCGTCGGGCTGAAGCTAGGACTTGTATCGGACGGATCGAGCGCTTCCTGAAGTCCTCCGAGAGAGGGACTCCGCGGGCCCTCTCGAAATCGGGCAGCATGCCCCGCCCCCGCGTCGACGTCGAGAGGCGCTTCGAGACCTGGTACGAGCGGCTCACGCTGCCCCGGGCCGTGGGCACGGTGATCGGCGTGGCCTTCACGCTCGTCGTGCTGGCCGGCGGCCTGGCCCGCATCGTCGAGCCCGACACCTTCACGAGCATCGGGCTGGCCTACTGGTGGGCCGTCGTGACGGTCACGACGGTCGGCTACGGAGACATCGTCCCCGAATCACCCGCCGGGCGGCTCGTGGGCACGGCGTTGATGCTCACGGGGCTCGGGCTCATCCCGACGCTGACGAGCGTCACGGTCGCGATCCTGATCGGCAAGCGCACGAGCGCCCAGCAGCAGCAGCTCGACCAGCAGGGCAGGGAGCACGCAGCCGCGCTCGAGCGGATCGATCAGCGGCTGACGGACCTCGCCGAGGGCCGGGGCGGCGGATCGGACGGAAGCTAGACTCGGTGCGAGCACCGGGACACTCGCCGAAGGATTGAGGGACGTCGACCCACGGAACGCACGACGCGAGGCACGGCGGCGGCAGGTCCGCCGCCGGCGGCTGACCGCGCTCGCGGGCGTCGCGGGCCTGGTCTTCCTCGTCGGGCTGGCCGTCGCCTGGGCCGGCGGCGGGCCCGCTCCCGACGTCGCCGCGGCTCCCGCCACGGAACCGGGAGATGAGACGGCGCCGGAGCCCGAGGCGGCGCCGCGGAAGCGCTCGGACCGCACGAAGCTCGTCCTCCGCGAGACGCTCGGCGGCGACATCACCCCGAAGTCGGTCGTCTCGTCCGGGACGGGGCTCGTCTTCGCCCAGAACATGATGTACCGGCACTCGGTGACCGTCTACGACGCGCGGACGCTGGAGCTCGAGAAGACGATCCCCGACTCCGTGCGCCTGGCGAAGTTCGGCGTGAAGGGTCATCCGGGAACCGTCCAGGGCGCGCCGGTGGAGGCGGCGTTCTCGGCGGACGGGAAGTACGCCTACGTCTCCAACTACTCCATGTACGGAGCCGGCTTCGGCCCCGAAGGCGACGATGCGTGCACCCCTGCGTCCGGCTACGACGACAGCTTCGTCTACCGGATCTCGCTGGAGTCGCTCGAGATCGACGACGCCTACCGGGTCGGCGCCGTGCCGAAGGTGGTCGCGGTGACGCCCGACGGGCGCTTCGTGCTCGTGGCCAACTGGTGCTCCTGGGACCTCAGCGTCATCTCGACGAAGGCCGGCCGCGAGGTGCGTCGCATCCCGATGGGCGAGTACCCGCGCGGGATCGTCGTCTCGCCGCAGGGGAACGCCGCCTACGTCGCCATCATGGGCGGCGATTACCTCGTCCGCGTCGACCTGGGCACGTGGGGGACGTCGACGATTCCGATCGGCTCCGGGCCGCGGGCGCTGGAGATCGACCGGAAGGGCAGGCGGATCTACGCGACGCTGAACATGGAGGGCCGCGTGGCCAGGCTCGACGTGCGGACGGGCCGGGTGACCAAGGTGACGACCGGGGGGCGACCGCGCAGCCTCGCGCTGTCGGCCGACGGCCGGGCCATGTACGTCGTCA
>DASPGT010000088.1:0-11349 GCA_035620475.1 Gaiellaceae bacterium | reverse complement strand
TCGTACGGCGTCCACTGGTGCCTCAACCTCGTCTGCGGCCCCGAAGGGAGTGCCGAAGCGGTGCTCGTCCGGGCGCTCGAGCCCCTGGTCGGCGTCGAGCGGATGCGCGCGCGGCGCGGCCTGGAGCCCGAGCGGCTCCTCTGCGCCGGCCCGGGCCGGCTCTGCCAGGCGCTGGGCGTGACGGGCGCGCACGACGGCCTTCCGCTCGACCGCCCGCCCTTCGCACTCCGCAGCGCGACGGGCGACGTGGCCGTCCTCACCGGGCCGCGCGTCGGAATCACGCGCGCGACCGCGCTCCCGTGGCGCTACGGGCTGGCCGGGTCGCCGTTCCTGAGCCGGAAGCTCTAGGAGGGGTTGGCGACGCTCCGCGGTACCGGGGTGTTCGCCGAACCCTCCTGGCTAGGCGGTCGTCGCGCCCTTCCCCTCCCAGTAGCGATTGAGGGCTCCCTGCACCTTCACGAACCAGACGATGGCCGGGACGATCAGGAACCCAAACGGGAAGAGCCAGAGGCCCGTCCACCCGCTGACGGGTGGCTCCTGGCCGTCCCTGGCGTACATCTTCCCCACCTCGGCCGGGGTGACGAAGGCCATCACGGGCTGGATCAGGATCCAGATGACCAGGCTGAGCACGCCGCCCAGCCCCTCGTTTGTGTGCCTGCCGATCTCCTCCATCGTCTTGTAGATCCAGTACCAGCCGTAGAAGCCGATGGTGACGATGAACAGGAGGATCCCGAAGCCGATGCCCCGGGGCTGCCCGAGCGGGCCGGTGTTGCCTGACGACGTTGCGATGGACGTTTCCACGAGCGCACCTCCTTGTGCCGGCGGATTCTCGCACCGCCGGCGGACGCGCGTCACCCGCGGCCGATCACCAAGCGGACCGTCATGTTGCGCGTGGCCGCGAGCCGGGGCTGCGGGGACTGGGCGAGCACGACGCCGGGCTTCCCGCCGTCGACGTAGGTGTAGACGACCCCGAGCTTCCGCCGGGCGAGCCGCTTCCGCGCCTGCTCGACGGTCAGCCCGACGAGCTTTGGCACCCGGCCGTTCCCGGGGCGGGGAAGGACGATGCGGACGGAGCTCCAGGACGAGAGCCTCCCCGCCTTCGGCTTCTGGTCGACGACGAAGCCCAGCCGCTCGCCCGGGCGCGCCAGCCGCCAGACGACGTCGGCGACGAGCGGCATCGAGGCGAGGTGGGACTTCGCGACGCCGAGCCGCTCGCCGATCACGTTCGGGACGTCGACCTCGTTCGGCTTGCAGTCGGCCTCGGTCTCCGGGCCGGTGCCCGCGAAGTAGAGGACCTGGCGCGCGCCGCGGCAGTGGCCGTTGTCGAGCAGTGACTTGTTGTTCCGGAACACCACCTGCTTGGCGACCACCGAGTCGTAAGAGGGGTACGGGAAGCTCTCCGGCGGCTCATCGAGCCGGGCGAGCGCGCGCCGGGCGAACGAGCGCCAGATCAGCGCAGGAAAGGTCCCGCCGGCGACGGGGTCGCCCTCGAACTCGGTCTCCATGGGCACGAGCCGGTCGGGATAGCCGACCCAGACGGCCACGGCGAGCTGGGGCGTGTAGCCGACGAACCAGGCGTCGCCGTAGTTCTCGGTGGTGCCCGTCTTCCCGGCCACCGGGCGGTCGACGAGCGCCGCGCGCCTCCCCGTGCCCTCGGTGACGACGCGCTGGAGGATCGACGTCACGATGGCCGCGTCGTTCTCGTCCACGGCGCGCTTCTCGAGCGGGTCGTTCACGTCCGCGGTCGTCCCGTCCTCGACCCTCAGCACCGCCCGCGGGACGTTCCCGAGAACGGACCCGTCCACCCGGCGGCCGCCGTTGGCCAGCGTCGCGAAGGCCCTGGCCATCTCGAGAGGGCTCACGGCCTCGACGCCCAGCCCGATGGCGAAGTAGTCGTCGAGCGGCCTGGTGACCCCGAGCTTGTGAGCCGTGTCGGCGACGTTCCCCGGGCCGACCTGTGCCGTGAGCTGGGCGTACACCGAGTTGTCGGAGTGGATCGTGGCTTCCTGGAGGTCGATCGGCCCGAGGTAGGAGCCCTCGTAGTTCGAGACCGACCAGAGCTTGTCGCCGAGGTTGATCACGGTGGGCTCGGAGGTGAACACGGTCTGCGGCGCGATCCCCTGCGTGAGCGCCGTGGTCAGGACGAAGGGCTTGAAGGCCGAGCCGGTCTGCCGCTGCCCCTGCACGGCGAGGTTGAACTGGCTCTTCCGGAAGCTCTCGCCGCCGACCATGGCGAGGACGCGCCCGTCTCGCGGGTCGATGGCGACGAGGGCGGCCTGGGGCCCGCGCGGGTTGTCGAGCCACTGGTCGATCGAATCCCGCGCGATCTTCTGCAGCTCGAGGTCGATCGACGTGTAGATCTCGAGCCCCCCGCCGAAGACCTCGCCGGAGCCGTAGTACGGGACGAGCTGCTGCTTGACGTACTCCGCGAAATAGCCGACCCGTCCCTTCTCGCCGGGCAGGCCGATCTCCGCCGCGGTCGGCAGCGGCGACTCGTCCGCCTCGCGGTAGTCCTCCGGGGTGATCAGACCCTGCTCGAGCATGAGGCGGAGGACCGTCGTCCGGCGGGCCTTCGCCGCCTCCGGGTTGGACGCCGGATCGTAGGCGCCCGGGCTGGCCGGAAGCCCGGCGAGGAGCGCGGACTCCGGCAGCGAGAGCTCCTTCGCCGGCTTGTCGAAGTACACGCGCGCGGCCATCTCCACGCCGTAGGCGCCGTTGCCGAAGTAGATCGTGTTCAGGTAGGCGGTCAGGATGCGCTCCTTCGACCAGCGCTGCTCGAGCTGCCAGGCGAGCGCGGCCTCCTTGAGCTTCCGGCTCACGGTCCGCTCCTGCTGCGTGTACTGGTTCTTGACGAACTGCTGCGTGATCGTCGAGCCTCCCTGCACGATCTCCTTGGAGCGCAGGTCGGCCCAGACGGCGCGCGCCATTCCCTGGATGTCGACGCCCTTGTGCTCCCAGAACCGCCGGTCCTCGACCGCGACGATCGCCTGCTTCATCACCGGCGAGATCTCGTCCGACTCGACGAGGATGCGGCTCTCGGAGCCGCGGAGGACGGCGAGCACGGTCTTGCCGTCGGAGGCGTAGATGTGACCGAGACGCTCGGTGCGCCGCTCGTTCCCCGGCTCGAGCTGCGGCAGCTCGCTGGCGACCGAGCTGACGAGGCCGTACGTGAACGACACCGCCATCAAGCAGGTGATGACGGTGAGGAGCGCGAGGAACCGAAGCTTGCGGATCCGGCGAGGGCGCTTGGCGGCGCCGCGCCTACGTCTTCCGAGCAGCACGAAGCCGCCAAGTCTAACGACGGGCGGGGCGGTCTCCGCGGGTCAGGCGGCGGGGCCGCTCGTGATGATCGGCTGCTGCTCCGACCGGTCGACGCCGCCTTCCACCTCGACGGTGACGGCGACCACGGCGCCCGCGGGCACCGGCTCGCTCAGCCGCACGACGGTGGCGCGGTCTTCTCCGCCGGAGAAGAGCCCGGCCGGGAGGGCCTGGCCGTCCTCGATGACCCAGGCCTCGTACGTGTGGGCCTCGGGCGCCTCTTCGAGCCCGAAGAGGAGGAGGTGGCCCTCCTGCGTCTCCGAGTCGACGACGAGGGCGCCGTTCGCCCCGTCGATCGGGATGCGCTCGGCGTCCGGGTCGGCCAGCATGATCGCGATCTCCTCCGCGCCGTGCTGCTGCGCCTCGAGGTCGTCCACCTGCTGAGAGAGGTCGGCGGCCCAGAAGGCGAGGGCGAGGGCCGCGCACCCGGCGGCGACCGCCGCCGCCGCAGCGACGGGCAGCGCCCAGCGCCGGCGTGGGGGCGGCGGAGCCGTGACGGTCGGCCGCTCGCTCGCCGCCTGCGTCAGGATGCGGTTGCGGAGGACCGGCGAGGGTTCCGGCGCGTCGGTGTCATAGGCGAGCTCGCCGGCTGCCGCCTGGAACGCGGCCACGTTCTCGCGGCACTCGCGGCAGTGCGCCAGGTGCTCCTCGAACTCCTCGAGCTCGCGGTCGTCGAGCGCGTCGAGCGCGTAGGGGGCGCTCAGCTCGTGGATCTCGGCTCGTTCCATCGCTCTTCCTCGAGGTCCTCCTCGGCCAGCAGCTCGCGGAGGCTGGCCAGTCCGGTGAACATCCTGCTCTTGATGGTGCCCAACGGCTCGCCCAGCCGGTCGGCGAGCTCCGACTGGGTGAAGCCGCCGTAGTAGGCGAGCTCGAGCGCCTCCCGCTGCTTGTCGGGAAGACGCCTGAGCGCTTCCTGCACCCGGGTTCGGCGGAGACGGAGCCAGGCCTCCTCCTCCACGTCGTCTCCGGACTCGTGCGGGGCGGCTTCGAGCGGCTCGGCGCGCCGCGGCTGCTCGCGGCGGACGAGGTCGACGGCGCGCCGGTGGATCAGGGTGAGGATCCACGTGCTCGCCTTGGCCCGCTCGGAAACGAACCGGGCGGAGGAGCGCCAGACCGCCATGAACCCCTCCTGGACGGCGTCCTCGGCAAGCGCCGGGTCGCGGACGATGCGGAGGGCGAGCCCGTAGGCGACCCGGCCGAAGCGGTCGTACAGCTCCGCGAGGGCTTCCTCGTCCGCGCGCGCGACGAGAGCGACGAGCGCCTCGTCGGACAGGTGTGCGAGCCCGCGAGCCATGACTCCATGCCCCTCTCGAGGCGCGCGCAACGCTACCACGGCGGCCATGTCGGGCATTCGGGCGGAGGCTCCGAGCGGTTCGCTCCGGCCGGCCGAACCGGTCCGCGGCGACAGGCGAATAGGGCGCGTTCGACCCCCCACGGAGGAGAGGAACATGAGACGCATTGCGCTCCTCGGGACGCTCGTGATCGCAGCCCTTGCGGCGGTGCTCGTGCGGGGCTCCGGCCCCGACGACGGGACCGCGTCGAGCCATCGCGAAGCCCCCGAGATCAGCCGGGACCCGACCGCGGACAACACGGACACCTACGCGTTCGTCAGTCCCGACAGGCCCGACACGGTGACGCTCATCGCCAACTACATCCCGCTGGAGGAGCCGGCCGGCGGCCCGAACTTCCACGAGTTCGGCGAGGACGTGCTCTACCAGCTCCGGGTGGACAACAACGGCGACGGTCGCCCCGACGTCAGCTACCGGTTCCGGTTCCGCACGCAGACGCGGAACCCGAGCACGTTCCTGTACAACACCGGCCCGATCGACTCGCTGTCGGACACGGACTGGAACCGGCCGCAGCTCTACAGCGTCACCCGCGTGCGCGGCGGGCGGACGACGGTGCTCGGCACCGGTCTGAGCACGGCTCCGGTCAACATCGGGCCGCGCTCGACCCCCAGCTACGGCTCGCTCATGCAGGCGGCCGTGCAATCGCTGCCGGGCGGCGTCAAGACCTACGCCGGGCCGGGCGACGATCCGTTCTTCGTCGACCTCGGCTCGGTCTTCGACCTGGCCGGCCTGCGGCCGTTCAACCCCGCCCACGTCATCCCGCGGAACACGGAGACGGGCGTCGACGGCGTCGGCGGCTACAACGTGCACACGATCGCGCTCCAGGTCCCGATCGCGCAGCTGACGCGCGACGGGAAGGTCCACGAGGCCGGCGATCCGAAGGCGGTCATCGGCGTCTACGCGACGGCGAGCCGCCGGCGGGTGCAGATCGAGCGCACCGGTGCGGACGGCGACCGGGGCCCGTGGGTGCAGACCTCGCGGCTGGCCATCCCGCTCGTCAACGAGGTCGTCATCCCGCTGGGCAGGAAGAACCAGTGGAACGGGTCCGCTCCGTCGGGCGACTCGAGCTTCGCCCGGTTCTACCTGAGCCCCGAGGTGACCGGGCTCGCGAACCAGCTCTACCCGGCGCTCGACGACGCTCCGACCAGCGGGCGCGGCGACATCTCCGGGCTGCTGCTGCAAGGGGTGCCCGGGCTGACGTTCACGAGCACGAAGAAGGCGGACCTCATCCGCCTGAACACGGGAGTCGCCCCGACCGCCCCGGTGGGCGCCGGGAACCGGCTCGGACTGCTCGCCGGTGATCAGGCCGGCTTCCCGAACGGGCGGCGCCTCGAGGACGACGTGACCGACATCGAGCTGCGCGCCCTCACCTGCGGGTACGGGCCGACGATCGGTCCGGTGATCGAGAGCCTCGGCTTCTGCGCCGGGAACGCGAATCGATCCCCGAACAACCTGCTCGGCGACGGCGTGGACGCGAACGACCGTCCGTTCCACACCACGTTCCCGTACATCGCGGAGCCGCACCAGGGCTACGAGCACGTCCATCACCCCCGGGTGGGCGGACCGTAGCCACCCGACCGAACGGGGGCCCGCCCGCCCGGTGCGGGCCCCCACCTCCCCCGGCCTCACGGAGACCCAGATGCGCAGACGACATGTGTTCGGAGCAGCGGCGGGCGTGGCCGCGGCCGCGACCCTCCTGGGCGGCGTGCTCGCGGGCCGGAGCGCCGAAAGCGTCCCCGCCGTGCAGCCGCAGGCGACCGCGGACCGGCTCCTCGACGGCTTCGCCGCCGGTGACACCGCCGCCCGCATCGCCGCCCTCGAGCAGCGCGTCGAGGCGACTCCGGAGGACCCGCAGGCGCTCACGCTCCTCGGGCTCGCCTACCAGCAGCGTGTCCGCGAGACCGGCGACGCGTCGCTCTACCCGCGCTCCGAGGACGCGCTCCGGCGGGCGCTCGCGCTCGACTCCGGCAACGCCCTGGCCGCCACGGGGCGTGCCGCGCTCGCCGCAGCGCGGCACGACTTTCGGGAGGCGCGGCGCCTGGCCGAGCGGGCGCTCGAGCTGGACCCCTACTCGGCGCCCGCCCTGGGAATCCTCGGGGACGCCGCCGTGGAGACCGGGCGCTACGAGGCTGCGTTCGCCGCGTTCGACCGCATGGCCGCGCTGAAGCCGTCGGTCGCCTCATACTCCCGCATCGCCTACGCGCGTGAGCTGCTGGGGATGACGGCGGCCGCGGTCCAGGCGATGAAGCTAGCGGTGTCCGCAGGAGCCGGGCTCCCCGAGCCTCAGGCCTGGGCCCTCGTCGAGCTCGGCAACCTCTACTACAACAGCGGGCGGCTGCGCCCCGCGGAGCGCGCGTATCGCGAGGCGCTCGCCCGCTTCCCCGGCTACCACCGGGCCGACGCGGGGCTGGCGCGCGCCGCCGCGGCCCGGGGCCGCATCGACGAGGCGGTCGTCCTGTACCGTCGCGCCCTCGACGCCGTCCCGCTCCCCGAGTACGCGGCGCGTCTCGCCGAGACCCTGGCCGCCGCCGGCCGGGAGGCCGGGGCGGCGGAGGCATACGAGCTCGTCGACGTGATCCAACGGCTGTTCGAGGCCAACGGCGCGCGCACCGAGCTCGAGACCGCGCTCGTCGACCTCGACCGGAACGTGCGGCTCGAGGATGCTCTCTCCCGCGCGCGTGGAGCCTATGCCGAGCGGCGGAGCATCGAGGCCGAGGACGTCCTGGGGTGGGCGCTCGCCCGTAACGGCCGCTGCGAGGAGGCGCTCGTCCACGCCCGCCGGGCTCTGAGGCTCGGAACCCGCGACGCACTGAAGCTCTTCCATCTCGGGATGATCGAGCGCTGCCTCGGCCGGCCGGCGGCCGCGCGGGGCGCGTTTCGCAGAGCGCTCGCGGTCAACCCGTACTTCTCGCCCCGCTGGGCGCCGGTCGCAAGGGAGGCGATCCGATGAAGAAGGCACTCCTGATCCTGCTGGGGCTCGCCGCGCTCGCCGTGCCCACCGCCGCTCTCGGCCATCCGCTCGGGAACTTCTCCGTCAACCGCTACAGCGAGATCTCGATCTCGGGCGATCGAGTCTACGTCCGCTACGCCCTCGATCTCGCCGAGATCCCCACCTTCCAGGAGGGCGCCGCCGTCCGTGCACCCGGGTTCGCCGACGCGGTCGCCGATCGTCTCGTGCTCGAGCTCGACGGCCGCCGTGTGCCGCTGACCACGCTCGACCGCCAGGTGCGGACACGGCCCGGAGCCGGGGGGCTCGAGACGCTGCGGTTCGACGCCGTCTTCGCCGCTCCGGCCGGAGCGGCCGGGCGTGCGCTCGAGTTTCGCGACCGCACCTTCGAGCGCCGGCTCGGGTGGAGGGAGGTGGTGGTCGTCGCCTCCGGCGGCGCCCGGCTGCTGACGTCGGACGCCCCCGCGACGAGCGCGAGCGACGCCCTGCGCGCGTATCCGGACGACCTGCTCTCGTCGCCCCTCGACGTACGCTCGGCGACCGCGCAGTACGAGCCGGGAGACGGTCCGGGCGTGCCCCCGGCCCTCGACTCGCGCCCGGTGGGCGAGGCCGCCCCCGGCGGGTTCGAGTCGCTCGTCGCCCGCGACGAGCTCGGGCTCGGCGTCATCCTCGTCTCGCTCCTCGTGGCGATGTTCTGGGGCGCGGCGCACGCGCTCACACCGGGCCACGGCAAGGCGATCGTCGCCGGCTACCTCGTCGGGACGCGCGGGAAGCCGCGCCACGCCGTCGCCCTCGGCCTCATCGTGACCGCCACGCACACCGCCGGCGTGTTCGCCCTCGGGCTCGTGACCCTGCTCCTGTCCCGCTTCGTCGTCCCCGAGCGCCTCTACCCGTGGCTGACCCTCGCCTCGGGCGTGCTCGTCGTCGGCGTCGGCGCGAGCGTCCTCGCCGGGCGGGTGCGCGGCGCCCGCGACCACGCCCACCACCACCACCACCACCACGACCATCCCCACGACCACGACCACGGGCGCGGCGGTCTGCTCGGCATCGGGATCGCCGCCGGCCTGCTCCCCTGCCCTTCGGCCCTCGTCGTCCTGCTGAGCGCGATCGCGCTCCACCGGGTCGGCTTCGGCCTCGCCCTGATCGTCGCGTTCAGCGTCGGCCTCGCCGCCACGGTCACGGCGGTCGGGCTCCTTGCCGTCCTGGCCCGCCGCGCCTTCGGCCGGCTCTCCCTCGACGGCCGCCTCGTCCGCGCTCTGCCCGCGGCGAGCGCGTTCCTCATCCTCGCGGTCGGCGTAGGCATTACCGTCCGTGCTGTCCCGGAGGTTCTCTGATGTTCGGTCTCGACGACAAGCTCATCGCTCTCTCCGACGGCGGCTCCGTCTGGATCGTCCTGGCGGTCGCCGTGCTCCTCGGTCTTCGCCATGCGACGGACCCCGACCACATCGCGGCCGTCTCGACGCTCGTCGCCGGCGGGCGCGACCGCGCCACACGCCGCGCGGGCGGCCTCGGGCTTGCCTGGGGCTTCGGGCACGCGGTGACGCTCTTCGCCTTCGGGCTGCCGATCCTGCTCCTCGGCAGCTACCTGCCTGACCCCCTCCAGCGCGGAGCCGAGACGGCGATCGCGTTCGTCATCGTCTACCTCGCCGTCCGGCTGCTGCTCCGGTGGCATCGCGGCGAGTTCCATTCCCACGCCCACCGCCACGGCGAGGAGGAGCACACGCACGCCCACGCCACCCACGAGCACCGGCACGCGCGCGGAAGCTTCGGCGCCTTCGGCATCGGCCTGGTTCACGGCATGGGCGGGAGCGCCGGCGTCGGCATTCTCCTGGTCGCGTCCATCGAGTCGACCGGGCTCGCCGTGGGCTCGCTCGCGCTGCTTGCGATCTTCACTGCGGTCTCCATGACCGTGCTGTCGGGCGGGTTCGGACGGACGCTCGTCGCGCGGCCCGTCGGCGCCAGGTTCGGAACCGTGGCGCCGGTGCTCGGCACCTGGAGCCTCGCATTCGGCGTCTGGTACGCGGCTTCGGCCTGGAGCCTCATGCCCTACCCGTTCTAGCGGCCTATGATCGGAGCGGCCCATGGCCGTCTCCGTCGCAGATCTGACCCGGAACGCCGTCGACGTGCTCCCGGAAGGAGAGCTCGAGCGGAAGCTCGCGACGGGCCGGCCGCTCCGGGTGAAGCTCGGGATCGACGTCACCGCCCCGCACGTGCACGTCGGCCATGCCATCCCGCTCCAGCGCATGGCCGCGTTCCAGCGGGCGGGGCACATCGGCGTGCTCATCATCGGCGACTACACGACGCGGATCGGCGACCCGTCCGGGCGTTCGAGCGAGCGGCCGATCCTCTCGGACGAGGAGATCGACACGAACGCGAAGACCTACCTCGCGCAGGCCGCGCAGATCCTCGACACGAGCCCGGAGAAGCTCGAGGTGCGGATGAACGGCGAGTGGCTCGGCAAGCTCGACTTCGCCGAGGTCGTCCGCCTCACCCGCACGATCACGGTGGCCCGGCTGCTCGAGCGCGACGACTTCCAGAAGCGGTTCGAGGCGAAGACGCCCATCTCGGTGTCGGAGCTCCTGTACCCGTTCATGCAGGCGTACGACTCGGTCGCGATCGAAGCCGACGTCGAGTTGGGCGGGACGGATCAGCTCTACAACCTCCTCGCCGGCCGGGACGTCATGCAGGCCTACGGGCTGGAGCCGCAGGTCGCGCTGACCACGCCGCTCCTCGTCGGCCCGGACGGGCGCAAGATGAGCGCGTCGCTCGGGAACTACATCGCGCTCACCGACCCGCCGGAGGAGCAGTTCGGCAAGACGATGCGCATCTCCGACGAGTTCCTTCCCGAGTACTACCGGCTCGTTATGGAGTCCGACGCCGACCCGGCCGCTCTCGACCCGCTCGAGGCGAAGCTCGAGCTTGCCCGCTTCATCGTCCGGCGCTCGCACGGGGAGGAGGCCGCGCGCGAGGCCGAAGCCCACTTCACGCGGGTGGTGCGGGAAGGGCGCGCGCCGGACGAGGTGCCGGAGGCGACCCTGCCGCCCGGCGATCCGGTACACCTGCCGGCGCTCATCAGGGAGGTGTTCGGCCTCTCGACGAGCGAGGCGCGGCGGCTGATCGCGCAAGGCGGCGTGAAACTCGACGGCGCCGCCGCCGGCGACCTGGACGTCCCGCGCTCCTCGCTCGAGGGTGCGGTCCTGCAGGTCGGGAAGCGCCAGTTCGCGCGGCTTCGCGCCGCCTGAGCGGACGGCCAGCGCCCCGCGCCCCGCTTGACAGCCCCCTCGCCGTTGCTATCATTGTTCGGCCGCCAAAGACGGCTGCACGGAAAACGGTAACCCACGAGACAACGGAGAGCCCTTCGGCCGAAGCCTGATACGACCGAGTATCACTTCATCTGAGGGCCTCTTGCGCGAGTTGGAGGCCTTTTTCGTGCCGGCCGCGAGGCACCGGTCTTTGAAAACTCAACAGCGTGTACGTCGAGAACCTCGCGCGCTTCGGCGCGGGAGGTCAATGAACCCGTCTCCTCTCACGGAGGGGACTTTGAGCTCAAGCTCAACCTGAACCCGTTAGCAACCAGGCCCTCCGGGGTCTGACTGCGAAAGGTCTTCACGGAGAGTTTGATCCTGGCTCAGGACGAACGCTGGCGGCGCGCCTAACACATGCAAGTCGAGCGAGAACCAGGGCTTCGGCCCTGGGGAAAGCGGCGAACGGGTGAGTAACACGTGGGTAACCTGC
>DASPGT010000087.1:0-12436 GCA_035620475.1 Gaiellaceae bacterium | reverse complement strand
ATGCAGGAGATCCACGACTACATCTGCGACTACCCGGGCCTCTGGGACATCGCCATCAGCGCCATCAAGGCCGCGCGGGCGAAGGGCTTCCGGGTCACGACGAACACGACGACGTTCAAGGAGACCGAGGTCGACGACGTCATCGAGATGATGCGCTACCTCACGGAGGAGGTCGGCATCGACGGGATGCTCGTCGCGCCCGGCTACCAGTACTCGCAGATCGACCCGGCCCTGACGATGACGCGCGACGAGCACGAGGCGAAGTTCCGCCTCATCCGCGACGCGGTGCGAAAGCACGGCTACCGCTGGCTCGCGAGCCCGGTCTACCAGGACTTCCTCACCGGCGACAAGATGCTCCCGTGCGCGCCGTGGGGGTCGGTCACCCGGAACCCCTACGGCTGGAAGGGCCCCTGCTACCTGCTCACCGACGGCATCTTCCCGACGTACGAGGCGCTCGTGAACGGGATCGAGTGGGAGCGGTACGGCCCCGGGAACGACCATCGCTGCGAGCACTGCGGCATCCACTCCGGCTTCGAGCCCGCCGCGACGATCGCGACGACCTCGAGCGTGAAGGAGACCGTCAGGAGCCTCGCGTGGACGCTGCGGTAGCGGCCGAGCCGCTGACGCTCGCCTGCGCCCTCGCGGCCGAGGAGGGCGCCGCGCGGAGCGCGCAGGCGCGGACGGCGCGGATCGGGTTCCAGGCCGGGCTGCCGCTCCCCGAGGGGAGGCTGGTCTCGTTCGGTCTCGCCGGCGGGCTCGTCTCGGGGCTCGCGCCGGGCACGCTCGTGAGCGCCCGCCGGGTCGTCGACGCCGACGGCACGGTGCTCTGGGAGGACGAGCCCCTGCGCGTCCCCGGCGCGCTGGCCGCGGTTGTCTGCGACGCCGGAGTCGTCGTCGACGATTCCGTCGCCCGCCGCGAGCTCGCGCGCGAGACCGGCGCCGTCGCCGTGGACACCGAAAGCGCCGCGCTCGCCGCAACCGGCCGCCTCGCCGGGGTCGTGCGCGCGATCTCCGACACGCCCGAGCGGCCGGTGGGCCGCCTCGCGCACGCCGCCCTGCCCGACGGGCGCACCGACCGGCGTGCGGTCGCGCGCGCCTTCCTGGCGGAGCCCCGCACCGCGCTCCGCACCGCCCTCGCGGCCAGGGAGGCCCTCGCCTCGCTGCGCGCGGCCGCGGCCGCGCTCGCGCCGGAGGCTCCCGCGTGAGCAAGCGCGTCCTCGTCGCCAGCCCCAGGAGCTTCTGCGCCGGCGTCGTCCGCGCCATCGACATCGTCGAGAAGCTGCTCGAGCGGCACGGCCCGCCCGTGTACGTCCGCCACGAGATCGTCCACAACGTCCACGTCGTCCGCGACCTCGAGGAGCGGGGCGCCGTCTTCGTCGACTCGGAGGACGACGTGCCCGAGGGCGCGCTCGTCGTCCTCTCAGCGCACGGCGTCGCGCCGCAGGTCTACGAGAAGTGCGCCGAGCGCGGGCTCCAGATCGTCGACGCGGTCTGCCCGCTCGTCTCCAAGGTGCACGCCGAGGCGCGCCGCTACGCGGCGCGGGGGCACACGATCGCCCTCGTCGGCCACGCCGGGCACGTCGAGGTGGAGGGGACGATGGGCGAGGCTCCGGACGCGATCGTCCTCGTGGAGACGCCCGAGGACGTCGACGCGCTCGAGCTCGAGGAGGGCCAGAGCCTGGCCTACCTCACGCAGACCACCCTCTCCCTCGACGACACGGCCGACGTCGTCGACGCGCTCCGCGAGCGCGTGCCCGACCTCGTCGGGCCGCCGTCGGCGGACATCTGCTACGCGACCCAGAACCGCCAGGACGCCGTCAAGACGATCTGCGAGGAGGCCACGCTCGTCCTCGTCGTCGGCTCGAAGACCAGCTCCAACGCGAACCGCCTCGTGGAGGTGGCCCGCAGCCGCGGTGCGGACGCGTACCTGGTCGACGACGAGACCGACCTCGACCCTGCCTGGCTCGACGGCCACGACACGGTCGGGCTCACGGCCGGCGCGTCGTCGCCCGAGATCCTCGTCGAGCGGGTCGTCACGCGCCTCGGAGAGCTCGGCTACGACGACCGCGAGGACGTCGAGATCGCGCGCGAGGACGTCTTCTTCCGCCTGCCCGCAGGGCTCCGCTAACTTCAGCGGGATGACACCTGCGAGCGTTGCGTATCCGGGGCGCGACGGCGCGCACAGCGCCGCGGCCTGCGACCGGCTCTTCCCGACCGGGGCGGACCTCGTCTCGCTGCCGAGCTTCATCGCCGTCGTCGAGGCGACGGCCGAGCGCGAGGTCGCGTTCGGCGTGCTGCCGATCGAGAGCTCGCTCTCCGGCCCGGTGAACGAGACCCACGACCTGCTCTACGACTCGCCGCTCTCGATCACGGGCGAGACGATCCTCCCGATCCGGCACTGCCTGGTCGGCCCGGCGGCCGTGCCGCTCGAGGAGATCAGGGTCGTCCGCTCGCATCCGGCCGCGCTCGACCAGTGCCGGCGGCTGCTCTCGGCGATGCCGCGGGCGACGGCGATCGCCGCCGCCACGACCGCGGACGCCGCGCACCAGGTCGCGGAGGACGGCGACCCGTCCGAGGCCGCCATCGCCAGCGAGAGGGCGGCGGCGATGTACGGCTTGACGGTGATCGCGGGCGACGTCGGCGACCATCCGGAGGCCTACACGCGCTTCGTCTCCGTCGCTCCCTACACGCGGCTCGACCGGGAGGGCGAGGGCTGGCGCACGGCGTTCTCGTTCGTCACCGACCACCAGCCGGGCGCGCTCCACCGGGCGATCGAGCCGTTCGGCCGGCACCGCCTCGATCTCGTCCAGCTCGTCTCCAGGCCGATTCCCCGGACGCCGTGGCGCTACCGCTTCGACGCCGTGCTCGCCGGCCATCCCCTCGACGAGGTCGTGAGCGAGACGCTGGCCGAGGTGGTCGGGCTGACGCGCGAGCTCCGCGTCTTCGGGTCCTACCCGGCCCACGGCGAAGAGACCGCCCCGGGGATGGCTCCGAGGCGGCCTCTCCGAGAGAACTGATCTAGACCCGCGCGAAAACCTGCGCGGTGCCCAGCTTGATGCCCGGCGCGAAGAAGCTCACGCCGAGGGTGGCGTTGAGCGCGCCGGCGGCGTCGGCCGTCAGCGTGGCGCCGACGTTCTTGACGCGGATCGTCTTGCCCTTGGCGAGAACCTTCGCCTTGGCGAGGTCGAGGTCGAGGATCCGGACCCGGAGCGAGGTGCCGCCGACCGCCGCCGTCAGGCCGGGATCGGCGTTGATCTCGATGCGGAAGTCCGTCAGGAGCAGGTTGCTCCCGTTGTTCGTGTTCACGAAGTTGATGCCGCCCGAGTGGTCGATCGTGCCGGCGAGCGTGGCCGCGTCGACCATTCCGCCCGTGATCGGGAACGAGTAGCGGACGGACTTCTTGTTGCGCGGCGGGACGTCGAAGCCCGTGGGCCCGACCGGCTGCGGGACGATGCCGGCGTCGAGCAGGATCTTCGTCGTCGCCGGATCCGTCACGAGCTTCGTCTTGTCGCCGACGAGCGTGAGTGTGCTCGACTGGGCCGAGGCGCTGCCGACCGCGGCGACGGCGAAGACGACCACCAGCGCGAGCGCGGTGACGATCTTGGCCGGGAAGCGATGAGTCATGTTCTCTTCTCCTTGTGTCGCGAGAGCGTGTCCAGGTTGTGTATCAAGAACGTCAGGTCTATGTCAAGTTTCTGTACAGAGTACGGGCTGCCGCGCCCGCGCGGGAATGCAAGGCTGCGCAGCGCAAGCGGGTCGCGGCCTGCAGGCATCCGGTCACCTCCCGAGTCGTAGAGCATCTGCCGAGTCTTTGTTCGGCAGAGCCGCGCCGTCGGTTCGGTGCCGCGTTACGCCGGAGCGGCGAACGTCTTCTCGTAGCGCACGTGCTCGCGCGCCACGGTCATCCCCGCGCGCTCGTACATCTCCTTCGCGCCCGTGCGGTTCCACGAGTCCACGACGAGGCCGAGCTCCCTGCGGCCGCGGCGGCTGAACTCGGCCATCGCCTGGCGGAGGAGCGCGGTGCCGAGGCCGCGGCGTCGCCAGTCCCGGGCGACGGCGAGCTGGCGGATCCAGCCCTCGTCCTCGTAGTTCGGGCAGAGGACGCAGCCGACGATCTCGCCCTCGGCCTCGGCGATGAACCAGAGCCCGGGCTCGAACGCCTCCCGGTCGATCATGAACGCCTGCCACTCCTCGAAGGACTCGGCCGTGTGGCGCTCGTTGTCGCGAAACGCGTCCTGCACGAGGCCGTACACGGCACGCGTGTCGCGCTCCTGGTCGAACGTCCGCACCCGGACTCCCTCCGGCCACGCGGGTGGGGGCGGGCGCTCGTCGAGTGCCAGCGTCATCCTCCAGTAGGTCCGGACGGGCTCGTAGCCGCGGCTCTCGAGCAGCCGCCGCCCGGACGCGTCGCCGGAGGTGACGACCTGGCCCAGGCGCAGCTCCGTCTCCGGGGCGACTCGCTCCACTCCCCGGCGCTCCGACCACTCCAGCAGCCGCTCGCCGAGCCCGCGGTCCCGGTAGTCGGGATGGACGTAGACGTCCACGTAGTCGTTGCGGATGAACGCGGCGTACGCGACCAGCCGGCCGTCGTCCTCGACCACCACGGCGTCCCGCTCGAGGTCGAACCCCGGCATGTTCCAGTCGGTCAGCAGGTCGTCCAGCTCGAAGTCCGGGGCGCCGAGCTCGTGGATGTCGCAGGCGATGACGAGGTCCGTCACGGCCTGCGCCTCGTCCCGGCGGGGGGCGCGCATGATGTCCATCCTGGAATTAGTAGAGGGTTGCGGCGAGCCTGCGCCGGTAGCGCGTCGCCACCGGGTCCTCCGGGCCGAGCTCGCCGAAGAGCGCGACCATGATCTGGCGGATGCGCTCCCGCCGCTCCGGGTCGGCGGTCTCGAGCTCGCCGATGAGCCACTCGAGCACGCGCTCGTGGTCCTGCTCGGCGAGCGGGCCGAGGATCTCCGGGAACTCGCCCGACTCGGAAAGCTCCTCCAGGAGGCGCTGCGAGGGTGGCGGGCCCGTCAGCCGGTCGAGGAACGCCTCGACTGCGGCAGGCGGGAGCGCGCCGGTGAACTCGTCGACGACCTTCCCGTTCCGGAAGGCCTTGACGTTGGGGATGCCGCGCACGTCGAAGCGCTGGGCGAGATCCGGGTTCGCGTCGGTGTCGACCTTGGCGAGCACGATCCCGTCGCGCTCCTCGACGGCCTTCTCGAGGACCGGCGTCAGCATCTTGCAGGGCCCGCACCACTCGGCCCAGAAGTCGACGACGACCGGCGCGGTCGCCGACCGCTCGACCACGTCCTGCTCGAAGGTTTCGGTCGTGACGTCCATCTCAGGCTGCGGCGAGAACGGCGCCGACGAGGCCGGGAAGCGCCCGCGTGTCGTACCCGCCTTCGAGCACGAAGGCTACCCGCTCGCAGGCGGCCGCCGCCCGCTCCCCGAGCGCGCCGAACCCGGCCTCGGTCAGCTCGAGCCCGCCCAGCGGATCCGTTGCCGCGGCGTCGAAGCCGGCCGATACGAGCAGGAGGTCGGGCGCGAAGCCCGTGAGGGCGGGGAGGACGAGGTCGTCGAGCGCGGTCAGCATCGCGTCGTCGCCGGACCCGGCCGCGAGCGGCACGTTGAGGGTCGTCGCGTTGCCTTCGCCGGGCCCGCCGGAGCCGGGATAGAACGGCCACTGGTGCAGGGAGGCGAAGAAGACGGACTCGTCGTCCCAGAAGATCTCCTGCGTCCCGTTGCCGTGGTGCACGTCCCAGTCGAGGATCGCCACGCGCTCGAGGCCGAGCTCCAGCTGTGCGAAGCGGGCCGCGATGGCGACGTTGTTGAAGAGGCAGAAGCCCATCGCGCGGTCCGGGAGGGCGTGGTGGCCCGGGGGCCGGGCGAGCGCGAAGCCCCGGAGCTCGGCCGCCTGCACGGCCGCGCCGGCGGCGAGGAGCGCGGTCTCGAAGCTCGTCTCCGTGCAGATCGTGTCCGGGTCGAGCAGCGTCGGGTGGCCGCTCGCGGCGACGACCCGCACGGTCTCGACGTGCTCCAGCCCGTGGACGGCGGTGATCTCCTCCACGGTGGCCGGCCGGGCCTCGACGAAGTCGGGGAACGCCGCGTGGAGCGCCCGAATCCGCTCCTGCCCTTCGGGGTGGCCGCCGGTCGGGTGGCGCTCCGCGAACGCCCGGTGGCTGACGAGCGGGATCACGCCCGGTTGCCGACGTGCTGAGGGCCGACGTCGGCGGGCGACGTGCAGCCGAGGAGCACGAGCGCGTGCCGGACCTCGGCGCGGAAGAGCTCGAGCACGTGGCGCGCGCCCTCCTCGCCTGCGGCGGCGAGGCCCCAGAGCGCCGGACGGCCGATCATGGTCGCCTGCGCGCCGAGCGCGAGCGCCTTGACGACGTCGGTCCCCCGGCGGACGCCGCCGTCGAGTAAGACCTCGGCGCGGCCAGCGACCGCCTCCACGACCTCCGGCAGCGCGTCCAGCGTGGCCGCCACCCCGTCGAGCTGGCGCCCACCGTGGTTGGAGACGACGATCCCCGCGCAGCCGTGCTCGCAGGCGAGGAGCGCGTCCTCGGCGGTGAGGACGCCCTTCACCAGGAGCGGGAGGGGGCTCTGCGCCCGCAGCCACTCGAGGTCGCGCCACGTCAGGCTGGTATCGAGGATCTCGCCGAGCGTGTCGTGGAAGTACCCGTCGCCGATGAGGGTCCGCGGCAGGTTGGGCATGGGAAGGTCGGCTGGGAGGCTGAAGCCGCTGCGGAGGTCGCGCTCCCGCGGTCCGGGCGTCACCAGGTCGATCGTCAGGACGAGAGCCCGGAAGCCCGAGTCGGCCGCCTCGGCCACGAGCTCGGTCGTGAAGCCGCGGTCCTTCGACCAGTAGAGCTGGAACCACCGCGGTGAGCCGTCGCCGACCGCGTCGGCCAGCTCGCGCGGCCGCACGCTGCCGAGGCTCGAGAGCGTGTAGATCGTCCCGGCGGCCGCGGCGGCCCGGGCGAGCGCCGGCTCCCCGTCAGGGTGGGCCACCCGCTGGAGCGAGGTCGGCGCGACCAGCACGGGCAGCTCGATCTCCGCGCCGAGCGCCGTCGTCGCCGTCGTGAGCTCGCGCACGTCCACGAGCATGCGCGGGCGGAGGACGCGGCGCCGGAAGGCCTCCCGGTTGTCCGCGAGCGTCAGCTCGTCGCCCGCGCCGCCGACGACGTAGCCCCAGTAGCCCGGCTCGCAGCAGGCCTCGGCGAGCGCCTCGTAGTCGGCGACGTTGATCGGCTTCGGCTCGCTCACGCGGAGATCGTAGACCCGTCAGCCGGCCCGCTCGCGGAAGCGGCGCGCCACTCCCGCCAGCCCCCAGGACTCGGCGAGCGCCGCGCCGGCCGCCCAGTCGGGCTCGACGTCGGGCAGCTCGGGGAGCGGCGCGTCCAGCTGCAGCGTCGCCATCCGCAGGTAGTCGCGCAGCGCGTCCGCCTGGTCGGGGAAGCCGCCCGCCTCCAGGCAGGCCTCCAGGGAGCCGTGCTTGGCCAGGATTCCGGCCGCGCGGCCCGGCCCGATCCCCTTCGCGCCGGGGATGCGGTCCGAGGGGTCGCCGCGGAGGGCGACGAAGTCGGGCACGAGCTCCGGCGCCACGCCGTAGATCTCCTTCACCTCGGCCGGGCCGACGTGCTCGAGCTCGCGCTGGCCGGCGCGCGGACGGAGGATGGTGGTCTGCCCGCTCGCCAGCTGGAAGAGGTCGCGGTCGTTCGTGAGGACGAGCGCCTCGCCGCCCCCGGCCTCCTCGGTCGCCACGGCCGCGCCGAGGAAGTCGTCGGCCTCGTAGCCGTCCGCCTTCGCCCAGGGAAAGCCGAGCGACCCGACCAGCTCGGGCAGCCGGTCGAGCTGCGAGGTGAGCACGGGCGGGAAGTCACGCCCCGACTGGTACTCGGGCAGGAGCTCGTTCCGGTACGTGGGGACGCCGACGGAGTCGAAGCCGACGAAGACCGTGCGCGGGCGCTCCTCCTCCCACGCCCGCAGAAGCATGTTGGCGAAGCCGACGATCATGTTCGCCTGGTTGCCGGCGCCGTCCTTGATGGACGAGGGCAGGGCGTGGAAGGCCCGGTGGGCCAGGTTGTCGCCGTCGATGGCCAGAAGGGGTCTCAAGCTCGGCACCATTCTTGCCGTTTCGCCCATTGCTAACGTGACCGCCGTGCCGAAGACGCTCGTCATCGCCGAGAAGCCCTCCGTCGGCCGCGATCTCGCGGCCACGCTGCCGGGTGCCTTCAAGCAGAGCCAGGACAAGACGCACCTGGCCGGCGGCGACTACGTGATCACCTGGGCCGTCGGCCACCTCGTCGGCCTGGCCGAGCCCGACCAGTACGACGAGAAGCTGAAGAAGTGGCGGTTCGCCGACCTGCCGATCGTGCCGGAGAAGTTCAAGCTCATCCCCAACGACGACAAGGCGAAGAAGCAGCTCAACGCCGTCCACAAGCTCATGAAGGGCTCCGAGGTCGAGCTGATCGTGAACGCCTGCGACGCCGGGCGGGAGGGCGAGCTCATCTTCGCCTACCTCTACGAGACCGCAGGCGTGAAGAAGCCGGTCAAGCGGCTCTGGCTCAACTCGATGACGAAGTCGGCGATCCAGGAGGCCTTCGAGCACCTGCGCGACGGCGAGGAGATGCGCCTGCTCGAGGAGGCGGCGCGGTCCCGCTCCGAGGCCGACTGGCTCGTCGGCATGAACGCCACGCGCGCGGCCTCGATCCGCCTGCGCGCCGCCTTCGACGGCGCGGTCTCGCTCGGCCGGGTGCAGACGCCGACGCTCGCGCTCGTCGTCCGCCGCGAGCTCGACATCCGCGCCTTCGTCCCCGAGCCGTACTGGCTCGTCGAGGCGCGCTTCGCCGCGACCGGGGAGCGGCTCTACAGCGGCCGCTACCTGGGCGGCAAGCGCATCCCCGAGGACGAGGCGAAGACGATCGTCGAGGAGACGACCGGACGGCCGGGCACGATCACGAAGCTCGAGAAGAAGGACGAGCGCGAGGCGCCGCAGCTCCTCTACGACCTCACCTCGCTCCAGCGGCATGCGAACACGCTGTTCGGCTTCAGCGCGCGGCGCACGCTCGCCGCCGCGCAGAAGCTCTACGAGGAGCACAAGGCGATCACGTACCCGCGCACCAACTCGCGCTTCCTCACGTCGGACATGATCGGCGAGATCAAGCCGACGGCGGCCCTCGTCGGGCGCCACGAGCGCTACGCGGCCGGCGCCTCGTATGTGACGCGCCTGGACAAGCTCCCCCTCGGCCGCGTCGTCAACAACGAGCGCGTCGAGGACCACCACGCGATCATCCCCACCCGCTCGAGCCACGACCTCACCAGGATGGGCCCGGACGAGAGCCGCATCTACGACCTGGTCGCCAAGCGCTTCCTGGCCGTCTTCCACCCGGACGCCGTCTACGAGCGGACGCGGGTGGAGACGACCGTCGCGGAGCACGTCTTCCGCACGTCCGGCCGAGTCCTGATCGAGGCCGGGTGGAAGGCCGTCTACGGCGAGGAGGCGGCCAGGCCCGGCGACGAGGACGACTCGGGCGGCGACCAGCTCCTGCCGAGGCTCGAGCAGGGCGAGGACGTCGAGACGCGCTCGGTCGAGTCGCTCCGCAAGGAGACGCAGCCGCCGCGGCGCTACACGGAGGCTTCGCTCCTCGGCGCCATGGAGACCGCGGGCAAGGACATCCAGGACGCGGAGCTCCGCGAGGCGATGAAGGGCTCCGGCATCGGCACGCCCGCGACCCGCGCGTCGATCATCGAGCGGCTCATCCAGGTCGGCTACCTCGAGCGCGAGGGCCGCGCGCTGCACGCGACGGAGAAGGGCGTCCAGGTGATCTCGCTGCTCGGCGAGCATCCCCTGACCTCCGCGGAGCTCACCGGGAGCTGGGAGCACCGGCTCGCCCTCATCGAGCAGGGCGAGGACACGCGCCCCGCCTTCATGTCCGACATCGTCAAGTTCACGACCGACACGGTCGCCGAGCTCGACAAGCTCAAGGGGATCAAGATCGAGCGCGCCAACCTGGGCCCGTGCCCGGTGTGCGGCCGCGACGTGATCGAGAACCGCAAGGGCTACTCCTGCTGGTCGAAGGACGACCCGGGGTGCGGCTTCGTCATCTGGAAGAAGAAGGCGAACAAGATCCTCCCGGTCTCCGTCGTCAAGGAGCTGATGGAGACCGGCAAGACGGCCAAGCCGGTCGCCGGGTTCCGCGGCCGGTCGGGCCGCTCGTTCTCGGCGAGGCTCGCCCTCGAGCAGGGCGAGGACGGCAAATGGCGCGTCGAGTTCGACGAGGAGTGGGCCCGGGCTCCCCGCCCGCAGCCGCCCGAGGCCGACGAGGCCGCCGAGAACGGCGACCGGCAGCCAGAGACTGCCAACACTTCGGCGCGCGCGGCGTCTTAGCTCTGGGAGGCCGCGTCCGCTGCGGGCAGGCCTTGCGTTAACCCCAAGTTAAGCCACCCTTCCGCGGGTAGGCCGGCAAGGGAATGCGTCATAGAGTGAGAACGTTTCTGAGGGTGAGCCGCAATCCAACCTGCCGTGGTTTGGCGAAAGGATCTAGAGAAACAAGGTGAGTCAGAACTCCATGCACGAAGTGCTTGAGACGCCGGCGGGCCGCCATCTCCTCGAAAACGCGGAGGAGCGCGGCTACGTCGAGCCCGCCGAGCTGGAGGCGCTCGCGCTGGAGCTCGACCTGGGCGACGAGGAGATGGCCGAGGTGACCCACGAGCTCGAGACGATCGGCCTCGAGATCGGCGCTCCCGCCGAGGAGGCCGTGCCGGTCGTCGCCGAGACCGTTGCCACCGGCGCCGGCGACAGCCTGCAGCTCTTCCTCGCCGACGTCGGCCGCCACAAGCTGCTCACCGCCGCCGAGGAGGTCGCGCTCGCCAAGCGCCTCGAGAAGGGCGACCTGCTCGCCAAGCGCCGCATGATCGAGTCCAACCTCCGCCTGGTCGTGTCCATCGCCAAGGGCTACCGCGGCCTGGGCGTCCCCTTCCTCGACCTGATCCAGGAGGGCACGCTCGGCCTCAACCGCGCCGTCGAGAAGTTCGACTGGCGCCGCGGCTTCAAGTTCTCCACGTACGCGACCTGGTGGATCCGCCAGTCGGTGCAGCGCGCCGTCGCGAACAACGCGCGCACGATCCGCGTCCCCGTCCACGTCGTCGAGCGCCAGCAGAAGCTCGGCCGGGCCGCCCGCCGGCTCGAGGTCGAGCTCGGCCGCGACGCGACCCGCGAGGAGCTCGCCGAGGCGACCGGGCTGCCGGTACAGCACGTCGACGAGGCGCTCTCCGCCGCGCAGGCGTCGGTCTCGCTGAACCAGAGCGTCGGCTCCGACGACGAGGGCGAGCTGGGCGACCTCTTCGCCGACCGCGAGGCCGCCGATCCGTTCGACGAGGCCGAGGAATCGCTGCGCAAGCAGGGCGTCCGCAAGGCGCTCGACGCGCTCCCCGAGCGCGAGCGGCGCATCCTCGAGCTTCGCTTCGGCTTCGAGGGCGACCCGTGGACGCTCGAGGCGATCGGCGCCGAGCTCGGGCTCACGCGCGAGCGCGTCCGCCAGCTCGAGGGCCAGGCGCTCCAGCGCCTCGCGGCTCTCCGCGAGCTCGCCTCGGTCGCCGCGTAGCCCCCTCACAGGCGTCCTCAGCCCTCCTCCGCCGGCCGCGCCGCGCGCACAGCATTTCCCTCGGAGGAGCGGCGGGGCGGGAACCCACCGCATGGAGTCCCCACCCCGGCTTTCGCCGGCCAGTGCCCCCGCCGCATCGGGGCCGGCCGGCAAGTTCGCTGCCCCGAAGCATGCGTGGAGCAGACCTGCTTCATCCATCCCCCGGTGGTTGGTTCACCGCCTCGCTTCACCCTGGCCGGAAGTCGTGGAGCGTCAGCACGGCTAACCGGAGGCACGGCGCGCTCGTCCAACCTCCTGGATACTCCCTGCCGCAGGGCAGGGCAGGGAAACACTCAGCAAAGGAGAGGATGTGAGGGGAACGTCGTTCAGGGTCCTCCTGCTTCTCGCCACGTTGCTGCTCGCTCTCGGCGCGGCCGGGTGCGGCGGTGACGATGACGACGAAGGCGCGGGGGACACCACAAGCGCCACCGAGGAAGACGGCGGAGGCGAGGCCGGTGGGGACCTCGTCTTCGGTACCGCCGCCGATCCGGTGGTTCTCGACGGCGCGCTCGTCTCGGACGGCGAGTCGCTCAGGGCGATCGACCAGATCTACGAGTCGCTCGTCTCGCTCAAGCCGGGCACGACGGAGCTCGAGCCGGGCCTCGCGGAGAGCTGGGAGATCTCCGAGGACGGGCTGGAGTACACGTTCGCGCTGCGGGATGGTGTCACGTTCCACGACGGCGAGCCGTTCAACGCGGAGGCCGTCTGTTACAACTTCGACCGCTGGTACAACTTCACCGGCCCGCTCCAGAATCCGAGCGCGTCCTACTACTGGCAGACCGTCTTCGGAGGGTTTGCCGAGT
>DASPGT010000086.1:0-4403 GCA_035620475.1 Gaiellaceae bacterium | reverse complement strand
GTCGTCCTCGTCCACCTCCTCCTTCACCATCGGCTCGAACTCCTGCTCCTCGCGCTCGGCCAGCTCGGCCTCGAGCGCGGGCAGCTCGCCGTAGCGGATCTCGGCGACGCGCTGCAGGTCGCCGGCGCGCTCGGCGCGCTCGGCCTCCATGCGGAGGTCGTCGATCCTCTGCGTGATCTCGCCGACGCGGTCGAGCTGCTCCTTCTCCTTCGCCCAGCGCGCTGCCAGCTCGTCGCGGTGCGCCTTGGCGTCGGCGAGCTCGCGCTCGACCGGCTCGCGCACGTCCTCGGTCTCCTTGGCCATGGCGGCGAGCTCGATCTCGAGCTGGCGCACGCGGCGCTCGGCCTCGTCCAGCTCGAGCGGCGAGGAGTCGATCTCCATGCGCAGGCGCGACGCGGCCTCGTCCACCAGGTCGATGGCCTTGTCTGGCAGGAAGCGGTCGGAGATGTAGCGGTCGGAGAGCACGGCGGCCGCGACCAGCGCGGCGTCGCGGATGCGGACGCCGTGGTGGGCCTCGTAGCGCTCCTTCAGGCCGCGGAGGATCGCGATCGTGTCCGCGACCGAAGGCTCGCCGACGAAGATCGGCTGAAAGCGGCGCTCGAGCGCTGCGTCCTTCTCGATGTGCTTTCTGTACTCGTCGAGCGTCGTCGCGCCGACGGCGCGAAGCTCCCCGCGCGCGAGCATCGGCTTGAGCATGTTGGCGGCGTCGACGGCGCCCTCGGCGGCGCCCGCGCCGACGATCGTGTGCAGCTCGTCGATGAAGAGGACGATCTCGCCCTCGGACTCCTTGATCTCCGTGAGGACGGCCTTCAACCGCTCCTCGAACTCACCGCGGTACTTGGAGCCGGCGAGGAGCGCACCGATGTCGAGCGCCCAGACGCGCTTGCCCTTGAGCCCCTCGGGGACGTCGCCGGCGACGATGCGCTGGGCGAGGCCCTCGGCGATGGCGGTCTTGCCCACGCCCGGGTCGCCGATCAGCACCGGGTTGTTCTTCGTCCGGCGCGAGAGCACCTGGATGACGCGGCGGATCTCCTCGTCGCGCCCGATCACCGGGTCGAGCTTGCCCTGCTCGGCCAGCTCGGTGAGGTCGCGGCCGAACTTCTCCAACGCCTGGTAGGAGCCCTCGGGATCCTGGGAGGTGACGCGCTGGGAGCCGCGCACGTCCTTCAGCGCCGCGAGGAGCGCATCGCGCGGGACGACGTCGAGCGCGAGGAGCAGGTGCTCCGTGGAGACGTAGTCGTCCTCGAGCTTCCGCATCTCCTCCTCGGCGTGGTCGAGCACCTCGGAGAAGGCGGTGGAGATCCGCGGTTGCTGCGCCGCGGCACCCTGGACCGCCGGCTTCGCGGAGAGCGCGGCCTCGGCGCGGGCGCGGACGTCCGCGACCGACGCGCCCGCGCGCTCGACCAGCGTGCGGGGCAGCTCCTGGTCGAGGAGCGCGAGCACCAGGTGCTCGGGGTAGATCTCGGGGTTGCCGCTGCGCCGCGCCAGCTCCTGGGCGGCGCCGACGGCCTCCTGCGACTTGATGGTCAGCCTGTTGAAGTCCATGTCCTCTTCGTGGGTTGGGGGAGCGTCTCACCCGGGTCGGTGTAGAGCACGATCTCGCGCCGGTACTGGCGGTGGACGCGCTGCACCTCGTCGCGCATCTCGCGCTCGAGCCGTTCGAGGCGCCGGCGCACGCGCGCCAGCTCGTCCTCGAGCCGAAGCACGGTCTCGACGCCGGCGAGGTTGAGGCCGAGCTCGGTCGTCAGCCGCTGGATCAGGCGCAGGCGCTCCAGGTCGGACTCGGAGTAGAGGCGCGTGTTGCCGGGCGTGCGCCGCGGGCGCACGAGGCCCTTCGCCTCGTAGACGCGCAGCGTCTGCGGGTGCATGCCGACGAGCTCGGCGGCGACGGAGATCATGTAGCGCGGGCGGTCGTCCATCACGTCCTCAGCTTCTCGCGGACGTCGCGGGTGGTCGCCTTCCCGAGCGCCTCGATGGCCTCGCGCTCGGCCTTCGTCAGCTTCGTCGGGACGTCGACGTGGATGCGGGCGAGGAGGTCGCCCTTCTTGCCGCCGCCGTTCAGCTTCGGCGCGCCCCGGCCGCGGATGCGCAGAAGCTTGCCGTCCTGCGACCCGGCGGGAACCTTGAGGGCGACGCGGCCCTCGGGCGTCGGCACCTCGACCTCCGCGCCGAGCGCGGCCTCCGCGTAGGTGACCGGCACGTCGATGACGAGGTCGGAGCCGCGGCGCTCGAAGAGCGGCGAGGGCGCGACCCTGGTGGTCACGATCAGGTCGCCGGGCGGCCCGCCGTCGAAGCCGGCCTCGCCCTTGCCCTTGAGGCGGATCTGCGTGCCGTCCTTGACGCCGGCGGGGATCTTCACCGTGTAGCGCTTCGTCCGCCGCTCCCGCCCGGAGCCGCCGCACGTCCGGCACGGCTTCTCGACGACGGTGCCGTTGCCGCGGCAGCGGGGGCACGGCCGGGAGAAGGCGAAGAAGCCCTCGTCTTCGGACGTCACCCCGCGGCCCCTGCACTCCGGGCAGATGACCGGCCTCGTGCCGGGCTCGGCGCCGGTGCCCTTGCAGGTGGAGCAGGCGGTCTCGAGCTCGACCGGGATCTTCGTGGTGAGCCCGTTCAGGGAGTCCTCGAAGGAAAGCGTGAGCGTGACGCCGACGTCGGCGCCGCGCTGGCCTCGCCGGCGCGCCCGGCCCCCGGCCGCGCCGGCGCCCGCGCCGCGCCCGAACAGCCCGCCGAAGAGATCGCCCAGGTCGCCGAGGTCGCCGACGTTCCCGGACCAGGTGAACCCACCGGGCCCGCCGGCCCCGGCCCCGTCGAACATGCGCGGCCCGAGCTGGTCGTACTGCTTGCGCTTCTCCGGGTCGGAGAGGACGTCGTAGGCGTCCTGGAGCTCCTTGAAACGCTCCTCCGCGGCGGCGTCACCCGGGTTGGAATCAGGGTGGTGCTTGCGGGCGAGCTTCCGGTAGGCCTTCTTGATCTCGTCAGGGGAGGCCGACTTCGGGACGCCCAGGACCTCGTAGAGATCCCTCACTCCGCGGGCCCCTGGGACACGACGACGCGCGCGGGCCGGAGCACCCGGTCACCGAGCCGGTATCCCTTCTGGATCACCTGGAGGATGGCGCCGTCGTCCTCGTCGGACGGCTGCGTCAGCAGCGCCTCGTGGACGTGCGGGTCGAACTCGCCGTCGGTCTCGATCTCGACGAGCCCCTCCTTGGCCAGCGCGTCGCGCAGCTCGCGATGCACGAGCCGGACGCCCTCCTCGAGCTGCGCCTCCTCGTGCTCCTCGGCGGCGACGAGCGCCCGCTCGAGGTCGTCGACGACGGGCAGGAGCTCCTTGACCAGCCGCTCGTGGGCGCGCGCGACCAACGCCTCCTGGTCGCGCAGCGCCCGCTTGCGGTAGTTGTCGAAGTCGGCGGCGACCCGCTTCAGGTCGTCGATCACCTCGTCGCGCTCGCGCTCGAGGAGCTCGATGCGCTCCTCCAGCTCGGCCATCGCCTTCTCGGCCTGCTCCGGGCCGGTGGTCTCCTCGGAGGCCATTACGACTGCTTCGCCTCCTCGTCGATGACCTCGTAGTCCGCCTCCTCGACGACCTCGTCGTCGCTGACGGCCTCGCCGTTGCCGGCGCTCGGCTGGGCGGCGGCCTGCTCGGCCTGCACCTTCTCGTAGACGGCCTGCGCCAGCTTGTGCGCGGCCTCCATCAGCTCCTCGCTCTTCGAGCGGATCTGCGCCACGTCGTCGCCGTCGGCGACGGCCTTGAGAGCCTCGAGCCGCTCCTCGATCGTCTTCACCGTCTCCTCGTCGAGGGAGTCGCGGTGCTCGGCGAGGCTCTTCTCGGTCGAGTAGACGAGCGTCTCCGCCTGGTTGCGCGCCTCGGCCAGCTCGCGGAGCTTGTGCGCCTCCTCGGCGTGGGCCTCGGCCTCGGCGATCATCTGCTCGACCTCGTTCTCGTCGAGCCCGGAGCCGCCCTCGATGCGGATCTGCTGCTGGTTCCCCGTGCCGAGGTCCTTGGCGGACACGTTGATGATGCCGTTCGCGTCGATGTCGAAGGCGACCTCGACCTGCGGCATGCCGCGCGGCGCGGGTGGGATCCCGACGAGCTGGAACTTGCCGAGCGTCTTGTTGAACGCGGCCATCTCCGACTCGCCCTGGAGGACGTGGATCTCGACCGACGGCTGGTTGTCCTCGGCGGTCGTGAACGTCTCGGACTTCTTCTTCGGGATGGTGGTGTTCCGCTCGATCAGCGTCGTGAACACGCCGCCCTTCGTCTCGATGCCGAGCGAGAGCGGCGTGACGTCGAGCAGGAGGACGTCCTTGACCTCGCCCTTGAGGACACCGGCCTGGATGGCGGCGCCGACGGCGACGACCTCGTCGGGGTTGACGCCCTTGTGCGGCTCCTTGCCGACGAGCGA
>DASPGT010000085.1:0-4232 GCA_035620475.1 Gaiellaceae bacterium | reverse complement strand
CGGGAAGTGGGAGCAGCTCAAAGTGCCTAAGCAGAAGACCAACTCGGCCGCGAAGAAGCGGTTCAAGATCACCGGCACGGGCCGCCTCAGGCGGCGCCATGCCATGCAGAGCCACAACCTCGAGAAGAAGTCCGCCAAGCGCGGGCGCGATTTCCGCAACGACCAGGCCGTGGACGGGAGCGACGTCCGCGAGGTCAAGCGCCTGCTCGGGCGGTAGCGGCAGGAGGAGGAAGGAATGCCCCGCGTCAAGCGATCCGTTCACGCGCGCAAGAAGCGCCGGAAGGTGCTGGAGCGCGCCAAGGGCTACGTCGGCCAGAGCTCGATCTCGTACCGGAAGGCCAAGGAGGCCGTCCAGAAGGCCGACAACCATGCCTACCGGGACCGGAAGAAGAAGAAGCGCGTCTTCCGGCGGCTCTGGATCGTGCGCATCAACGCGGCCGCGCGCCAGGAGGGCCTCTCCTACAACCAGTTCGTGGCCGGCTGCCGCAAGGCGGAGATCGAGCTCGACCGCAAGGCGCTCGCCGACATCGCGGTTCACGATCCCGCGGCGTTCTCGAAGATCGCCGAGCGGGCCAAGGCCGCGCTCGAGGCCTAGCCGCACCTAGGCTTCTCCGGTGATCACCTCCGCGGCCAACCCGCGGGTCAAGCTCGTCCGCAAGCTCGCGTCGCGCCGGCAGCGCGACAAGCTCGGGCTCTTCGCGTGCGAGGGCGAGGACCTCGTCGCGTCTGGGCTCGATGCCGGGCTCGCGCCCGTGGAGGCGCTCGTCGACGCGGAGCGGCCGGCGCTCGCGGAGCGGCTGGCCGGGGCCGAGGAGGTCGCGCCGGAGGTGATGGCGGGGCTCTCGACGCTGCCTCATCCGGCCAGGGTCGTGGCGGTCTTCCGGCGGGCCGACCTGCCTCGCTCGCTCGACCTGCCGGTGGGCCTCGCGCTCTGGCGCGTGTCCGACCCCGGGAACGTGGGCACGCTCCTCCGCGCCGCCGACGCGCTCGGGCCCGCGTTCGTCCTCCTCTCGCAGGGCTGCGCCGACCCGACGGGCCCGAAGGCGCTGCGCGCGTCCGCCGGCGCGATCTTCCGCGTGCCGCTCGGCGGCTTCGGGGACGCTCAGGACGTCCCGCGGCTCGCGCTCGTCCCGCGCGGAGCGGAGCCGCTCCCCCGGCTCGACCTGCCGGAACGCGTTATCGTCGTCCTCGGCGCCGAGCGTGATGGCCTGCCCGACGAGGTGGTCGGCGCCGCCAACCTCGTCGCCACGATCCCACAGGCCGAGGCGGCGGAGTCGTTGAACGTCGCAACCGCGGGCGCGATCGCGCTCTACGAGCTGAGGAGGGGTCGAGCATGAACGCAGAGGAGTGGATCGCGGCCTACGGGCGGGCCTGGGTCGGGCGGGACCCCGAGGCGGCCGCGGCGCTCTTCACCGAGGACGCGGTCTACCGCTCGAGCCCGTTCCGCCAGCCCCACGCGGGCTCCGAGGGGATCCGTGACTACTGGGCCCGCGCCACCTCGACGCAGGAGGAGCTCGACCTCCGCTTCGGCGAGCCCGTCGTCGAGGGCAGCAAGGTCGTCGTCGAGTGGTGGGCGATCATGCGCGACGAGGGCGCGTGGATCACGCTGCCCGGCTGCCTGCTCCTCCGCTTCGCCGAGGGCGGTCGCTGCGAGGAGCTCCGCGAGTACTGGCACGTCGAGGACGGCAGGCACGAGCCGCCGGCGGGCTGGGGCGATTAGCGCCTACCAGGCCCCGCCGCCACCGCCGCCGCCCCCTCCGCCTCCGCCGCCCGAGAAGCCGCCGCCACCGCCCGAGCTCGACGGCGGGGAGAGCGCCGAGCCGAAACCGGAGGCCAGGTCGTCGATGGCGAGCGACGACGCGCCGGATCCGAGGTCGCCGTTGGGGCTCACCCAGTAGATCGCGCTCGCCTCGTGCAGCTGCTCCGGCATGTGCAGGTGGGCTCCCTGGAGGACGCGGTCGGCGATGCCGAACGCGATCCCGTAGACGAGGAAGCGCTCCCAGAGCTCGAGCGAGGCCGGCGGCGCCTCGTGCAGGCGCGGGAAGTCGGTGAGGTAGCGGCGAAAGGCCTCCCAGCGCTCGGCCTCGCGCTCGGCGGCCGGCGTCCTCCGCCGCCAGAGGCGCACGAAGAACGCGGCCACCAGGAGCAGGCCCGCGTTGACGGCGGCACACGCGCCGAGCGCGATCTGGACGAGGTTCGCCCACTGGGGCGCGGCCTCGCGGAAGCCGGTGATCCCGAGGGCGAGCAGGATCGCCGCCAGGAGCGCGAAGACGGCGACGCCGGCGGCGAGCCCCAGCGCGCCCGCGTTCTGGAACCACCGCTGCGAGCCGGCCTCGTGCCCGACGGCGCTCTTGAACGTCTGGAACCGCTCGGAGTTCGCCTTCCGGTCGTCGGAGATCACGTCCCGAAAGGTCGACAGCGCCCGTGGGCCGGGCGCAAGGACGTCGTCGACGACCGCGGCGACCGGCTTCTCCCAGGGCGTCAGCGGCTCGGCCGCGTTCCCGGGGGAGAGCTGGAGGTCGGCGATCTCCTCGGAGCGGAGCCCGCCGAAGACCGAGCGCGTGGTCGTCGTCGGCTCGGCCTCGTAGCGGCCGCGGCGGATCAGGTCGAAGAGCGTGGCCGTGAACTCCTGCGAGCCGGCAGCCCCGCCCTGGCGGAGGAGAACCGGAACGAGCGCCGGCGCCAGCTCCGAGGGAGGCTCCTGCTCGTACTCGCGGTCGTAGCCGGTGTCCCGTTCCCGGCCGGCGAAGAACCAGACGGCAGCGACCACGGCCGCCGCGGGCAGCGTCGCGAGTGCGAGGAGGACGAGGATCGTCAGCGGCAGGTTGTCGAGCGCCCGGTCGATGCGGTCGCGGTCGCGCTCGTACGCCTCGGCGTCCTCTTGCTCCTCGGCCAGGATCGACGGCAGGCCGTCGCCCTCGCGCACCTGGGCTCCGGCGGTCGACGTGAGGAGCTCGCGCGGAAACACGACCCGAAGCTCCACGTACTGCTCGGCGGGGATGTCGAACGCCTGGAGATGGGCCTCGCCCCGCGTCTTGAACGTCTCCCCGCTCACCCAGGCCGGGTGGCCGAAGACCTGGAAGGAGTCGATCGGCGCTTCGGCGTCCGGCAGGGTCAGTCTCGAGCTCAGAGTCGCGAGGCCGGTCTTCCACCTGTCGCCCCACACCTGGAGGTTCACGTCGACGACGTCGTCGTAGGCGACGGCGAGCCCCGTGAGGCGGTAGCTGATCGTGAACGTCCGGGGCTCGAAGGCGGCCTGGTAGTGCCAGACGATGCGGACTGCGTCTCCGAGCTGGGCGACGCCGAAGGTGTCCGGGGCGCCCTCGCTGCCGATCTCCGCGGACGCGCCCGGGGCGTAGCCGCGGCCCGCCTCCTCGACGGCGACGTCGGTGACGGCCTCGCCCTCGCGGAGCGGGATCTCGCGGAAGGCGCCGGTGAAGCTGCCGCTGAAGGAGAAGGTGATGTCCTCCTCGACCAGGAGGGCGCCGTCGTCCTCGACCTCGACCTGGACGTCGGCGTGGGTGAGGGTGAAGGTCTGTGCGCCCGTCTCGCCCGCCGCGAGGAGCGCGGCCAGCGCGAGCGCCGCGAGGAGGGCCCGTCTCAGAAGCGGACCTGCGGAGCCTCGCGGGCGGGCTCCTCGATCTCGAAGTACGGCTTCTCCTGGAAGCTGAACATGCCCGCGACGACGTTGGTCGGCACCGTCTCGAGCGCGGTGTCGTAGGTGAGGACGGTGTCGTTGTAGACCTGCCGGGAGACGGCGATCTTCGACTCCGTCTCCTCGAGCTGGCCCTGCAGCTGCTGGAAGTTCTCCGTCGCGCGCAGCTCGGGATAGTCCTCGGCGACCGCGAACAGGCGGCCGAGCGCGGCGGTGAGCATGTTCTCCGCCCGTGCCTGCTCCCGGACGGTCGAGGCCTCCTGGGCGGCCGTGCGGGCCTGCGTGACCTCCTCGAACGTGGCGCGCTCGTGCGAGGCGTAGCCCTTGACCGTCTCAACGAGATTCGGGATCAGGTCGTAGCGGCGGCGGAGCTGGACGTCCACCTGCGCCCAGGCGTTCTCCACGCGGTTCCGCAGGCGGACGAGCTTGTTGTAGAGCAGGATCAGCGCGAGCCCGGCGAGGAGGACGAGCGCGACGATCACGACGATCGCGACGGTCATGACGAGGGGAGCTTAGTGCCCCTTTCGGACCTCCGCTTGTCCCCGGCGGCCATGCCTCGGGGTCTGACCCCGAGGCA